>CAZGRJ010000054.1:0-15809 GCA_964528115.1 uncultured Nitrospirales bacterium
TAGACCATCTCCTGCTCGAGCGGATTGGTGGGCACGTTGAACAGGTTGATCACGAGGATCATGAACAACCCGATCACAATCCACAGGGCGAGATTCTTATGCTTCGGATTCATCGGCGGTTTCTGTGCCATAGCAGACTCTGTGCCAGATCAGGAAACTTTAACACAGCCCCCCCCGCCGAACAACGCGCGGGGACCCGCCGTCAGGGCGCCTGGGCGCCCTCCAGGGCCGCGATATACGGGAGGTTGCGGTACCTCCCGCCGTGGTCCATGCCGTATCCCACCACGAACAGGTCGGCGACCTTGAACCCCACGTAGTCCAGGGGCACGTCGATGCGCCGGCGGCTCGGCTTGTCGAGCAGCGTGCAGGTGGCGAGCGAGGCGGGCTCCCGCGCCAGGAAGAGCTTGCGCAGGTATTGCATGGTCACGCCCGAGTCGACGATGTCCTCCACGATCAGGACGTGGCGCCCCCCCACGTCGGCGGCGTCGGTGTCGGAGACGAGCTGCACCTCGCCGCTGCTGGAGGTGCGCCCGCCATAGGACTCGACGCGCAGGAACTCGACGACGAGGGGGACCCCGACGTGGCGGACGAGGTCGGTATAAAAGAACGCGGCGCCTTTGAGGATGCCGACGGCGACGACCTCGCGCCCGGCGTAGTCCGCGGTGATCTGCTTGCCCAGCTGCTCCACGCGGCGGGCCAGGGTGGCGGCGTCGATCAGCGCCTTGCCGAAACGGCGCGGGTCCTTACGACTGTCCGCGCGCCCGTCCGCTGTGGATCGATCCGAGGTGCCCGACGCGCCCAAATTCCCTCTCGCCCGATACCCGCCTAACGCCCGTTCGATCAGGGTTCGCCCGGAAGCAGCCGCAACGCCAGCGGGGGCACACCGCCCCGTCCGGCTTTCCACCCCTCTTTTACCACAAAGCGCCCGTCCTGTCGCATGCCGGCGACCCACACGATCCCCTCCGGCGCCACGACCAGCGCCACGCGCCCGCGCTGGTCCCTAGGCACCTTGCGGTCCATGAGGAAGCGCTTGAGGGACCGGGACCGGCCCCCCATCCCCAGGGGCTGGAAGCGGTCCCCGGGCCGGCGCGGACGGACGGCGAGGGGGCCCGAAAACGCGGCGGGGTCCAGGTAGATCCAGCCCGGCGCCTGGTCCGGCGCCCGGTAGGCCGCCTCGATGGCGAGGCCCGCCCACGGGACGGGAGTGACGCCGGGCACTTGGAGGGGCACCGGGACGGGCGCCGCGTCCGGCTCCGGCGGCCCGGGGCCGATCACCAGAAGCCCGTAGCGCGCCTCGGCCCGGACGCCGCTTCCTAAGTCCGCGCGCCGCCCGGAGGGGCCCCGGGCCAGGTCCAGGACGGCCTCGACGGCCGCCGTCCCGCGCCTTCCGGGCAGCCCCGCCACCAAGTCCGCCACCAGGCGCCGGGCGACGGCGGGGTGCAGGGCCGCGAGGCCTGTTCGGGCGAAGGCCATTGCGCCCGGCGGCAGGCCCTCGGCATCGTCGCGGGAGAGGGCCTTCAGGGCCTCGGCGGCGGCCAGGGCGAGGAAGTCGGCCTCGTCGGCGAGCACCCGCGCCTCGCGCCCCAGGGTCGCCACGACGTTCGGGTTCACCGCCGCCAGCGCCGGCAGGACCTCGGCCCGCAGGCGGTTGCGGTCGAAGCGGGGATCGCGGTTGCTGCCGTCCTCCCGGAACGCGAGGCCGCGATGCCCGGCATAGGCCATGAGGTCCGCTTTCGGGTGGTCCAGGAGGGGCCGCAGGACCCCCGGCCGGGGCCGCGCCATGGCGGCGAGGCCCGAGCTGCCGGCCCCGGCGAGCAGGCGCAGGAGGACGGTCTCGGCCAGGTCGTCGGCGTGGTGGGCCGTGGCGACGGCCTTCGCGCCGGCCCGGCGGGCGGCGGCCAGCAGGAAGCGGTAGCGCACGCGGCGCGCGGCGGCCTCGGGGGACTCGCCGGGGCGCGCCCGGACGGTCCGCCGGGCCGAGATCAGGGGCACCTTCAGCCCGGCGCAGAGGTCGGCCACGAAGGCGGCGTCGGCGGCCGACTCGGGCCGCAGGCCGTGGTCCAGGTGGGCGGCGGTCAGCCGAAGCCCTGCCCCCGGCGCGAGGCGGGCCAGGAGGTGCAGGAGGACCACCGAGTCCACGCCCCCGGACACGGCCACGAGGAGGCCGTCGCCGGGCGCCAGGCCCGACGCCCGCAGCGCCCGCCGCACCGAACCGGCAAGTCGGCGCCCGGGGTCCTGCTGCCGCCGCGCCGTCACGGCGCCAGGAGCGCGCGGGCGCGGTCGATGTCGCGGCGGATCTGGGCGGTCAGCTCCTCCGGGCCGCCGAAGGCCATCTCGGGCCGGACCCGGTCCATGAAGTCCACGCGGATGCGGCGCCCGTACAGCTCCCGCTGCGTGTCCAGCAGGTGCACCTCGATCAGGCGCTCCCCCGCCTCGAAGGTGGGCCTCGTCCCGATGTAGACGGCGGCGTCGTACCAGTTTGGTTCGGGCGTCTCCACCTCGTCCGGCTCCCACACCGCCGCGCGGGCGGCGTACACGCCGTTGGCGGGCACCAGCTCCTCGGTGAGCTTCAGGTTGGCCGTGGGGAAGCCCAGCTCGCGGCCCCGGGCGACGCCGGGGACGACCACGCCTTTCAAGGTATAGGGCCGCCCCAGCAGCTCCCGGGCCTCGCCCACGTCGCCCGCCTTGAGGGCCCTCCGCACCCGGGACGAGCTGACCCGCTGGCCGTCGCGGGTGAAGAAGCTCTGGGGGTGGACGGAGAAGCCGTGGCGTTCGCCCAGGTCGGACAGGGTCTCGGCGTCGCCGGCGCGGTCGTGGCCGAAACGGTAGTTGGCGCCCACGTACACGTCGCGCGCGTTCACGGGCACCAGGACGGCGCGCACGAAGTCCTCCGGCGACTGGGCGGCGAAGTCCCGGTCGAAGGTGAGGCACAGGATCAGGTCCACCCCCAGGCGGCGGAACTCCTCGGCCTTGTCCTCGAAGGTGGTGAGCATCTCGCGCGGGGCCTCGGGCCGCAGGACCGCGCGGGGGTGGGGCTCGAAGGTGATGACCGTGGCCTCCTCGCCCGCCTCCCGGGCCTTCGCCACGGCGGCCTCGACGATCTTGCGGTGGCCCAGGTGGACGCCGTCGAAGTTG
Source organism: uncultured Nitrospirales bacterium (assembly GCA_964528115.1). Lineage (GTDB taxonomy): Bacteria > Nitrospirota > JACRHL01 > JACRHL01 > JACRHL01 > CAZGRJ01. The sequence goes on from CAZGRJ010000054.1 coordinate 3,136, forward strand.
CCGATGGCGAGGGTCCGCCCGGTGGGGGCGGGCCCCACGTCCTCCACGCGGTAGGCGATGCGCAACGGGGCTCTCGAAAACCCGTCAGCCCAGGAGCCGGGCGGCGTCCTTGGCGAAATAGGTCACGATCAGGTCGGCGCCCGCCCGCCGGATGGAGGTGAGGGCCTCCAGCATGGCGGCGTCGCCGTCGAGCCAGCCGTTGGCGGCGGCGGCGCGGATCATGGCGTACTCGCCCGACACGTTGTAGGCGGCCAACGGCACGTCCACCACCTCGCGCACCGCCCGGACGACGTCCAGGTAGGGGATCGCGGGCTTGACCATGACCATGTCCGCGCCCTCGTCCAGGTCCAGCAGCACCTCGCGCACGGCCTCGCGTACGTTGGGCGGGTCCATCTGGTAGCCGCGCCGGTCGCCGAACTGGGGCGCCGACTCGGCCGCTTCCCGGAAGGGTCCGTAGAACGCCGATGCGAACTTCGCGGCATAGGACAGGATCGGCACCCGGTCGAGCCCGGCCCGGTCGAGCCCCTCGCGGATGGCGCCCACGCGGCCGTCCATCATGTCGGACGGGGCCACGATGTCGGCGCCGGCCTTCGCGTGGGAGACGGCCTCGCGCACGAGCAGGTCCACCGTGGGGTCGTTTGCGACTTCGCCGCTTTCCACGATTCCGCAGTGGCCGTGGTCGGTGTACTCGCACAGGCAGACGTCCGTGACGACCACCAGGTCGGGCACCGCCTGCTTGATGGCGCGCACGGCGCGCTGGACGATGCCGTCGTCGGCGTAGGCGCCCGTGCCCTCGGCGTCCTTGTGCTCCGGGATGCCGAACAGGAGCACGGCCGGGATGCCCAGGGAATGGACCTCCTTGCAGTCGGCCACGATGCCGTCCACCGAGCGCTGGAAGACGCCGGGCATGGCGCCGACCTCGTTCTGCACCCCCTCGCCGGGGACGACGAACATGGGATGGATCAGCTGGTCGGGCGACAGGCGGGCCTCGCGCGCCATGCGGCGCAGGCCGGGGGTGCGGCGCAGGCGGCGGGGGCGGTGCACGAGCTTCATGGCGGACTCCCTTGGCTTGGCACGGCGTCGGAACAGATGGCGGCCACCAGCGCGGCCACGCCCGGGTCGTCGGGCTGGATGTGGACGGTCAGCCCCGCGTCGCGGGCGGCACGGGCGGTGACCGGGCCGATGGCGACGATGCGGGCGGTAGCGAGGGTCTTCGCGAACCCCTCGGGGCCCAGGATCTCGCGCAGGTTGCGGACCGTCGAGCCGCTGGTGAACGTGGCGTAGTGAACCGGCCCGCCCGCGAGGACGGCCAGGGCGGCGGCGTCGGCCTCGGGCACGACGGTGCGGTAGAGGGCGGCGGCCGTCACCTCGGCCCCGGCCTCGCCGAGGCGCTCGCCCAGGACCTTGCGGGCCCCCGCGGCCTGGGCCAGGAGGACCGTTTTCCCCTTCACGCCCGCTTGTCCCATCGCGTCGGCGAGGCCCTCGGCGTGGGAGGCCTCCGGCACCAGGTCGGCCGTGACCCCGTGGGCGGCCAGCGCCCGCGCCGTCTCGTCGCCCACGACGGCGACCCTGCGGCCGGCCAGGGCGCGGCTGTCGCGGTTGTGGGCCGCAAGGGCCGCGAAGAACGCCTCGACCCCGTTCGCGCTGGTCAGGACCACCCAGTCGAAGCGGTCCAGTCCGGCCAGCGCCGCCTGGACGGGCCCCGGGTCCTCCGGCGGGACGACGCGGATCGTGGGCACGGCCACCACCTCGGCGCCGCGCTCGGCGAGCAGGCGCGCGAGGCGGCCGCGCTGGCCGGTGGCGCGGGTGACCAGCACCCGGCGGCCGAACAGGGGGAGCGATTCGAACCAGTTGATCTCCTCCCGCAGGGCGACCACCTCGCCGACGACGGTGAGCGCGGGGGGCCCCACGCCCGCCTCGGCCACGGCGCGGGCCAGGTCCTTCAGGGGCGCGGCGACGGTGCGCTGGTTGGGGAGCGTGCCCCAGTGGATGACGGCGGCCGGGGTGTCGGGGGCGCGCCCGGCGTCGATCAGGCGCCGCGTGATCTCCGGCAGGCTCTTGGCCCCCATGAAGAACACCAGGGTGCCGCCGGCCCGGGCCAGCTGGTCCCAGCGGATGAGGGTCTCGCCCCGGCCCGGGGTCTCGCGCCCGGTGACGAAGGTGACCGTGGCGTTCATGCCCCGGTGGGTGAGGGGGATGCCGGCGTAGGCCGCCACCGCCGTGGCCGCCGTGACGCCGGGGACCACCTCGAACGGGATGCCGGCCTTCGCCAGGGCCCGGGCCTCCTCGCCGCCGCGCCCGAAGATGAACGGGTCGCCCCCCTTGAGGCGCGCCACGGTGCGGCCCTGGCGGGCCCGGTCCAGGAGCAGGGCGTTGATCTCGTCCTGGGTCTTGAGGGCGTCGTCGTGGCGCTTGCCCACGTAGATGCGCTCCACGTCGGGCCCCAGGTCCTCCAGGAGGGCGGGGTTGGCGAGGTAGTCGTACACGACCACGTCGGCCGCACGCAGGCGCTCGAGGCCCTTGACCGTGATGAGCCCCGGGTCGCCGGGCCCGGCGCCGATCAGGTAGACGGTGCCCGGGGCCTGGCTCATCCGGCCTCCGCGCGCAGCTCGGCGAGCACCCGCCCGCCCCCCGCCGCGAGGACCGCGTCCGCGAGGCGCGTGCCCAACTGCTTCGCCGCCGCCGGGGGGCCCTGGACCTCGCGCCGGAAGACCTCCCGCCCGTCCACGCTCGCCACCAGGCCCGATACCCGCAACGAGCCCCGCACGAGCCGCCCGTGGCAGGCGATGGGCACCTGGCACCCGCCCTCCAGGCGCGCCATGAAGGCCCGCTCGGCGGTCACGGGCGCGGCCGTGGCGGGGTGGTGGAAGTGGGCCATCAGGGGCTTCAGGCGCTCGTCCCCCCGGCGGACCTCCAGGCACAGGGCCCCCTGGCCGATGGCGGGCAGGCAGATCGATTCCGGCAGGTACTCTCGAACATGGGCGGCCAGCCCGAGCCGGCGCACGCCGGCGGCTGCAAGAAGAATGGCGTCGAACGTCCCCTCCTCCAGGCGCTTGAGGCGCGTGTCCACGTTGCCGCGCAACAGCTCCACCCGCAGGTCCGGCCGGTAGGCGAGGAGCTGGGCCTTGCGCCTCAGCGAGCTGCTGCCCACCTTCGCCCCGCGCGGGAGCGCCGCCAGGGAGGCGAAGCGGACCGACAGGAGCGCATCCCGCGGGTCCTCGCGTTCGGTGACGGCGCCGATGGCGAGCCCCTGGGGGATGACGGCGGGCACGTCCTTCATGCTGTGCACGGCGAGGTCCGCCGCGCCCTTGAGGAGCGCCTCCTCGATCTCCTTGACGAACAGCCCCTTGCCGCCGATCTCCGCCAGCGGCCCGGAGAGCATCTTGTCGCCCGTGGTCTTGATGACGTTCAGGGCCACCTCGGCGTCCGGGAACCGTTCGAGGGTGCGGTCCTTCACGTGGTTCGCCTGCCACAGGGCGAGCTTGCTGCCCCGGGTGGCGATGACGAGACGCCCGGTGAAGTTGCCCTTCACGGCCCGCCGCGCCATGTCAGCGCCGCCTCCCGCCCGAGGCGCCCTCGGGGGCCGCCGGGGCGTCCGGCTCCGGCGCGTCCGGCTCCGAATGTTGCGCGGCGTCCTCCGCCGGGGGGTCCGCGGCCTCGGGGGCGTCGGCCAGGGCGAACAGGCGCCGGACCGCCTCCACGATGTCCGTCTCGCCTTTCTCCTGGGCCTCGCGCCGCATGGACGTGAAGGGGGCGTGCAGGAGCTTGTTCACGATCGCCTGGGCCATGGCCGACACCTGGGCCCGGTCGCGGTCCGACAGGTGCGACAGGCGCGCCAGGGCCTTCTCGGCCTCGGCCCGGGCGATGGCCTCGGCGTGGCCCTTGAGGGCCGTGATCGTGGGGACCACGTCGAGCGACCGCAGCCAGCGCGCCGTGCCGTCCACCTCCTCGTCCACGATCCGGTGGGCGTTGCGGGCCTCGCTCTCGCGCTCCTGGAGGTTGGCGTCCACCACCTGCTGGAGGTCGTCGATGTCGTACAGGAAGGCGTCGTCCAGGCGCCCCACCTCCGGGTCCACGTTGCGCGGCACGCCAATGTCGATGAGGAACACGGGCCTGTGCTTCCGTGCGCGCAGGGCGCGAGCCACGAGGTCCGGGCCCACCACGTAGCCGTCGGCCCCCGTGGAGCACAGGACAATGTCCGCCTGGGCCATGGCGTTCGGGAAGTCCTCGAACGGCAGCGCCCGGCCCCCCAGCTCGGCGGCGAGTTGCTGCGCCCGCTCGGGCGTCCGGTTGACCACGATCACCTCGCGGCAGCCGGCCTGGACCAGGTGGCGCAGAGCCAGCTCCGCCATCTCGCCCGCGCCCAGGAGCATGACGCAGTGGCGCGACAGGTCGCCGAACACCTTGCGGGCCAGCTCCACGGCGGCGTAGCTGACGGAGACGGCGTTCTCGGCGACGCGGGTCTCGGTGCGCACGCGCTTGGCCACCGAGATCGCCTTCTTGGCCACCTTGTTGAGCACCACCCCCGTGCTGCCCGCGGAAAGCGCCGCGGCATAGGCGTCCTTGAACTGGCCCAGGATCTGGGGCTCTCCCAGGAGCATGGAGTCCAGGCTCGCCGCCACCCGGAACATGTGGCCGATGGCGTCCAGGCCCGGGTAGTGGTAGAGGTGCTGGGCCAGGTGACGGGCGGAGGGGTCGTCGGCCTGGCGCGCCAGGAAGTCGGAGACCCCCGCGAACCCCAGGTCGGCGGACGGGGCGACGGCGTAGATCTCCACCCGGTTGCAGGTGGAGAGGACCATCACCTCCTCCACCCCGGCCTCGGCCGCGATCCGGCGGCAGACGTCGGGCAATGCGGTCTCGGGGAAGGCGAGGCGCTCGCGCACCTCCACCGGGGCGGTCTTGTGGGAGAGCCCCACGACGATCAGCTGGGCCGTCACGCCGGGGCCCCCATCAGAAGTGCCCGCCCCCGCCCAGGACCCCGTGCACCAGCAGGAAGCCGCCCACCACCCCGGCGAAGCCGAACACGGCCAGGAACGCCCCCTTCCGGGCCCGCACGCCGAAGAAGTAGCGCCCCACGAGCATGGCCAGGTAGAAGGCCCAGATGAGGAACGAGGTGGTCTCCAGAGGGGTCCAGTCCCAGTAGGTTCCACGCACGTAACGGCTGCCGATCGCCCCGGCCAGGATCCCCAGGGTGGTGAGCGGCAGGCCCACCAGGATGCCGCGCCCGATCAGGACGTCGCAGGTCTCCAGGGACGGCAGGTGGTGGTACACGGCGTTGAAGCGCTTGCTCTTGAGCAGCCACATCTGGGTCAGGTACATGAGTCCCACGGCGAACGACAGGCAGAACGCCACCGCCCCCAGGAGCATGAGCGAGGTGTGGGTGATCAGCCCCGGGCCCATGAGGTCCGGATTGAGGGGGCGCACCATCTGGCGCAGGAACGCGGAGGCCAGGTTCGACAGGAACGCCATGGGGACGATGAACGCCCCCAGGACGTGGGAGCGGTAGCGGAAGTCGAACACGAGGAACACGAGCACCAGCGTCCACGAGAAGAACGACGCCGCCTCGAAGGCGTTGGTGACGGGGAAGCCCCCCACCTCGTGCCAGCGCACCCCGAGGGCCACGGTGTGCAGGGCGAAGCCCACCACCGTGCCGACGAGGCAGGCCTTGGCCAGCCCCTCGCGGCGCTGGGCGAGATAGACCATGAACAGGACCGCGACCACCAGGTAGGCGGTCATGGCCAGCTCGAAGAACAGGACGTTCACGGGCCCTTGCCAGGCGTTGGGTTACTCAATAGACTGACGCGCTACAACGAAAGCGCGCTACGCGCCCACGTACCGTAATTAGCGTACACCGGGCACGACCGGGGGGGCGCCGCAAGTGCCCAAAACCGCCAGTCTAGGGAGCGGCCGGGCCGGGGGTCAAGCGGCGGGCCGGGGCCGAGGGGGCGGGTGTGGCGCCCACCTGAGAGGGCCGCATGGACAAGCTCGAGGGGCTCCGCCACGGGGCGGACGTCCTGTTCCTGATGCTGGGCGCCGTCATGGTGCTCGCGATGCACGGCGGCTTCGCCTTCCTGGAGGCGGGCACCGTGCGCCACAAGAACCAGGTCAACGCCCTGGTGAAGATCCTCTCCGACTGGTCGGTCTCCACCGTGGTCTACCTGCTGGTGGGCTACCCGCTGGCCTACGGCATCCGGTTCCTCGCCCCGGCCGGCGCCCTCGTGGGCGACGACCAGGGCCTGGGGCTGGTGCGCTTCTTCTTCCTGCTGGCCTTCGCGGCGGCGATCCCGGCGATCATCTCGGGGGGCATCGCCGAGCGCGCCCGGTTCTGGCCCCAGGTGCTGGCGGCGGGCATCCTGGTGGCCCTGATCTACCCGTTCTTCGAGTCCCTCGCCTGGGGCCGGAACGGCGCCATGCAGGACTGGCTGACCGCGACCTTCGGGGCCCCGTTCCACGACTTCGCGGGCTCCGTGGTGGTACACGCCATGGGGGGCTGGGTGGCCCTGGCCGCGGTCGCCGTCCTGGGGCCGCGCATGGGGCGCTACGGCTCGAACGGCGCGAGCCACCCCTTTCCGCCGTCCAACATCCCGTTCCTGGCCCTGGGCTCCTGGATGCTGATCGTGGGGTGGTTCGGCTTCAACGTGATGAGCGCCCAGTCGGTGGAGAGCATCTCGGGCCTGGTGGCGGTCAACTCCCTGATGGCCCTGGTGGGCGGCGTCCTGGCGGCGCTGGTGATCACCAAGGCCGACCCGGGCTTCGTCCACAACGGCGCCCTGGCGGGCCTGGTGGCGATCTGCGCCGGCTCCGACGTGGTGCACCCCATCGCGGCGCTGGTGATCGGGGCCGTGGGGGGCGGCCTGTTCGTCTTCATGTTCACCTACACCCAGGAGCGCCTGCGCCTGGACGACGTGCTCGGGGTCTGGCCCCTGCACGGCCTGGCGGGGGCGTGGGGCGGGATCGCGTGCGGCCTGTTCGGAATAAAGGCCTTGGGCGGCATGGGCGGCGTGAGCCTGCTCTCCCAGGTCGTGGGCACGACGGTGGCGGTGGTGCTGGCGATGGTGGGCGGCTTCGTCGTGTACAAGGTGATCGACCGGACCGTGGGCTTCCGCCTCTCGCGCGAGGACGAGCTTCGGGGCGCCGACCTCGCCGTCCACAGCATTGGCGCCAACCCCGAGACCAGTCAGACCCCGTGACGGCTCCCCGGCGCCGGGATGCCCCACGGAGGGGGCGGCCGTGAAGCTCATCATCGCGATCATCAAGCCCTACAAGCTCGACGAGGTGAAGGCCGCCCTGGCGGAGCTGGGCCTGGCCGGCATGACCGTCACCGAGGTCAAGGGCCACGGGCGCCAGAAGGGCCACACCGAGATGTACCGGGGGGCCGAGTACTTCGTGGACTTCGTGCCCAAGGTCCAGGTCATGGCCGCCGTGCCCGACGATGCCGCCGAGGGGGCCATCGCGGCGATCCGGGACACCGCCCGCACCGGCCAGATCGGCGACGGCAAGATCTTCCTTTTGGACCTCATGGACGCGGTGCGCATCCGCACCGGCGAGCGCGGCGGGGAGGCCCTGTAGGCGCCGGCCGGGCGACGGTCGGCATCCCGGGCGGCAGCCGGAACGGTATGGACTTCACGACGCTGAAGGAATGGCTGACCCTCCAGGGGCCGGGGGGGTGGGTCACCCAGGTCTTCCTGGTGGTCCTGGCGGCCGTCACCGCCGACTTCGTCCAGCGCCGGGTGCTGACGCGCCTGCGCCGCAAGCTGGAGACCACCCGCAACCCGTGGGACGACGCCGTGGTGGACGCCCTGGCGCGGCCCCTGTCGCTGCTCATCTGGGTGGTGGGCATCGCCTTCGCCGCCCAGATCGCCGAGCGCGTCTCGGGGGCCCCCATCTTCGCCGCCGTCGGGCCCATCCGCGACGTGGGCGTGGTCGTGGCCGTGACCTGGTTCCTGATCCGCGTGGTCCGCCGGATCGAGCGCAACGTCATTCACCTGACCGAGACCGGCGGCGGACATCACGACCGCCACACCGTGGACGCGGTCGGCCGCCTGGTGCGGGTGTCCATCGTCATCACGGCCGTGCTCGTCGCCATGCAGACCCTGGGCTACAGCGTCTCCGGGGTGCTGGCCTTCGGGGGCATCGGCGGCGTGGCGGTGGGCTTCGCGGCCAAGGACCTCCTGGCCAACTTCTTCGGCGCCATGGTGATCTACCTGGACCGCCCCTTCACCGTGGGCGACTGGATCCGCTCGCCGGACCGGGAGATCGAGGGCACCGTGGAGGAGATCGGCTGGCGCGTGACCCGCATCCGCACCTTCGACAAGCGCCCCCTGTACGTCCCGAACGCGGCCTTCACCCAGGTCACGGTGGAGAACCCGTCGCGCATGAGCCACCGGCGCATCTACGAGACCGTCGGCATCCGCTACGACGACGCCGCCAAGATGGCCACGATCACGGCCGACGTGAAGGCCATGCTGGAGGCGCACCCGGACATCGCGACGGACCAGCTCATCATGGTGAACTTCAACGCCTTCGGCCCGAGCAGCCTGGACTTCTTCGTCTACTGCTTCACCCGCACGACCGTGTGGGCCGAGTACCACCGGGTCAAGCAGGACGTGCTCCAGCGCATCGAGGCGATCATCACCGGCCACGGGGCCGAGATCGCGTTCCCGACCACGACGGTGCACGTGCCTGATGCGGTGCGGGTAGCCGGGGAGGGCCCCGCCGTCACCCCCTGACGCGCCGGCGGCGCCAGGGCGGCGGCTCCGGACGCCACGGGTGGAGGCGGTACCCGGCGGCCTTCTCCAGGCCGTGCACCAGGTCGGCCCGGGCTTTGGCCGCGGTCACCCCGAGCTGCACCTCGCGCCGTTCCCGCTGGTCCTTGGGCAGGGCCTTCAGGGCCTTGCGGTCGATGCCCACGAAGACGACGTCGCGCCACACGGTGCGTCCGTCCTCCGCCGCCACCAGCTTGGCCTCCAGGGTCACGGGGGCGTACCGGGCGTTGAACAGCCAGGCCCCGCCGCCCCAGGTGAGGAGCTCGCTGCCCATCTCCTCCAGCCCGACGCCGAGCGCCACCCAGAGGTTGTCCACCACGTGGTAGGCGACGACCCCCTGCACCACGGCCTCCACCGCCCCCGAGCCGATCAGGTAGGCGAGCCAGCGGCGCTTGATCTTGCCGTAGCCCGACAGGTCGACCACCAGGGCGGCGTCGGCCCCCGCCGACCGGGCCACCGCGGCCGGGTCCGCGCTTTCGCCCAGGGCCGAGGCGGCCGTCGCCACCCGGCCCCGTGGGACCGGGTCCAGGACCGGTGACGCCGCCAGCTCCCCGGCCAGCGCCCGGGTCGTGGCCGCGCCCGCCTCGGCCAGGTCCGCCCGGATCGCCTCCCGCTCGGCCTCGCCCTCCGGGCCCGGCGGGGGCACGTCTTTCAGGTCCGACAGGTGCGGCACCCGGGCCGTGACGGCCACGGGCATCAGGGCGATCCGGTAGGTCCCTTCCGGCGTGGGGCGCACCCCGTGGTCGGGCCAGCTGGCGCAGCCGCCCAAAGCCACGGCGGCCGTGAGAACGAGAATCAGGCGGATCGGGCGGAGCGGGGCGGGCATCGGGCCGGGGCGAGGATGCCCCGCCGGGCGCGCCCCTGTCGAGCGGGCCGAGTATCATCAGGTCAAGCAGGACGTGCTCCAGCGCATCGAGGCGATCATCACGGGTCATGGGGCCGAGATCGCCTTCCCCACCACCACCGTCCACGTTCCGGACGCGGTGCGGGTGATGGAGACGGGTGGGGCCGGCTGAGCGCGGTCGGGAGGGACCGCGTTCCCGTGTCGTGGTGAACTGAATTGGGGGGCATCTGAGACAACGGGCGTCGGGTGCCACGGCGCGAAATCGGAAGGGCCAGGATGAGGGGCGAGTGGACACCACACGGCCCGGCAACCAACCACCATCCCGTTCGGCGGTGGTGTGCGCGCCTGTTCGACCTGTTGTGCTTCGGGCCCGCGGCAGTGGCCGGCATGTTTGCCGGCTACTTCATCCTTATGTTGTTGACCATGCCATTCGTCTCCGGGCCATTTTATTCCGGCCCACCTGGCGGCGGCATTCCCGAGCCCTACGCGTCGGCGGTGATGGGGGTGGTATTTGTCGGAGTGTGGGTCGCGGCCATCGCTCCGATGGCCCTGGTGGAATCCGCCCTCATCAGCGTCTTCGGGACCACGCCCGGAAAGCGGTTCTTTGGTATTCGGGTTCGCGGTGCCGACGGGGAGAAGCTTCCGTTCAACGTGTCCCTCAAGCGGGCCGCCATCGTGTACACGCTCGGGATGGGTCTGTGCATACCGGTCGTCGAGCTGGCGGCCTGGGCGGTGTTCGCCCGGCGCCTGCAATCGACGGGTTCCACGTTGTGGGACAACGCCACTGGCAGCGTTGTGACACACGAGGTCTGGAATTGGCCGCGGGCGGTTGTCTGCTGGATCGTCGGGGCGATCGCCATTGCGGGGCACGTTTTCGTGCTGTTGTTCTTCTGGGCAGCACAGGGGATCTGAGCGCTCGCTCCCGGACGTCCGGACCGCGGTTCCCGCCCAGGCCGAGCCTAGCCCGTGTAGGTCGGCCGGGCCGGGATGCCCAGCTGGTCCATCTTGTACTTGAGCACCCGGCGGGTGATCCCCAGGCGGGTGGCGGCGCGGGTCTGGACGAAGCCGGTTTCGTTGAGGGCGCGCAGGATGATCTCGCGCTCGAAGGTCGCGACGGCCTTGTCGAACGAGACCCGGCCCGAGAGCACCGCGTCGCTGGCGCGGGGCACCGACTCCTGGCGGCGGATGTGGAGGGGCAGGTCGTTCGGCCCCACCACGTCGCCCGGCACCAGGATGATGAGCTGCTCGACCACGTTCTCCAGCTCCCGGATGTTGCCGGGCCAGGCGTAGCCCGTGAGCATCTCGGCCGCCTCTCTGGAGATGCGCTTGGACGGCTGGCCGCCCGGGGTGCGGGTGCGCAGGAAGTGCTCGGCGATGGGCAGGATGTCCTCCGGCCGCTCGCGCAGGGGCGGCAGGTGGATGGGGAAGACCGCCAGGCGGTAGTAGAGGTCCTCGCGGAAGGTCCCGTCCTGGATCGCCTCGCGCAGCTCGTGGTTGGTGGCGGCGATCAGGCGCACGTCCACCTGGATGGGCCGCGCGCCGCCCACGCGGCTGAACTCGCGCTCCTGGAGCACCCGCAGGATCTTGGCCTGGGTGGCCAGGGCCAGGTCGCCCAGCTCGTCCAGGAAGAGCGTGCCCGAGTCGGCCAGCTCGAAGTGGCCGATGCGCCGCCCCGTGGCCGAGGTGAAGGCCCCCTTCTCGTGGCCGAACAGCTCGGCCTCGATCAGGTTCTCGGGGATGGCGGCGCAGTTGAGGGCGATGAAGGGCCCCTCGCTGCGGCCGCTGTTTAAGTGCAGGGCCCGGGCGACGAGCTCCTTGCCAGTGCCGGACTCGCCCGTGATCAGGACCGTGGAGGGGGTGTCGGCCACCTGCTGGATGCGGCGGAAGACCTCCAGCATCTGGGGCGAGTTCCCGATCATGTGGGTCTGCTGGGGCTTCTGGACGTTGCGGCGGTGGTAGCGGACCTCCTGGTAGAGGTTCTGGGTCGCCAGGGTGCGGTCGATCACGTGGCGCAGCTCCGCCACCTCGAACGGCTTCGCCACGTAGTCCGCGGCCCCCATGCGCATGGCGTCCACGGCGGTCTGGTAGGAGGTGGTGGCGGTCAGGACCACGACGGGCAGTTCGGGCTCGCGCCGGCGCGCCTCGGCCAGGGCGTCCATGCCCGACATGCCGGGCATGCGCAGGTCCAGGAGCAGCAGGCTGGGGTGGCAGTGGTCGAGCTGCTCCAGGGCCTCCTCGCCGGAGGCCGCCGCGACCACCTCGTAGGCGTCCGCCAGCACGTCCCCCAGCACGTCCCGGACGGCCGCCTCGTCGTCCGCCACCAGAATCGTCTTTTTCGCGCGGTTCGGCGCCGGGCTCTCCATCGGGCGTGGAGTTCCTTCAAACGAAAAGGCCACAAGGCATGCACGGGGCCCGACAGAAGGGCCGGACGCGGTCGGTAGCCGTCGTATGTTGTTTCGGTCGGCGGAGGGTCGGAGTTTAGGGCCTCGGACGGGCCCGTGGACCCCGTTTCGGGGGTCCCCGAGGGCCCGGAAATCCAGGCCCGGCCGGGGGTTCGGGTGGGGGCGGGGCGGGCCCCGAAAATGCCTACGGAGCGAGCAGTTTAGGGGGTGTTCAGGCCGTAGTCCCGGATCTTGTAGAGCAGGGCCTTGTAGCTGATGTCCAGGATCTGGGCCGCGCGGCGCCGGTTCCAGCGGGTGTAGTTGAGGACCCGCAGGATGGCCTCGCGCTCGGCCATGCCGGCGGCGTGCTTGCCGATCTCCTTGAGGGGCAGGTGGCCCTCGGCGATGCCCCGCTCGATGGTGGTCAGCAGGTTCATCTGGGCCTCGGGGCCGAAGGGCGACTCCGGGCCCGGGGTCGCCGCGGCCGGAGGCGGCGCCGGCGCGGCGGCGGGGGGCGCGGCCGGCTGGGCGGCGCCGGGGCCCTCGGGCAATTCGTCGGCCCAGGGCGGCGGGGTCGTGCGCCCGAAGGCCCGGGCGGGGGCGCCCTCCGTGGCCGTGGGGCCTCCGCTGGCGCGGAACTGCTCGAACTTCTGGAGGACCGCCCGCTCGTCGCCCAGGACCACG
>CAZGRJ010000055.1:0-2555 GCA_964528115.1 uncultured Nitrospirales bacterium
GCCGAAGTGCCAGCCGACCCGCACCTTCGTCGGGATCGTGTAGCCGCCGAACGTCCGGGGGTCGGACAGCTCGGCGCCGAAGCGGGCCTCGCGGAAGATGCCGTCGGCGCCCGGGTCGCCCCAGCGCTGCATGGAGACGGTCACCGGGCGGCCGTCGGCGTCCACGCGCACCTCCACGGCGAGGGGATGGCCCGCCAGGGTCACGCGGTAGCGGGCCGTGTCCGCGTCCACGGCCTCCCAGGTCACGCCGGGCCCGGGCAGGAGGGCGGAGGGGAGCCAGATCATCTCCGCCGCCAGGCGGCCGGCGCCGGAGCGGGTGATGTCCGGCCCGTCCGCCCGCGCCACGGGCAGCACCCCCAGGGCCCAGGCCCGCATGGCGGCGCCGTCCGGGCCCAGGGTGTCGTACACGCGCACGGGCACGCCCGCCGACACGATGGCGCGCCAGACCAGACCGTCGGCGGCCAGGCGCTCGCCGGCCGCGAGGGGCCGCCACGCGTCCCCCAGCAGGAAGCGCCCCTTCATGCGCAACAAGACCGAGCGCGCGGGCGGCGTGCCGGGGGCGACGGCGGCGGCGAGGTAGCGCCGGGCGGGCTCCGGCAGGTCGTCCAGGACGCCCGGGTCGAACGGCTGTGCCCCCGGCGGCCGGACGAGGGCCCGCTCCACGGCCGCCGCGGACCGGGCGTCGCGCCAGTGGACCACGGCCAGGGCCCCGGCGGCCACCGCCATCAGGGCGGCGGGCACGACCAGGACGGCCTTATTCACCGCGCTCCCCCGATTCGGTGCGGACGAGGCGCCCGTTCTCGAACACGTACAGGCGGGTGAAGAAGCGCGGGCCGAAGTCGTAGGTCCACTCCTGCACGTGGACGTGGACCCGCTCCCGGCGCCCGAAGGCGTGGCGGGTGCGGCGGTTCGTGCGCGCCTCCTCCCGGGTGGGCGGGCCGCACGCGTTCTCGATGGTCACCCGGGGCTCGCCCGGGTCGAACAGCCCCGTGTGGCAGCGGTCGGCATCCCGGCGGTCCTCCGGGAAGCCCGGGCCCAGGGTCTCCGTGCGGACCACGCGCCCGTCGCGGAACCGCACGGCGAACAGCAGGTGGCGGGGGCCGGGGTTGTAGATCCACTCCGCCTCCCGGAACACGGCGATCGCGGGCACGGGCGCGGGCGGCGGCCCCATGGCGCGGCCCAGGAGGTCGGCGCGCCACGTCTCCTCCTGGGCCGGTTCGCCGCACCGCTCGCGCACTTGGGGCCCGGTGTCACCCTCGGAGATCACGGCCGAGGCGCAGTCGGCGGCGTGGGCGGGCGCGGCCCAGAGCGCGAGACCGAATGCGCCCGCCGCGACGATCCCGCGCCCCTTCCGCGCCACGGGGCGCCTCAATCGGTGCGCTGGACGAACAGGCCCAGGATGATCAGGGCGAACAGGAGCAGGCCGGACAGGAAGTAGAGCTGGGGCCCCCACGTCACGTCGTTCAGCACGTGCATGAAGAACCGGAAGTTCAGCACGAAGCTCCAGAAGAACACGAAGCACAGGGTGATGACGAGCCCCAGGCGGTGGCGCCCCAGGAGCAGGCAGAAGGCGATGATGCCCACGAACAGGACCACCTGGGCGAGGGGCACCGAGAAGGTGGTGTCGCCCAGAAACCCGTGGATGGCGCGCAGGAAGTCCATGACGTCGGCCTCGCCCCGCGCGGGCGTCCCGGCGGGGCCCGAGCATTATCCGGTTTGGGCCGCCCCGATCAAGGTGGGGGGGCGGGGAGCGGGGGCTCGAGCTTGGGGCCGGGCAGGCCGGCGTAGGCCCCGGTGTTCAGGCGCCAGATGGCCCCCAGGCGCCCCTTGGCGAACAGGGGCCCGCGCGTGGCCAGGTCCAGGTCGGCGTAGAGGCGGGCGTAGTCCGGGTCCACGAGGCGGTCGCGGCCCTGGAGGATGGACTCCGGGTAGCCCATGGGGATGGCGCGGGCGAAGTGGCCGATGCGCCACGAGCCGTCCGTCGCCCCCTTGGCGGGCAGGCGCGCCAGGAACGGGTCGCCCAGGGCGAGGTTGTCGATCACGTACACCCGCGGCCCCACGCCGTAGGCGAACCGCCCCACCCGGCCCGCCACCACCAGGCCGAAGGGCGGGTCGCGCGGCGGCAGCCCCAGCATGCGCCAGCTCTGCGTGGCCTTGTCGGGCACCGCCACGAAGCTGCGCCCGGCGTCGGTGAGGGCCTTGAAGCGGGACGACCACTCGGTGTCGTACCCCTCCCCCAGGCCGCGCCGGCCGTTCAGGAGCCCCAGGTTCTGGAAGTACCAGCCGCGCTCGTCCGCGATGCCGTTCGTAATTGTCCGGTCCGAGTAGCCCGGCCCGCTGCGCAGGGGCGAGGCGGGGGGAAGCGCCCCCAGGACGACGACGATCACGACCGCCGCCCCCGCAAGCGCCGGACGGGGCACGGGCCCCAGGCGGAGCGGGAGCCGGGCCACCAGGACCATGGCCGCGAGCAGGGGGGCGGCGAGGAACCGGCCGGACATGAAGTCGCCCCCGATCTTCACCGTGTAGGCGACGTACAGCAGGATGCCCGCGGCCAC
>CAZGRJ010000055.1:2655-13413 GCA_964528115.1 uncultured Nitrospirales bacterium
GGCAGGGTCACCGGGTCGCGCGCGAGGGAGTCGGCCAGGTAGCGCACCCCCTGGACGGCCAGGTCGGCCGCGGGGATGCCGGTGCCGAGCTTGGCGTAGGCGGTGTTCGGGAACAGGGCGCCGTAGTAGAGGAGGGAGAAGCCCTCCCACAGGGCCACGGGCGACAGGCCGATCGCCACGAGCCCCAGGGTCCGGCCCCATCCGACCGTCCGCCCCTGGACCCAGGTGGCCAGACCCAGGGGCGGCAGGAAGAGCAGGGCCGTGTCCAGGCGGTTCAGCAGGCCCAGGCCCGCCAGGGCGGCGAGGGCGAACAGGCGGCCCGGGCCCACGTCGCGCGCCAGGTACGTCACCAGGAAGGCCGCCAGGAGCAGGTACGTCAGCGGCGTCTCCAACCCCGAGGTGGCGAAGTCGGTGAACGCCTTGGAGACCGCCAGGAACGCCACGGCGACCGCCCCCGCCGGTCCCCCCAGGGCCACCAGCAGCCCGGCGCCCAGGACGCAGACCCCCGACAGGGCCAGGGACGCGGCGTAGGGGCTGCCCGCCAGGGGGGTGGCGCCGGCCACGAGGAACATCCACAGGGGGTGGGTGTACACCTGGACCCGCTGGTCCGGGTTCCAGATGGGACCGCGCCCGCCCAGGAGGTGCTCCACGGTGCGGAAGGTGATGAAGGCGTCGTCCGACACCCACGCCGTGCGCGCCACGACGACCAGGAGCAGGGCGAGGACGGCGAGGGCCAGGAGGGTCACCGGATCGGTCCGGGACCGGCGGCGGGCGGCGCGCTGTGTCATGGACGTAACGGTCCGCTCAAATTTGGACAGCGCGGACATCCCCCTTTCGAGGGGGGTCCGAATCCGCCCCGTACGCGGGTCCGCGTCCCGCGCGGGTGCGCGGGCCGGGGGCGGCGTGCCGGGGCGCTGGCACGGGGAATGCACGAGAATGGAAGCGTAAGACGGCGCCCGGGCGGGCGTCGCAACGGGCTTGAAAGAGGGATCCGAAGATGGACCTCGTCGTTCGCAACATGGTCAAGCACGTGAACCTCAGCATGGCGGCCATCGCCGTTGCCGTGTTCACGGTCTGGCTGATGCTGGTGTGACGCCCCTTCGGGGCCTTCGGGTCCCGATCGCCGCCGCGCGATAACCGCGGCGGTCCGCGCCGCAGGGCCTCGGATGCCGGGGTCACGGCGCGCATGCAGGAGCCGGTGGTACTCGCCGGCTTTTTTTGTATCCGAGGAAAATCCCGCGCCCGACGGTGTGTCCGACAGTCCCTGGGGGGACCGTCCTACGCGCTGGTCATCCGGGCGACGCCCTTGGCCACCGCCTTCCACATGGCCATGCTGGCCCGCAGGTCCTTCTCGCCGGCCTTCAGGCGCGCCGCCAGCTCGTGCAGCTGGGCCCGGATCGCAGCGGCGCCGTGACTGGCCGACACGCCTCCCGCGTGGGCCAGGCCCGACAGGTCCGCCGCCCGGGCGTGGTACTGGCGCCGCAGGGCAGCCAGGTGCTCGACCGCGGCGTGGACCTGGTCCCGCGCGCTGGCGAGGACCCCGTCGGCGAAGGTGGACAGGCCCTTGGGGGCGCGGGCGAGCTTCTCCGCCAGGCGCTTCTCCTGCATCCTCAGGCGCTTGGCCAGGATGCGCTCGGGCGCCACGCGGCGCAGCTCCCCGGCCAGGCGCAGGCGGTTCGAGGTCCAGATCAGCCACTTGGTCGGGTCCCACTGGTGCGCCCGCACGCCGTTGCGGTAGTCGGACGGGAACTCGTGGTGGAAGTTGTGGTAGCCCTCGCCGTAGGTGAGCAGGGCCGCGAACCAGCTGTCGCGGGCGCTGTGGGTGTCGGAGTAGGGCTGGCTGCCGGCCCAGTGGCACAGGGAGTTGATCAGGAACGTGGCGTGATGGTTGACCGTGATCCTGAGGGCCGCGGCCACGAACAGCCCGCCCCACGGGTCGCCCCACAGGGTGGCGAGGCCCCACGGCAGGAAGAAGCTCGTGGCCGTGGCGATCCAGCCGTAGTAGCGGTCTTGGAAGCGCATCAAGGCGTCCGGGTGCAGGTCCGGCACCTCGCGCGGGTCCAAGACCTCGCGGTGGTCGCGGATCAGCCACAGGATGTGGGCCCACCAGAAGCCCTGGTTGATGTTGTAGGGGTCGCGCTCGGTGTCCACGTACCGGTGGTGGCGGCGGTGGTCGCGGCACCACTCCAGGCACGAGCCCTCCCAGGCCGCGCCGCCCGCGAACAGGAGGGCGATCTGCAGGGGCCGGCGGGCGGCGTAGCTGCGGTGCGCGAACAGGCGGTGGTATCCCGCCGTGATGCCCATGGCCGTCGCCGCCCAGGTGGCGAAGAACAGGGCGAGGGTGGCCCAGGAGAAGCGGCCCGAGGCCGCCCAGTACCACGTGCCCGCGATCCCGGCGATGGGCGTCAGGATCAGGAAGAGCGTGGTCGGCCAGTTGTTGCCGCGCCGCTGCTCGGTGTGCTTGGCGGGTTCGATCGGGTTCATGGTCTCCGCGGGGTGTTAAAGGGTGCGTCCGGGGTGTCCCGCATGGGCTTCCCGCAGGAGGCCGGGCCGGCCGGGGCGCATCTTTCATCATAGCCGCCGGGGGCGCGGAAGGCCAGCCATTCGGGCCCGGGACGGCCCGCCGGTGGCCGGGCCTACTCGGCCAAGCGCGCGGCCACCACGTCCGTGCGCACCGAGCGCGTGACCTCGGGCGGGAAGGGGCCGAAGTGGGTCTCGCGCCGGGTCCGCTCCTTGGGCGCGAACGGCCCGTCGAAGGTGAACTCGGCCTGCCGCGGCGCGCCCGTCGTCGGGTCCTTGAGGCTCAGGCGGACCTTCACGTCGCGCACGGCCAGGGGGGCGCGGTTCTCCACGGTAAAGAACACGTAGCCGTCCGGCGTCAGCCCCACCCCCACGGCCACGTAGCGCCCCGGCACGTCCAGCAGCTCCATGCGCGCCAGGGTCTCGCCCGCCGCCTTCCCGGCCGGCCCCCCGGCCTCCTGGGCCGCGCGCAGGTGGCGCTTGCCCTCGTCCGGGTGGCCCTGCGCCAGGTCGATCCGGCCCAGCTCCAGGTGGGCCGTGTCCGTGGGCAGCAGCGTCAGGCTGTGCATGAGGTCCTCCCGCGCCCCGGCGTCGTCGCCGGCGGCGTGGCGGGCCTCGCCCCGCACGAGCCAAGGCAGGTAGCTGCCGGAGCCGAGCTTCACGGCGTCGTCCAGGGTCGGAACGGCCTCGCCGGGGCGGCCCAGGGCGAGCAGGGCGCGCCCCTCCAGGACGTGGAAGCGGGGCTCGTCCGGACCGTGGTCGAGGGCGTCCCGGGCCGCGGAAAGGGCCGCGTCGGCGTCGCCCTTCGCGAGGGCCCGCTCGCCGTCGGTCAGGCGGTCATAGGCGGGGTCCAGGGCCACCAGGGGGGCGACGGCGTCGGCGTACGCCTCCTCCCCGATGACGCCCTCCGCGGGCAGATCCGCCAGGGCGGCGCGGGCGGCGGCGACGCGCGCCTCCGTGATGGGCTCCGCGGCCAGGAGCCCGGCCCGCCAGGCGGGGTCGCCGTTCGCGTCGAAGCGCGCGAACGCCTCCAGCAGGGCCACCGCCACGCCGGGGTCGTAGCCCGCCTTCGCCACGATCCTCAAGGTCTCCCGGTCGGCGGCGATCTCCTCCTCCGGGGCGTAGGCCTTCTGCGCCAGGACGGGGCCCAGGCGCGCGGCGCCCACCACCAGGTCGTCCCGGTCGCCGGACGCGGCGACGCCGGTGGTGCCCATGCGGAACCACAGCTCGCGCTCCATGCCGCCCAGGTCCCGGCGCCCCTCCGCCTGCACCACCTCGTGGGCCAGGACGGCGGCCAGGGCCGCCTCGCTGTCCAGCCGGGTGAGCAGGCCGCGGTGGACCGCGATCTTGCCCCCCGGCAGGGCCCAGGCGTTGGGCACCGGGTTGTCGATCACCACGAAGTCCCAGGGCAGGTCGGGGTGGTCCGACGCGGCCGCCACCCCGCGCCCCACGCGGGCGACGTAGGCGGCCAGGTCGGGCAGGGCCGTGAGGTCGCCCCCGGCGGCCTGGCGGGCGAACGGAAAGGCGCGCTCGCCCACGCCGATGTCCACGGGCGACGGGCCGGGCCCGGCCGTGCGGGCGGGCGGGTGGGTGGCGCAGGCGGACAGCGCGGCGAGGGCCACCAGTGCGGTGACTGCGGCGAGGGCGCGGCGGATGGCGCGGGTTCGGCTCACGCACCCTTGATTCTACGGGACCCGGCCGACCGGGCAAGGGAAATCGGGCGAGGCGCGGGAAACCACGCGGCACGGGGGGTGACCACCGGGCGGGCGGCGGGCGGGGCGGTGGCGAGGCCGCCCCCCGAAATGGCATAGTAGGGGCCGTCGGGCCGGGCGCGGCCCGGCGTCAAACGGGCAGGAGTGGGAGCGACGGAGGACGGCGGCAGGATGGCGGCCGAAGCGGTGGCACTTTACGCCGAGTACTTCACCGACCCCCTGTGCCCCTGGTGCTGGGGCCACGAGCCCCGCTACCGGGCACTGCGCGCGGCATTCGGCGACGCGATCTTCTGGGTCCACCGCATGGGCGGGATGGAGGGAAAGGTCCCCCAGGTGGCCGATCCCGACGCGGCCGCCCGGCGCATGGAGCACGTCTCCCTCACCTGCCGCATGCCCATCGACCTGGACATCTGGCGCCACCGCCCGCCCGCCTCCCCCATCCCCGCCTCCATCGCCGTGAAGGCCGTGGGGTTCCAGGACCCGGCCCTGGAGGACCGCTACCTGCGCCGGGTGCGCGAGGCGTTCTTCGTGGAGGGGCGCAAGGTGGACACCTCCGAGGCCCTCATGGCCCTCGCCGCCGAGGTGCCCGGCATCGACCTGAAGCGCCTGGCCCGCGAGATGCACGACCGGGGCGCCAAGAAGGCGTTCATGGTGGACTGGGAGGCGGCCCGCGACCCGCTGGAGGGCGCCCCCCACCTGGAGGACGCGCCGGACACCGGCGGCAGGCGCTACACGTTCCCGACCGTGGTCCTCAAGAACCGCGACGGGGACCACCGGATCGTGACCATGGAGGACGACCTGACGGCCCAGCTGGCCGCCGTCCACGCCCTGGCGCCGGACCTGCGGCCGCAGCCCTCGCCCTCCATCGAGGCCTTCCTGAAGGCCGGCCCGTCGGCCGCCACCGAGGAGGTGGCCCTGGCCTGCGAGGTGCCCTACGACCCGGCCGACGCCGACCTGGCCGACATGGCGGAGGACGGCCGCGCTACGTTCCGCGCCGCGGGCCACTTTGGCCTGTGGCGCTGGAAGGGGGGCGCGCCCCGGCCGGGCGCCGGCGAGTGGAACGAATGAGGCGCGCCGCCCGCAACCCGGTGGCCGCCTGATGCCGGCCGAGCACGAGGCGCCCCTCCGGGCCCAGTACTTCGTCGATCCGATCTGCTCCTGGTCGTGGGGCAACGAGCCCCACATCCGCAAGTTCCTGACCGAGTACGGCCCTCACGTCCACCTGCGGCACCGCATGGGCGGCCTCATGGGACGGCGCGGCGCGGGCTTCTTCGATCCCCAGGTGGGTCTCGGCGGCGAGGACCCGGCCGCCTACGCCGCCCACCAGAGCGAGGTGTGCGACGAGACCGGCATGCCCTTCGACCCCAAGGTGTGGAGCGAGCACCCGCCGATTTCGAGCCACCCGGCGTGCATCGCGGTCAAGGCGGCCCAGCTCCAGGACGAGGACCTGGGGGCCGTCTACCTGCGCCGGGTGCAGGAGGCCTTCTTCACCGAGGGCGCCGCCGTGGATGACCGGGAGAGCCTCGCCGACCTGGCGGCCCGGGTGCCGGGGCTGGACCCGGCGCGCCTGGCGGCCGACATGGACGGCCCGGCGAAGGTGGCGTTCGAGGAGGACTTCGAGCTGGCGCGCCGCCCCGTGCCCGAGGCGCGCGACACCAAGGAGACCGAGGGCCGGATGCGCTACGCGTTTCCCACCCTGATCCTGGCGAACGCCGAGGGGGAGCGGTGGGTGATCGACGGCGGCCACCCTTACGGCGCGTACCGCGAGGCCGCCGCGTCCCTGGCTCCCGAGGTGGCCCCCGCGCCCGCGCCGGATGTGGGGACGTTCCTGGCCACCTGGGGCAGCGCCGCCACGCGCGAGGCGGCCATGGTGTGCGAGGTGCCGGAGGCCCAGGCCGAGATGGCCCTGGAGGCCATGGCGCGGGAGGGCCAGGCCGTGGCCCGGCCGGCCGGCAGCGGCGCCCTGTGGGTCTGGCGCCCGGCGGGGGTGCCGGCCTGAGACCGGTCTAGTCCGGCCCGCCCTCGCGCCGGGCCCGCTGCCACTCGTCCTTCGAGCGCATCAGGCGCATCCAGCGCAGCCACCCCCAGGTGGCGAAGCACCCGACCACGAATCCGAGCAGGGCGCCCGAGCCGACGCCGAAGGCAAAGATGACGGTGCGTGGGTCGATGGCTGTCTCCTCCGCAACGCCCCGCATCTTCCTCCGCCCGGGACCGCCGGGCAACCGCCCGGGGGGTGCCGGAGCGGCCGGACACGCCCGCTCCGGCACCCCCGCACCCGCTAGCAGCAGCCCTCCGCGCAGCAGGCCGCGCCGGCCCCGGTCGGGGCGCACAGCTTGGCGGCGCCCCGCGCCAGGTCCTTGAGGAACCCGGTCGTCTCCGGATGCCCTTGGGGGTCCTTCGGCGTCACGTCCACCGACAGGCCGCCCTCGGTCTCGCGGACGCTCAGGTTCACCTCGGCCAGCAGGCCGGGGAGGGTCGTGCAGTCGCAGCATTCGGACATCTCGTCCTCCGTTTCGGGTTTCGACTGTTCGACAGATTTCGAACAGTACGGCCAAAAAAACCCGGGTCGCCCTAGGTCGAGAGGAACCCCCGCACCGCCGCCAGGGCCTTCGGGTTGACCTCGCACCGCACCGTGCGGCCGTCGCGGGTGCAGGTGATGAGCCCGGCCCGGCGCAGGGCGGCGAGGTGGTGGCTCACGGTCGAGCGCGACAGGTCCACGCATTCGCAGCCGTGGGTGAAGGCGCGCTCCACGGCGCAGCATTCGGGCTTCTGTCTCCCCCGTCCACCGGTGGTGCCCATGCGGTAAATCATCTCGAACAGCCGCAGCCGCTGCGGGTTCCCGAGGGCCTTGAAGATGTCGGCAACGTCCATGGGCTTGGATTGTTTCATATCCATCGAACAATGTAGCCGGGGGTCCGGCGCCCGTCAAGGGAGGGGGTCAGGATTCTCCGCCGGGCGGGAACAGGGGCGTGCCGTTGGCCTCGTGCCACCGGAGGATGCCGTCCCAGACCTCCTGCGCCGTCTCGGCGTACCAGAACAGGTCCCGGTCCTCCGGGTCGATGGTCCCCTCGTCCACCAGGAAGTCCACGTCGATGGCGCGGCGCCAGTAGGCCTCGCCCACCAGGACCACGGGCACCGGGCGGATCGTGCGGGTCTGGATGAGGGTGAGGGTCTCGAACAGCTCGTCCAGCGTGCCGTAGCCGCCGGGAAACGCCACCAGCGCCCGCGCCCGCAGCAGGAAGTGCAGCTTCCGGATCGCGAAGTAGTGGAAGCGGAAGCACAGCTCGGGGGTGACGTAGGGGTTCGGGTACTGCTCGTGGGGGAGCGTGATGTTGAGGCCGATGGACTCGGCCCCCACGTCGAACGCCCCCCGGTTGGCCGCCTCCATCGTGCCCGGCCCGCCGCCCGTGGCGACGATCACGCGGCTGTCCGTGGGGCCGCCGCCCGCGGAGCCGATCAGCCGCCCCAGCTCCCGCGCCGTGTCGTAGTGGTGGCTGCGGGAGAGCACCCGCTCGGCCGCGGTCAGGCGCCGGGCCGTGTCGGCGTCGCCCGGGTGCTTCTCGGCCTCGGCCCGCAGGATCGCCACCCTGCGCCGGGCCGCCTCGGGCTCCCTCAGGCGGGTGCTGCCGAAGACGACGATCGTGTGCTCGACGCCGTGCCGGCGCAGGAGCAGCTCGGGCTTCATGTAGTCGATCTGGAGCCGCACCCCGCGGGTCTCGTCCAGGGCCAGGAACGCCACGTCCCGGTCGGCCTGGCGGTAGGACGGGCTCTCCAGGACCAGCCGCAGGTGGATCGGCGCGCGGGGGTCCTCCTCGGCGGGCTTGGGCGCGTGCTCCGGCAGCGGCTCGCGCCGCTCGCGCGGGTGCACGGGCGGCGGGATCTCTCCGGGGGGGTCTGACTCGGTCATGCGGGCGGCTCCTCCTGAAGCGTCGCGTTCGGCCGCTACTGTACCCAATCGCCCGCCGCCGTTGCGCACCCCCGGGGCGCCCCGGACAATGGCCGTATCACCCCAGGACGGAGGCGGCCATGGGCATCGGCTTCAACGGACTCGGCTTCATTGGGCTCGGCATCATGGGCGGCGGCATGGCCGCGAACCTCGCCCGGGCGGGAATGGCCCCGGCGGTCTGGAACCGCACGGCGGAGAAGGCCAAGCCCCTGGAGGCCCTCGGCGCCCGCATCGCGGCCTCGCCCGCCGACGCGGCGAAGGACGCCGACGTCGTGATCACGATGCTCTCCGACCCCCCGGCGGTCCGTGAGATCGCGGCGGCGTTCCTGCCGGAGCTGAAGGCCGGGGCCCTGTGGATCAACGCCACGACGATCGACCCGGACTGCGCGAAGGAGATGGCGGCCCTGGCCGAGTCACGCGGCGCGCGCTACCTGGACGCGCCGGTGACGGGCTCCAAGATCCCGGCCGAGAAGGGCGAGCTGATCTTCTTCGCCGGCGGCGCGGCGGACGACGTGGCCGCGGCCGGGCCGCTCCTCGACATCATGGGCCGCCGCACGGTCCACGTCGGCCCCGTGGGGGCGGGCTCGGCCGTGAAGCTGTGCAACAACCTGCTCGCCCTGGCGGGTGCGTTGGCCTTCTCCGAGGCGCTCGCGGCCGGCGCGGCGATGGGCGTGGAGACCGACGTCCTCCTGGAGGCCCTGACGACGAGCCCCGTCGCCGCCCCGCTCCTGGGCCTCAAGGCCCACAAGTTCCGCAACCGCGACTGGTCCCCCGAGTTCCCCCTCCACCTGGCCCACAAGGACCTGAACCTCCTGATGCGGGCCGCCTACGAGGCAAATCTGCCGCTGCCGCTCACGGCGGCGGTGAAGGAGCGGTATGGGGACGCGAAGGCGCGGGGATTCGGCGGGGAGGATTTCACGGCCGTGATGGAGCTGGCTGGCGGGAACTGAGCGTTCGAAGAGGAAACACCACATGTCCAAACTGCGCGTGCACTCCGTTGGGGTTTCGCTGGACGGCTACGGCGCCGGCCCGGACCAGAGCCTGGAGAACCCCCTAGGCGTGGGAGGCGAGACGCTGCACGACTGGATCGTCGGAACGCGAACGTTCCAAGCGATGGTCGGCGGCGATGGCGGGACGACCGGCGTCGACGACGACTTTGTCGCGCGCGGCCTCGACCACATCGGGTCGTGGATCCTCGGCCGCAACATGTTCGGCCCGGTGCGCGGCCCCTGGCCGGACGAGAGTTGGAGGGGCTGGTGGGGCGACAACCCGCCGTATCACACGCCCGTGTTCGTGCTCACGCATCATCCGCGCAGGTCGTTCACCATGGAGGGCGACACGACCTTCCACTTCGTTACAGGTGGCATCCAGGAGGCATTGGACCGCGCGTTCGAGGCGGCGGCCGGGCGCGATGTCCGCCTCGGCGGTGGCGTGGCCACGATACGGCAATACCTGCGTGCCGGGCTGATTGACGAGATGCATCTGGGCTTCTCTCCGGTGTTCCTCGGGTCCGGAGAGGCCCTGTTTCACGGCATTGACCTGCTCCAACTGGGGTACGAGCTCGCCGAGCACGTGGCCACGCCCGACGCGACGCACGTCGTCCTGTCGAAAAGGACGTAGCGCCTGCTGCATTGCGGGGAGGGCGGCGCCCCGTGCGTAGGCGCCCGAAGGCGGTGAGGGGGAGACCCCGCCGGGCCTCCCCCTTCAAGCCACCGTTTCGTCGTCAGTGGTTCCGGTGCCCGTGGCGGCGCGGATCGACCGTCACCGTCACGTAGCCGATGGGGTTCAGCCAGGGGTGGACGCCCGCGTCCAGGTCGCTCGGGCCGCCCGTCGGGTCCAGGTCGCCCACGCCGCCGGGGTGGATGTGCACGTTCGTGTTGTAGTCGAACGTCGTGACGCCCGTGGCGCCGCTGCCGGCGAGGCCCGTCGGGTCGCCGGGCATGCCGGGCTGGCCGGGCATGCAGCCGTCCGCCGGTGGGGCGAGGATCTCGTCGTTCGCCTCGGTGCCGGCGTCGTAGCCGTTCACCGCCCAGGTGTAGGTGCCGGGCAGCTTCGGGACCTCCACGGCGTCCAGGCCGAAGAAGCCGTCGTTGGTGGGGACGAGCATGCCGGCGATGGTCAGCCGGTCGTTGCCGCGGCTCGGGGTGAGCGTCGCCGTGGCGCTGTCGCCGGGGGCCAGGGCGCCGCCCGCCGGGTTGTTGTCGAAATCCGCACCGGCCGCGCCGAACGCGGCGATCAGGCCCGAGGTGTCGCCGCACTCGGCCGTTGCGCGCAGCGCGGGCGAGGCCGGCGCGCCTACGTCGAAGGCGTCCACGGCGTCGTCGTGGGCGGCCACCATCAGGGGCGTGAAGTAGGTGCCGTTCGTGACGTTGGTGATGGTCACGGTCCAGGTTTCGGCCCAGGCCGAGACGGGCGCGAGGGCCGCCGCCAGGCACAGGGCGAGGGTCGTTGCACGGTTCATGAGGCTCCTCCGTTTGTGGTGTCCCGGGACGGCGCAAAGCCACCCCGCGACCCCGGAGCCTACGGACGCGGTGTAACGACCGGTTAACGGCCGATTAATGATTGGGTAAAGGCGGGCGC
>CAZGRJ010000055.1:13513-15712 GCA_964528115.1 uncultured Nitrospirales bacterium
ACGAGGCGCCCGTCCTCGGTGACCTCCCAGAACGGGTTCCAGGCCACCTCCCACAGGTGGCCGTCGGGGTCGGCGAAGTAGCCCGAGTAGCCGCCCCAGAACGTCTCGTGCGCCGGCCGCACCACCGTCCCGCCGGCCGCCTGCGCCTCGGCGAGCACCTGGTCCACCTCCTCGCGGCTGCGGGCGTTGTAGGCCAGGGAGATGCCCGAGAAGGTCCCCTCCGCGTCCTCCACGCCCGCGTCCTCGGCCAGGGACGCGCGGCTCCACAGGCCCAGGGCCAGGCCGTTCAGCTGGATGAAGACGACGGACTCGTTGCCCGCGCCCGACGGGCGCCAGCCGAGGCCGTCCAGGTAGAACGCCCGGGCGCGGTCCAGGTCGCGCACGCCCAGGGTGACGAGGCTCAGTCGCTGCTGCACGGCATGTCTCCCTTCAGCGCACCTCGATCCCGCGCCGGATGAACATGGGGACGATCGACTCGTCCACGTCGAAGCGCGCCCGGTCGCGGTACGTCAGAACGGGCGCGCCGTCCTTGTAGACGGTCAGGACGACGGCGTAGTCCCGGTGGTTGCGGATCTCGTGCATGAGCGGCGAGTTCAGGGCGATGCGCCGCTCGCCCGCCGGAACGCGCTGCTCCACCCGCAGCGGCGGCGCGCCCGGAGCGGGGTTCTCGAACTCGGCCACGGCCCGGACCTCGACGTCGAACGGCTCGCGCAGCTCGTACACCAGGGCGTAGGCGAGGCCGTCCTGCCCGGCCCGGAAGCCGTTCGCGATCGTCTCCACCGGGTCGCCCGGCGCGGGCGCCGGCTGCGGGGGCGACGCACAGGCGGCCAAGGCGAGGGCAACGGCGAACGCGATGCGGCGGACCGCCATCACTCGCCAGTTCCCACGCGCCCCCGCAGGCGCTTCTTATGGGAGACCTGCTTCTTGGCCTCGATGCGCCGCTCGCGGCTGGCGCGGGTGGGCTTCGTGCGGGTGCGTTTCTTCGGCGGCCGCGCGGCCTTGGCGATCAGGTGGAGCAGGCGCTCGACGGCGTCCTGGCGGTTGCGCTCGCGGCTGCGGTGGCGGTGGGCGCGCAGGACGATGACGCCGTCCGCCGTGGCGCGTCCACCCGCCAGGGCGATCAGGCGCGCGCGCACGTCGTCCGGCAGGCTCGGGGAGCGCCGGGCGTCGAAGCGCAGGCGGGCGCAGGTGGCGGTCTTGTTGACGTTCTGCCCGCCCGGGCCGGGGGAGCGGATGAAGGTCACCTCCAGCTCGTCCGCGCCCAGGGCGATCCCGGGCGCCGCCTGCACGACCCCCGGCGTCACGGGTCACCCAGGCGTAGGCGGAAGTGGTGGCTGGCGAAGGTCAGCCCGTGCCCCTCGTAGAAGCGATGGGCGTCGGCGCGCTGCACGCCCGAGTCCAGGTGCAGCTCGTCGCACCCGGCCTCGCGGGCGCGCTCGATCAGCCAGGTGAGCAGCGCGGAGCCGTGCCCCTCGCCCCGGTGGGCGGCGTCCGTGACCAGGTCGTCCACGTAGAGGAACCGGCCCCAGGCGAGGCTCTCGGCGATGCGGAACCCCGCCACGGCGCGCACCTCGGCCCCCTCGAGCGCGGCGGCGAGCAGGTAGCCGTGGCTCTCCTCCAGGCGCCGGATGCGCGCGTGGGCCTCGTCCGCGCCCTGGTGCTTGAGGTCGGGCCGCAGCTGCGCCAGCACCGGCAGGCAGGCCGCCACCGCCGAATCGTCCCGGGCCAGGTGGATCTCCACGGGGGCCCCTACGTCCCGGCCAGGGCGCACCCCACGGAGATCTCGTAGCGGTCGGGGCCCGGGGCCTCGGGGTCCGGGCTCTCGCCGTCGATGTTCCAGCGCGCCGCGAAGTCGCACAGCACGCCGCCGCGCTCGAAGGCGAAGGTCTCGCCGCCCGGGTGCTCGTCGGCGAAGCGCGTGTCCTCCCGCCAGCCGCGGGCGGGCAGCAGCTCCTTCAGGCGCCCGCCGGGGCTGTGCTTGCTGGTGCGCTCCAGGACCGACACGCGCGAGTGGGCACCCTTGGCGACGATGTGGCAGCCCGGGCTCTCCTTCGTGGTGAGCGGTTGAGCGACCGTGCCGTGGGTGCGGCCCACGTGGTCGAACGGCATGTCCTTGAGGATCTCCTGCACCTCGTTGCAGGCGAGGAACACGGGCACCGGAATCTGGGGCGCCTTGGCCGTGCACCCCGCCGCCGCGCC
>CAZGRJ010000056.1:0-7793 GCA_964528115.1 uncultured Nitrospirales bacterium
CTGGTGGTCATGCCCACGGGGGGCGGCAAGTCGCTCTGCTACCAGCTCCCCGCCTATTTGCTGGATGGCGTGACGGTGGTGGTTTCCCCCCTCATCGCCCTGATGAAGGACCAGGTGGACGCCCTGGCGGCCCGGGGCCTCTCCGCCGCGGCGGTGAACTCGACCCTGACCTTCGACGAGGTGCGGGCCGTCATGGACGGCGTGCGGGCGGGCCGCGTACGCCTCTTGTACGTGGCGCCGGAGCGCTTCGCGTCGCGCTTCTTCATGAGCTCCATGGCGGGGGTGAAGGTGGCGCGGGTGGCCGTGGACGAGGCCCACTGCATCAGCCAGTGGGGCCACGACTTCCGCCCGGCGTACCTGCGCCTGAAGGACGCCGTCGCGCGCCTGGGCCGGCCGCCTGTCGCCGCCCTCACGGCCACGGCGACGCCCCAGGTGCAGGACGACATCGCGGCGCTCCTGGGGCTGAACGACCCCGTGCGCCACGTGGCCGGGTTCGACCGCCACAACCTGTTCCTGGAGGTCATCGCCGCGGGACGCAAGCGCGACACCCTGGAGCAGTTCGTCGCGGAGCACAAGGGCCCCGGCATCGTGTACTGCGCCACGCGCAAGCGCGTGGACGAGGCGGCGGCGCGGCTCGCCCAGATGGGGCGCAGGGTCGTTGCCTACCACGCGGGCCTCCCCGATCCGGTCCGGACGAAGGCGCAGGATGACTTTCTGGGGGACCGGGCCGAGATCATCGTCGCGACGAACGCCTTCGGCATGGGCGTGGACAAGCCGGACGTGCGCTTCGTCCTGCACTACGACATGCCGGGAACCCTCGAAGCGTATTACCAGGAGGCGGGCCGCGCCGGGCGCGACGACCGGCCGGCGGCGTGCACCCTGCTCTACGGCGCGGGGGACCGGTTCACACAAGAATTCCTGATCAACGCCTCCCATCCGAGCGAGGCGTTCGTCCGCGCCCTGTGGCGGGCGCTGTCGGCGCGGGCCGACGACGAAGGCCGCGTGGAGGCGTCCCACCGGGAGCTCCTGGACGACGTGGCCGCGGAGGGGGCGGAGGGCGGCGAACTGGCCGTGTCCGCCGCCCTCAAGCTGCTGGAGGACGCGGGCTGGCTCCAGCGCCTGATGCCGCGCGCCAACCCGGCCGTAATCCGGGTGAAGGATCGCTCCCGGGTGGGCACCCGCGCCACGGTGCAGCGCCACATCCTGGAGGCCCTCGACTTCCACCTGCCGGAGGGCGAGAACGGCACCGTGCAGGTGACGCTCGCGCGCCTGGAGCAGGACGCGGGGCTCGACCACGACGCCCTCCTGCGCGGCCTGGGGGCGCTGGTGGAGGCCGGGGCCATCGACTACACGCCGCCGTTCCGGGGCCGGGGCCTGCTGCTGCTGCGCGACGAGGCGCCGGACCTGGACTACGAGGCCGTCACCGCCAAACGCCGCCACGCCATCGCGGGGCTGGACGCCATGGAGCGCTACTGCCGCGCCGACGGCTGCCGCCGGGCCGAGATCCTGCGCCACTTCGGCGAGCAGGCGGCGAGCGCCCGGTGCGGGGCCTGCGACCGCTGCCGGGCCGGGGCGGCGGCGCCGGTGGAGGCGACCGAGCTGGCGCGCAAGCTCCTGTCGGGCGTGGCGCGGTGCTCGGGGAAGGGGTTCGGATTCGGCGTCCAGACCGTGGCGGCCCACCTGGCCGGGGGCGACACGGAGGCGCTCCGGCGCCACGGCCTGGATCGGCTGAGCACCCACGGCCTGCTGAAGATGTACACCCAGCGCCAGATCGCGGACCTGCTGGAGGCCCTCGTGGACCGCGGCCTCCTCGCCCGCCAGGACGTGGGCGATGGCCCGAACAGCCGGCCGGTCGTGGGCCTCACGCCCGAGGGACTCGCGGTCCTCAGGGGCGAGGGCACGGTGGCCCTGCGCCTGCCGGAGACGAAGCCCGCCACCGATCCGGCCTTGTTCGCGCGGCTGAAAGACCTCAGGCGGGAGATCGCGCGCCAGGAGGAGGTGCCGGCCTACCTGGTCTTCACCGACCGGGCCCTCGCCGACATGGCCGCGCGCCGCCCCACGGACGCCGAGGCCCTTGCGGACGTCCACGGCGTGGGGCCGTCCAAGCTCGAGAAGTACGGCGGGCGGTTTCTGGAGGTGCTCCGGTCGGAGGGAGGGACATGAGCGAGGCCGACAAGCCGAAGCCGGAGGCCAGGCACGCCGAGGACCTGCGCACCTGGGAGCTGGTTTTCCCGAACGACGCCAACCCCTACGGCTCCATGTTCGGCGGGCGCCTCATGGGGCTCATGGACAAGGCCGGGGCCCTGGCGGGGGCGGCCTACGCCGGGCACATCGTCACCACGGCGTCGGTGGAGGCGATGGACTTCAAGAGCCCGATCTACGTGGGCGACGCGGTCGAGCTGGTGGCGCGGGTCGTGCGGGTGGGCAACACCTCCCTGGTGGTCAAGGTGGACGCCTACTCCCAGAACCCGCTTACCCACCCGCGCCGCCACTGCACCACGGCCCACTTCACCTTCGTCGCCCTGGACGCCTCGGGCCGCCCGACCCCGGTGCCGCCGCTCCTGCTCAAGACGGACGACGACAGGCGCGAGTGGGAGGTGGCCGGCATCATCCAGAACAAGGCCCGCATGCGGCGCGAGAGGATCGCCGAGACCGAGCGGAAGCCCTAGCCCTCGAACGTCACCTCGCGCCCCCGGACGGTCGCGGGGAAGTCGCCCCGCTCGTACACGACGGCGCCCGCCAGGAGGGTCGCGACCGGCCAGCCGTGCAGGGTCATTCCCTCGTAGGGCGTCCAGCCGCACTTGGAGCGCACGTCGGCGCGCTCCACGGTGCGGGCTAGCCCCAAGGCGCACAGGGCGAGGTCGGCGTCGAAGCCGGGCGCGATGCGGCCCTTGCCCTGGATGCCGAACAGGCGCGCGGGGCCGGTGGAGGTGACCGCGGCCACGCGCTCCAGGGTCAGGCGGCCCCAGTGGACCGCGTCCAGGAGGATCGGCAGGAGGTGCTGCACCCCCGGGACGCCCGCCGGGGCCTCCCAGTACGGCGCGGCCTTCTCGGCCAGGGTGTGGGGGGCGTGGTCGGAGGCCACGCACGCCACGTCGCCCGCGGCGAGACCCGCCCACAGGGCCTCCGTGTCGTCCTTGGTGCGCAGGGGCGGGTTCATCTTGGCCAGGTTGCCCATGCGCGTGAGGGCCTCGTCCGTCAGGACCAGGTGGTGGGGCGCCACCTCGCAAGTGATGCGCGGGTCGGCGGCGGCCGCGGCGCGCACCAAGTCCAGCTCCTCCCGGGTCGAGAGGTGGCAGATGTGCACCCCCCGGCCGTGGCGGCGGGCCAGGGAGAGGGCGCGCTCGGTGGCGCGCCGGGCGCTGGTGGGGTTGCGCACCAGGGCGTGGACGGCCGGATCGGTGGCGGCGTGGTGCTTCAGGCTCCCGGCGCGGATGATCTGCTCGTCCTCGGCGTGCACGGCGATACGGCCGGGATACGCGCCAAAAATGTGTTCGAGGGCCTCCTCGGCGTGGACCAGGAGGCCGCCGGTGGAGCTGCCCATGTAGATCTTGAGGCCCGCCGTGTTCTCGGCCCGGGCGGCTTCGGCGGCGTTGTGGGCGGTGGCGCCGAAGAAGAAGCCGTAGTTCACCCGCGCCGCCGGCGCCACGAGGGCGCGCTTGGCCTCCAGGGCCTCCAGGGAGGTGGTGGGCGGGTCCGTGTTGGGCATGTCCAGGACCGTGGTGACGCCCCCCGCCAGGGCCGCCATGGAGCCGGTGTCCCAGTCCTCCTTGTGCTCCCCGCCGGGGGTGCGGAAGTGGACGTGGACGTCGATCGCCCCGGGCAGCACGGCGAGGCCCTCGGCCTCGACCACCCGGTCGAAGGCGCCGGGGTCGAACGTCTCGCCCGGGGCCGACACGGCCTCGATCCGCCCGTCCGCCAGGGCGAGGTCGCAGGTCCGCGCCCCGGCCTCGAGGACCGCCAGTCCGCCCCGGATGAGCACCCGATCCGACATGCGCGGCCATTATCGTTGAAACCACCGCGCGGCCCAAGGGCGCCGAAGGCCCTGTTCGCCGCGTGTTGTGCGCCTCTCCGGGGCCCCCCTATACTGGCGCAATCTTGGCCGAAGAGGGGGCATACACACCCGTCCGGCGCGTCCTCTGGCAGGTGCTCTGGCTCAACCTGCTGGTGGCGTTCGCCAAGATGGGGTGCGGCCTGTGGATCGGCTCCGTGAGCCTCATGGCCGACGGCTTCCACTCCCTGTTCGACGGGCTGTCGAACGTGATCGCCCTGATCGGACTGTGGGTGGCGGCCCACCCGGCGGACGACAACCACCCCTACGGCCACCGCAAGTTCGAGACCCTGGCGACGGTCGGCATCGGGATCATGCTGGCCCTGGCCTGCCTGCGCGTCCTGGAGAGCGCCTACGCCCGCTTCGTCGAACCCTCCACGCCCGCGGTGAACGCCGTGGCCTACGGCGTCGTGTTCGCGACGTTCGCGATCAACTGGTTCGTGTACCGGTACGAGCAGCGCAAGGGCCGGGAGCTGGACAGCGCCCTGCTGATCGCCGACTCCCAGCACACGCGCAGCGACCTGCTGGTGACCACTTCGGTGCTGGGGACCCTCATCGCGGCCCAGTTCGGCGTCGCGCTCCTGGATCCGATCGTCGCCGTCTTGATCGCGGGACTGATCGGCAAAGCGGCCTACGACATCATCTTCGAGTCGGCCATGGTGCTCTCCGATATGGCCATGATCGAGCCCGCCGACGTGCGCGACGTGGTCCTGAAGATGGACGGCGTGCTCCACTGCCACGAGATCCGCACCCGCGGCGCGCGCAACCACATCCTCATGGACCTGCGCATCCACGTGGACCCGGACATGACCGTCCGGCGTGCCCACGACATCGCCGACGCCCTGGAGGACGAGCTGAAGGACCACTTCCGGGGGGTGGACGAGGTGGTCGTCCACGTGGAGCCCCACGGGGAGCACTATTGTCCCAAGTAGCACCGCCCCGCCTCGCCGTCACCCTGGGCGATCCGGCCGGGATCGGGCCCGAGGTGGCCCTCCGCGCCCTGGCCGCCCTGCCCCGGCCTTGGGGCCTCCATCCGGTGCTGGTGGGGCCGTTGCCGGCCGTCGAGCGCGAGCTCTTGGCCCTGGACACGGGGCTCATTCCGGTCCCGGTGGCGCCCGGGGCGGACCCGTTCGCCGTCGCGACCGGGCCGGAGGGGATCGCCGTCGTCGATCCAGCGCCCGGCACTCCCCTGCCCGCCCCGGGGGCGCCCTCCCCGGCCGGGGGGCGGGCGGCCCTGGCGGCCGTGGACGCCGCCGTGGACATGGCGGTGCGGGGCGCCGCCGACGGGCTCGTGACCGCCCCCCTGAGCAAGGCCGCCGTGCGCATGGCGGGAAAGCCCGGCTTCATCGGCCACACCGAGCACCTCGCCGCGCGCACGGGGGGCCGCGAGGTGCGCATGATGATGGCGGGCGGCGGCCTGCGGGTGGTCCTGGTCACGAGCCACGTCGCCCTGGCGGAGCTGCCGGCGCGCATCCAGGCCGGAACGGTCCTCACCACCATCCGACTGGCCCACGACGCCCTGGTCCGGCACGAGGGGATCGCGCGCCCGCGCATCGCCGTGTGCGGCCTGAACCCCCACCCGGGCGAGTTCGGCACGGAGGACGAGGCGGAGGTTGCCCCGGCGGTGGAGCGGGCGCGGGGCGAGGGCATCCGGGCGGACGGGCCTCTCGCCGCGGACGGCTTGTTCGGGCGGGTGCGGGAGCTGGGCTACGACGCCGTGGTGGCCATGTACCACGACCAGGGCCTGGGTCCGGTGAAGCTTCTGGACCCGGACGGGGTCGTGAACGTCACCCTGGGTCTCCCCTTTGTCCGCACCGCCCCGGGCCACGGCACGGCCTTCGACCTGGCGGGCAAGGGCAGAGCCCACGGCGCCGGCATGGCCGCGGCGATCGCCCTGGCGGCGCGCTGGGCGGCCGTCGCCGCCGCGCCCGCGGCGTAGCATGCCGTCCCAAAATCCGCGGCCTCCCCTGCGGCCACTGCGGTCCCTCGGGCAGCACTTCCTGGTCGACCGGGGCATCATCCGGCGCATCGTGGCGGCGGCGGGCGTGGGCCCGGACGACACGGTCCTCGAGATCGGCCCCGGGCGCGGCATCCTCACGGAAGGGCTCCTCGGCGCCGGGGCCCGTGTGGTGGCCGTGGAGATGGACCGGGGTCTGCACGCGGCCCTGGAGGAGCGCCTGGGGGGTGAGGAGCGCCTGATGCTCCACCACGGCGACGCCCTGCGCTTCGACCTGTCCGCGCTGCCCGCGCCCTACAAGGTCGTGGCGAACCTCCCCTACCAGGTCACGACGCCCCTGCTGTTCCGGCTGCTGGAGGCGCACCCGGCGCCCGCCGTGGCCGTGGTGATGATCCAGCGGGAGGTGGCGGATCGGCTCCTCGCCGCGCCCGGCACGAAGGAATACGGCGTCCTCACCGTGGGGGTGCGAGCGCGGGCGACGGCCGAGGCGTGCTTCCCCGTGCCGCCGGGGGCCTTCCGGCCGCCGCCGAAGGTGCGCTCGATGGTGGTGCGGATCACGCCCCTCGCGGCGCCGGTGGTGCCCGACGCCGAGATGGCCGGCTTCATGGCCGTGGTCCGCGCGGCGATGGGGCGGCGGCGCAAGACGCTCCGGAACGCCCTCGCGGCGCTGGGCCGGCCGGTTCCCGAGATCGAGGCCGCCCTCGCCGCCGCCGGGATCGACCCCGGTGTTCGGGGCGAGACCCTGGACGTGCCGGACTTCCTGCGGCTGCACGCGGCATTGGCGGGAAAACCCTAGTCATCCGGGCACGGCCGCTCCCGGGCGGCCTCCAGGCGCTTCCGCGTCGTCCTCAACGCGGTCTCCACCTCCGCCGCCCGCCGCTCCGCGGCGGCACGGTGGAAGTGCTTTCCCCGCTGGGTCTGACGCCGCTCGAAACGCAGCGTCGCCTCCAGGTGGGCGGCCGCCCGCTCCAGGGCCGGCACGTCGTCCCGGCACGGCGGGTGCGCGTGCGCCGGCGGAGGCGCCAGTACGGACGCCGCCAGCAGCGCTGCGCCCGCGACGACCGCCCGCGACACGCGCCGGCGCCGGGCCGCCGCGAGGCCCCACCGGGTCGCCACCGCGGTGCCGGCCAGGACCCACACGACGAGGGGCCCAGCCGGCAGGTCCAGGACGCTGGAGAGCCACAGCCCCCCGGCGTAGCCCGCCGCGCCGACCCCGTACCCCGCCGCCAGCGCCGCCGGCCCGGTCCGGCCGCGCACGGCCAGGGCCGGCACGATGAGCGTGGCGAACACCAGGTACACGCCGACGAGCTGCACCGACGCCGTCACCGCCAGGGCGAAGGCAAGGTAGAAGGCCCACCGGCCACCCCCCCGCCCCGCCCGCAGCAGGACAAGGACGACGACGTACAGCACGGCGACCGGCCACAGCCGGTCGTAGTCCACCCAGAGGATCTGCCCGGACAGCAGGTCCTGGATGTGCTCGGCCCCGTGGGGGTTGTGGGCGACGACCAAGAGGCAGGCCGTGGCCGCCAGGACGAAGGTGACGCCGATGAGCGCCTCCAGCACCTCCGGCCACCAGCGCTCGCACAGCCGCAGCCACGCCGCCCCCGCGAGCGCGGCGACACCGGCGGCGACCTGGGTGGAAATCCCCGACGGGTGGCCGCCGCCGAGGTCCGCCGCCAGCGCCCCCAGGGCGGCGATCTGCGCCACGGCCAGGTCGATGAAGATGATCCCCCGGGCCAGCACCTGCCGGCCCAGGGGCACGTGGGTCATGGAGACGAGCAGCCC
>CAZGRJ010000056.1:7893-11951 GCA_964528115.1 uncultured Nitrospirales bacterium
GCTCCTTCAGGCGCTGGAGCAGCGCCTCCAGGTCGCCGGTGGACGGCGGCACGCCGGGCTTGGGCTCCAGGTCGCCCACCTCCTCGATCCCGAGCCACGCGTAGAGGTAGGCCCAGGACTTGTGGTGGGAGACGACCGGTACGCCTTTCAGGGGCGCGGCCTCCCGCTCCCAGCGCGCGATCGCCGCCGTCCAGCGGCGCTCGAAGGCCTGCAGCCGGGCCTCGTAGGCCGCCCGGCCGTCCGGGTCGATATCGGCCAGGCGGGCGGACAGGGGACGCGCCACGGCCAGGATGTTGCGCGGGTCGGTCTGGATGTGGGGGTTGCCCGCCGGGTGGACGTCGCCCTCGGCCCGGGAGAGGTGCTCGGGCACCTCCAGCATGGTCACGTAGGGGGCGGCCTCGAAGTCGCCGGGCTGGCCCGTCTGGACCTTGGGGTTGCCGCCCCGGCGTTGCAGGACGGGCAGCCACCCGACCTCCAGCTCCGCCCCGGTGCAGACCACCAGGTCGGCCCGGCGGATCTCCGCGATGAGGCTGGGGCGCGCCTGGATCTGGTGCGGGTCCTGCTGCGCCGTGGTGGCGACGTAGACGTTCACCCGGGACCCGCCCAGGGCCTCTACGAGGTCGCCCCACTCCGGCTCGCAGGCGAAGACGTGGAGGGCCGCCGCCGCGGGGGCCGCTTGGAGAATGCCGGCGCCCAGCGCGAGGGCGAGCGCCGCTGCATGTGTCCGGTTCGTCATGGTGTCGCCTCCTAGAACGCGTGGGCGCCGTGGGTGCCGAGACTCATCAGGTACTGGACGTAGACCTCGTCGTCCGACCCCGGTCCCGACGCGTCGTGGTTGTATTGCAGGCGGATGCGGCTGAACTCGCTGCCGCTCCAGTCCACCATCGCGCTGTAGCGGTGGGGCGAGGCCCCGGACGGGTCGAGGGTCGTCCCGGCGAAGGCCGCCCCCGGGTTGTCCGCGTCCACCGCCCCGTAGCGGACGCCCGCCCGCCAGCGCTGGACGAACTGGTAGATCGCCTGCACGTATCCGCCC
The DNA here is from genome assembly GCA_964528115.1 of uncultured Nitrospirales bacterium. Taxonomy (GTDB): domain Bacteria; phylum Nitrospirota; class JACRHL01; order JACRHL01; family JACRHL01; genus CAZGRJ01. The sequence goes on from CAZGRJ010000056.1 coordinate 8,927, forward strand.
CGGCGCCCCGCGTCGATGGCGCCCAGGGTGTCGTAGCTCCCGGTCTGGTCACCCCACAGGTACTCGGCCTGGAGCTTGGCATTCCGGTGGACGGGATTCCCGTTCGGTGCCCACTTCCAGACGAGGTCGGCGATGTTGACGTCCGTGCGGCCGGTGAAGAGGCCGTCCGGGTCCTCCCGGTCCCGGGCCTTCGCCACCAGGCGCGAGAGGCCGGCGCGCCAGGAGTGGCTCGTGCCCACGTCGCCCCCCAAGTGCACGAATGCGGTCCAGGTGCCGGTGCCCCCGTCCACGGACCCGGCCGCGGGAAAGGCGTCGCCCTTGAACAGCTCGCCCCCGACCTCGACGAACACGACCGTCGGCGCCAGCCAGGTGAGCTGGACGCCGTCGTCCTGGTACTGGTCGCCGAACACGGCCCGGTAGACGAGGGGCGCGTCGTAGAAGTCCCACACGTGGGAGTGCTGATTGTTCAGGTAGCCGACCGACGACTTGATCCGCCCGAACCGGGCCGTGAGGCCCGCCGGCAGGGTGCGCGTCTCCAGGAAGCCCTCCTCGATCTCGAGGCCGCCCTCCGGCGGGACCGAGGCCGTGAACTGGCCGTAGAAGTCCGGGTCCACGTCGGCGCTGAGGGTGATCTCGGACTCGCCGAGGGACAGGCCCTTCCCGCCCGGGCCCGCCTCCTCCCCGAGCACGAAGCCGGGGATGGCGTAGCCGTCGGGGTCGTCGGAGAGGCGCGCGGCGACGCCCTCGAGGATCAGCGAGATTTTCGGGTTGAAGGCGTTGGGCGCCGCGCCTCCGCCGGGTTCCGCCGCGTGGGCGGACAGGGGGAGGAGCGCGCCCAGACAGCAGGCCGCCAGCCGGCGGACCACCGCGGGGAACGTGTGTCGCATGGGATTCTCCCGTCGCGTGCGCGCGGGCGCGCCGCCGCGAGGGCGGCGCGTTTCCGTGCGCTGGCCTGAATGGGGAACGGGCGGCCCCGAAAGGGCCGCAGCCGGATCAGGCGGCGGCGGGAGGTCCCCGGACGAGGTGGTCCCGTAGCGGTTCGGAGGCTCGGAGGGCGGTGGGCGGACCCGGGAGGGGCGGCGCGGCGACGCGCGGCAGGGCGGGCGACGTCGTGGTCGAAGGGGCGCAACCCGCCAGCGTCGGCGCGAAGTGGGCGAGCTCGCAGTGGTCGTCGTCGCCCCGGGTCAGGTGGACGACGCCGTGCACGGCGAGCACGGTCTGCGCCGCCAGGACGAGCGCCGCCAGAACCAGGGCGATCCCGCCCATGCGGGGCGCCAGGCGCCGGAAGGGGTGGTCGGTCTGGAAGGGATTGCGCATGGGTCGGCTCGACCGTCGAACGTTATCGGTCGATCGCCGGGGCCGTGTCAAGGGGAATGGCGCGAAGCCCCACAGGTCGGGCGCAAGCCTACAGGTCGATCGTCCAGCCGATCCCGTGCTGGGTGAGGAACGTGGCGAAGATCGTGAACGCGTCCACGAAGATCAGGACGCCCACGGCGATCAAAAAGACGCCGCTGGCCACGGAGATCGCGCGCATGTGGCGCGAGAAGGCGGAGAAGCGGGCGAGGAAGGTGTTGAGCGCGAGGGACGTGACGAAGAACGGCGCGCCCAGGCCCAACGAGTAGGCCGAGAGCAGCAGCATGCCGTGGGCGACGCCGCCGGCCGTGCTCGCCATGAGGAGGATGGCCCCCAGGATCGGCCCCACGCACGGGGTCCAGCCCGCCGCGAAGGCCATGCCGACCAGGACCGAGCCCACGTAGCCGCGCGGCTTGTGCTCCAGGTGCACGCGCTTGTCCGCCATGAGCCAGCGCGGCTTCAAGGCGCCCATCACGTACAGGCCGCACAGGATGATCACCACCCCCGCCACCCGCGCGAGGGGCTTCTGATACGTCACCAGGATCTTGCCCGCCAGGGTGGCCGAGGCCCCCAGGACCACGAAGATCGTGGAGAAGCCCAGGATGAACAGGAGCGAGTTGACCAGCACCGTGCGCTTGACCCGCGCCGTGTCCTCCCCGCTCGTCAGCTGCTCCAGCGACAGCCCGGTGACGAACGAGACGTAGGACGGCAGGAGCGGCAGGACGCACGGCGAGACGAACGACAAAAAGCCCGCCGCGAAGGCGATGAACAGGGAGATCGATCCGGCTTCGCCCACGGCCTCACGCCTCGTTCAGCAGCTCGTCCAGGAGGCCCCGGAACTTGGGCTGGTTCCAGTCGAAGAAGCCCACCAGCTTGTAGGCGATCACGCCGTTGCGGTCCAGGAGGAAGCTCATGGGCAATGCATTGACGAAGTAGAGGTCCTGCACCTTGCCGGCCTGGTCGATGAGGCCCGGGAAGGTGAGGCCGAGGGACTTCATGTAGGGCGCCACCACCTCGGCCCCCTCCAGGTCGCCGGCCACGGAGATGAGCTGGAAGTCGCGGTCCGCGTAGTCCTCGCTCACCGCCTGGAGGGTGGGCATCTCGATCCGGCACGGGCCGCACCAGGTGGCCCAGAAGTTCAGCAGGACGACCTTCCCCCGGTGGTCCGAGAGGCGGTGCAGCTTGCCGTCCAGGTCGGTCAGGGCGAAGTCCGGGGCGGTGTAGCCGATCTGGGGCGCGACGCCCTTGGAGACCCGCGCCGGGGCCGTGCCGGAGGGGGACGGGTCGTCCGGGGCCGAGCTGACGCCCTTGTCGCAGCCGGGCGCCGCGAGCAGCAGCAGGGCCGCCGCGAGGAGCCACGGGACCCGGCGCGTCACGGGACCACCTCGTCGATGACCACCGACACGCCGGTGCTGCCCACGGCGACGGGGCCGGTCATGCCCTGCAGGTCGCCGCTCTGGGGCATGGCGTTGCCCGTGCGCGAGACCCGCGCGCCGATCATCACCCGGGGGAACGCGGCGAGGCTCATGGCCGGCATCATCGCCATGTCCTTGTCCAGGGTGAAGTCGGTGGGCAGGTCGCCGGCCTTGCGGCGCAGGATCGCCAGGGGCATGCGCGGCCCCTGGGGGGCGCGGGCGAAGATGAACAGGGTCGCGTCCGGGTCGAGCTTGCC
>CAZGRJ010000056.1:12051-15145 GCA_964528115.1 uncultured Nitrospirales bacterium
GGCGCGGCACCCTTGCCCGCCATCAGGTCCTTCACCTCGGCGATGTTGGCCTGGATCGTCGCGGCCACGTCCGAGCCCGGCGGCAGGAGCGTGGCGAGGCGCTCCCACAGGTCCAGGGCCCTCCCGTAGTCCTGCGCCTCGTAGGCCACCGTGCCCGCCAGCCACAGGGCCTTGCGGTTGCTCGGGTCCACCTGGACGGCGCGCTCGATCAGGCGTTTCGAGTCCTCCGTGAACGCCCCGCCGCTCGCCATGGCGATGGCGTCGGCGAGGCCCGTCAGGACGTCCGGGTTGTCCCCCACCAGGTCGTAGGCCTTCTGGTATGCCTGCACGGCGTCCGGGTAGCGCTGCATGACGGCGTAGGAGCGGCCCAGCATCATCCACCCCTCGGCGTCGTCGGGCTGCTTGCGCAGCCGGTCCGCCAGGCGCTGGACCATGGAGCCCAGCTGGGCGGGGGTGATGTCGTGGGCGGCGTCCTGCACCTGCGCGGCATCGGGGATCGGCGCCATGGCGTCGATGCGCCCCAGGTGCAGGTACAGGGCCACCGCCGCCGCCGGCAGGGCGACGCCCAGCGCCACGGCGGTCCAGCGGCTGCCGCGCGTGACGCGCACCTGCGGGGTCTCCCCGCGGGCCTCGGCCAGGAGGCGGTGCTCCAGCTCCAGGCGGCCTTCCTCGAGCTGCTCGGGGCCCAGGGTGCCGGCCGCGACGTCGGCCTCCAGCTCGGCGAGCTGGTCCTTGCGGATGGTGACGTTCAGCTGGTCGGCCGTGGCCGCGTCGCGCTCGGGGGCCCGCCGGACCAGGGGGAGCGCCACGAACAGGACCGCCAGGAAGACCATGAACCCGGCCAGGATCCAGAACAGGGTCATGGGGGCGGGACCTTCCCCTCCTCCTCCAGGATGCGCTGCAGGCGGTCGCGCTCCTCGTCCGTGAGGGGGGCGTCGTCCTCCAGGGGCTCGCGCCGCCGGCGCCGCAGGGAGGCCGCCAGGACCACCCCCCCGACCACCACCAGGAGGGCGGGACCTGCCCACAGGAGCGCCGTCGTGGTCTTCCAGGGGGGGCGGTAGAGGACGAAGTCGCCGTAGCGGTCCACGAGGTAGGCGCGGATCTCGTCGTCCGTCATGCCCTTCTTCATCATCTCGCGGATCTCCTCGCGGAGGTCCTTGGCGAGGTCGGCGTGGGAGTCGGCGAGGGTCTGGTTCTGGCAGACGAGGCAGCGCAGCTCGGTGGCCATGGCCATCATGCGCGCTTCCAGGGCCGGCTCCTGGGCCAGGGACGCCGCCTCCTTGGCGAGGGCGGGGGCGGCCAAGGCAAGTAAGGCCGTCAGGGCGAGGATCATCCCTGCGCGGGGCGCGCTCACCGGCCGGGACGGCCCCCTCATCCGTTCAGCTCCCGGACCATGGGGAGGATCTTGGTCTCGATGACGGCGGGGGTGAGGGGGCCGATCTGCTTGTAGCGGATGGTCCCCTGCTTGTCGATCAGGTACGTCTCGGGCACGCCGTACACGCCGTAGTCGATCCCCACCCGGCCGTCGGCGTCCACGACGCTGGCGGTGTACGGATTGCCCCAGCGGGTCAGCCAGTCCGTGGCGGCGCCCACGTCGTCCTTGTAGTTCAGGCCGTAGATGGGCACCTCGTGGGTCCTGGAGAACTCCACGAGGAGCGGGTGCTCCTGGCGGCACGAGACGCACCACGAGGCCCAGACGTTGAACAGCCACACCTGGCCACGCAGGTCGGCGGGCGAGAGCTTTGCGTCCGGGGCATCCAGGCGCGGCAGGGAGAAGGCCGGGGCGGGCTTGTCGATGAGGGGCGAGGGCACCTCCCGCGGGTCCAGCTTCAGGCCCACGAACAGGAACCCGACCATCACGGCGAACACGATCAGGGGGACGAGGCCGCGTGCCTTCACCGGGCGGGCTCCTCCGCGCCCTTGCGCCGCACCGGCCGGGGCCTGAAGCGGCGCCCCAGGACCAGGCGGTAGCGCGGGTCGGCCAGGGTGGTCAGGCCGCCCAAGGCCATGATGGCGGCGCCGCCCCAGATCCAGCTGACGAACGGCTTGAAGTAGATGCGCACGCTCCACGCCCCGCCACCGAGCGGCTCGCCGAGGGAGACGTACAGGTCGCGGATGCCGTTGCTCTGGATCGCGGCCTCGGTCATGGGGTTCGTCTGAACGGTGTAGACCCGCTTCTCCGGGTGCAGGACGCGCTGGGCGAGGCCGTCCTTGAGGACCGTCACGTCGCCCATGCTGGACTGGTAGTTGGGGCCCTGCACGCCGTGGACGCCGTCGAACCGGAAGGTGTAGCCGCCCACCTCGGCGGTCTCCCCCACCCCCATGCGGACGTCGCGCTCCTCCTGGTAGGTCGTGACCATCGTGATGCCGACGATGGCGACCGCCACGCCCGCATGGGCGATCTGCATCCCCAGATAGCTGCGGGGCAGGCCGAAAAAGCCCCCGGGCGTGGCCTTAAGCCTCGCCACGAGGCCCATGCCGCCGGCGACGACGACCCAGACCGCCAGGAGCATGCCGAGGGCCACCAGAGGCTTCCAGGTGCCCATGAGGAACGGCAGCACGGCCGCCGCGACGATGCCGGAGACCAGCGCCCACTTCAGGCGCTTCGCCAGGTCGGGCAGCTCGGCCTTCTTCCAGCGGGCGTAGGGCCCCACGCCCATGAGGAAGACGGCGGGGACCATCAGGGGGATGAAGACCGAATTGAAGTACGGCGGGCCGACGGAGATCTTGCCGAGCTTCAGGGCATCCAGGAGCAACGGGTAGAGCGTGCCCAGGAGGACCGAGCCCGCCGCGGCCACCAGGAGGACGTTGTTCGTGAGCAGGAGCGACTCCCGCGACAGGAGCGAGAAGCGGCCTCCGAGGCCCACCTTGGGGGCGCGCCAGGCGTAGAGGGTGAGGCTGCTGCCGATGACGATCACGAGGAAGGCCAGGATGAACACGCCGCGCTTGGGGTCGTTGGCGAAGGCATGGACGCTGGTGAGGACGCCCGAGCGCACCAGGAAGGTGCCGAGCAGGCTCAGGGAGAAGGCGAAGATGGCCAGCAGCACCGTCCAGTTCTTGAAGCCGCCGCGTTTCTCCGTGACCGCCAGGGAGT
>CAZGRJ010000057.1:0-12000 GCA_964528115.1 uncultured Nitrospirales bacterium
GGATGTGGTCGGTGCGCACCATCCCATATTTCGTGTTGACCGTGGAGCCCTCCACGATGGGCAGCAGGTCGCGCTGGACCCCTTCGCGGCTCACGTCGGCGCCGCCCGCCATGCCCCCCTCGCGGCTGACCACCTTGTCGATCTCGTCGATGAAGACGATGCCCGACTCCTCCACCCGCCGGACCGCCTCGCGCTGCACGTCCTCGGCGTCGATCAGGCGCTCCACCTCCTCGCCGAACAGGGTCTCGCGCGCCTCGGCCACCTTCATGCGGCGGCTCGCCCGGCGGCCGGGGAACATGCCGGAGAACATGTCGCGCAGGTTGCTCGTGAACTCCTCCATGCCCGGGCCGCCCACCACGCCGATGGGCATGCCCTGGCCCTTGTCGGTGACCTCCACCTCCACCTCCCGGTCGTCCAGCTGGCCGTCGCGCAGCTGGGCGCGGAGCTTCTCGCGGGTCTCGGCGCGGGACGGGGTCGTCGCCGGGGGCTCGCCGGGCGAGTGGATGCCCGGGGCGCGCGGCTGGGGCGGCAGGAGGGCGTCCAGCAGGCGCTCCTCGGCGGCGGCGCGGGCCTTGGTCTCCACCACGGCGCGGCGCTCCTCGCGGATCATCTTGACCGACAGGTCGGCCAGGTCGCGGATCATGGACTCCACGTCGCGCCCCACGTAGCCGACCTCGGTGAACTTGGACGCCTCCACCTTGATGAACGGGGCGTCGGCGAGCTTGGCGACGCGCCGGGCGATCTCGGTCTTTCCCACGCCGGTGGGGCCGATGAGGATGATGTTCTTGGGCAGCACCTCCTCGCGCATGTCGGGCTCGAGCTGCCGGCGGCGCCAGCGGTTGCGCAGGGCGATGGCCACCATGCGCTTGGCGTCCTGCTGGCCGACCACGTGCCGGTCCAGCTGGGCGACGATCTCTCGGGGCGTCAGGGCGTGCGTCGGGTCCACGGGATCGGGTTCCGTTGCTGGGACAAAGAGTTGTCCGCGTCGCTAGGCATTATACCGGCATCGGGCGGACTGGGCCGGGAGGGGGGCGACGGGGCCGCGCTCGCATTCCCCGCGGGCCACATGCCCGGTGGTGGTGCCGGAGGCCGGACTCGAACCGGCATGGGGTTGCCCCCGCTGGATTTTGAGTCCAGTGTGTCTACCAGTTTCACCACTCCGGCGGGAGCGGGCGGCCAATGCGTACCATCCGGCTTCGCGCGCCGTCAAGACGGGCCCGCACCGCCGGAGGGGGCTGTAGACCCTTGTGCGGCGTTTGACAGGAAGGCCGGAGGGGCCGTATCTTAGCCCCTTTTTTGGCGGGCCCCGCTCCGTCTGGAACCGGTCATGTCGTACACGATACCGAAGCCCAGCAACGTCAAGCGCAAGCGGACCCACGGGTTCCGCGCGCGGATGAAGACCAAGGCCGGCCGCCAGGTCATCCGCCGGCGCCGCGCCAAGGGCCGCAAGCGCCTCTCCGTCTGAGCGCGGCCCCGTGCCGGCGGCGCCACGGCCCCGTCCCCGGGACCTGCGCCTGACGCGCGGCGCGGAGATCCGCGAGCTGCTGAAGACCGGCCGGCGCCTCTCGGCACCCCCTTTAAGGGTGGTGTATCGACCCACGGACCGGGGGCACGCCCGCCTGGCGGTCCAGGTGAGCCGGCGGACGGCGCGCACGGCGGTGCGCCGCAACCGCATCCGGCGCCGGACCCGGGAGGCGTTCCGGCGGCTCCTGTCGGACAGCGGCATGGCGGTGGACGTGATGGTGCTCGCCGGGGCCGAGGTGGAGCGGCTCCCCTGGGACGAGCTCCTGGCACGCGGCCGGGGGGTCCTTGAACAGATCGACCGGATCGAGCAGGCCGAACGGATCGAGCGAGGAGAGCGTGAACCGAGTCCGCCGCACCCTGCGTAAGGTGGCCGTGGCCCCCATCGTGGCCTACCAGTGGGCCATCTCGCCCCTGCTCGGGCCCCACTGCCGCTTCCATCCCAGCTGCTCCTGCTACGCCCGCGAGGCCATCCTGCGCCACGGGGTCGTCAAGGGCACCGCCCGCGCCCTGTGGCGGCTGATGAGGTGCCACCCGCTCCACCCCGGCGGCTACGACCCGGTGCCGTAAGGCGTTCCCCTCCCCGGCCTCTCCCTTCAAGAGCACGAGCGCATAGGCGAACGCCCCCACGGATGGACAAGCGCACCCTGATCTTCCTGGTCCTGTCGGTGATCATCCTGATCTCCTACCCGTACTTCCTGCGCCTGGCGGGCCTGGAGATGCCCGCCGCCACGGCGCCGGAGGAGGCCACCGCGCCGGGCACGGCGACCACGACCCCCACGCCCGCCCCCGCGCCCGAGGTCCCCACGGTGGCGGAGCGGACCGCACCGGCGCCGGCCCCCGCGCCCGCTCCGGCGGCGCCGGCGGCCCCCACCGCAACCCCCACCGCTACGGTCGACGAGGGCCCGGGCCGGGAGATCCCGATCGAGACCGACCTCTACCGGGCCACCCTCTCCACCCGGGGCGGCGTGCTCACCCGCTGGGAGCTCAAGCGCCACTTCGAGGACGACCGGGTCACCCCCGTGGAGCTGTTCCGCATCCCCGAGTCGGGCGGCGTGACCTATCCGTTACAGACCAGCGTGGAGGGCGCCCCGGGCTTCGACACCGGCATCTGGCGCGTGGACGGCGGCCCGGTGCGCCTGTCGGGCAACGGCACGGCCACCCTGCGCCTGACCCGCACCGACCCGGGCACCGGCTTCACCCTGGTCAAGACCCTGGTCTTCCACGGCAACGACTACACCGTGGACGTGGGGCTCGACGCCACCGCCGCGCCGGGGCCGGTGACCGTGTCCCTGGGCTCCAACTTCGGCATCCGCAACTGGGGCAAGCTGCGGATCGGCTTCGAGGGGGCGGCGGACCTGGTGGGCGGCGACGTGCACCGGGAGAAGCCCTCGGACCTCACCACCCCCGTGCACCGCGAGGGCGAGATCGCCTGGACGGTGACCGAGGGCAAGTACTTCATCGCCGCCCTCATCCCCGACACGCCGCCCGAGGCCGTGGTCACCCGCTCCCCCGGCCCCGAGCACGTGGACACGGCCCTCGTGGCCCCGGCCGGCGCCGAGGCCCGCTACACCCTCTACGCCGGGCCCAAGGACTACCGGCGGCTCAAGGCGTTCAACGTCAACCTGCAGGAGAACATCGACTTCGGCTGGTTCATGTTCGGCAGCTGGGCCTTCGTGCGCCTGCTCGCGGAACCCATGTTCCTGCTGCTGACGGCGATCGACAACGTGGTGGGCAACTACGGGATCTCGATCATCCTGCTGACGCTCCTGATCAAGACCGTCTTCATCCCCCTGACCCACAAGTCGTACCGGTCGATGAAGGCCATGCAGGCCATCCAGCCCCAGGTCAAGGCCCTGCAGGAGAAGTACAAGAACAACAAGGAGAAGCTCAGCAAGGAGACGATGGCCCTGTACCGGGAGCACAAGATCAACCCGCTCGGCGGGTGCCTCCCGATGTTCGTGCAGATCCCGTTCTTCATCGCCTTCTTCAACATCCTGTACACGTCCATCGAGCTGCGCCACGCGCCATTCCTGGGCTGGATCACGGACCTCTCGGCCAAGGACCCGTACTACATCCTGCCGGTCATCATGGGCGTCTCCATGTTCGTGCAGCAGCGCATCCAGCCCACGACGATGGACCCGAAGCAGGCGCGGCTCATGATGTTCCTGCCGGTGGTCTTCACGTTCTTCTTCATGGGCTTCCCCGCCGGGCTGGTGCTCTACTGGCTGTTCAACAACCTCTTCACGATCACCCAGCAGTACATCACGGTGAAGTTCCTCACCAAGCATCCCCTCCCCGCGGCCCCCACCCCGGCGCGCCGCAAGGGCTAGCCCCCTAAGCCCGTGCCGGACGCGGGCGACCGCGTAACGCGCCTCCTGGCCGCCGGCTGCCGCCGCCTGGCGGTGGACGCCGGGCCGGACGCGGTGGATCGCCTGGCGGCCTACGCCCGCGAGGCCGTCCGCTGGGGGCGGCGCATCAACCTGACCGGGGCTTCGGACCCCCTCCGCTTCGCCCGCGACCACGTCCTGGACGCGGTGGCGGCTCTCCCCCACCTGGGCGTGCGTCCGGAAAGCGCCTGGGCCGACGTCGGCTCCGGGGTGGGGGTGCCGGGGGTGCCCCTGGCGGTGCTCACGCCCGGGGCCCGCTGGACCCTGGTGGAGCCCCGGGAGCGGCGCTGGGCGTTCCTGGTGCACGTGGTGCACCTGCTGGGCCTCTCCGGCGTGACCGTGCTCAAGGCCCGGGCGGAGGACACCCACCTGCCCCCGGGCAGCCTGGACGGCGTCGTGAGCCGCGCCGTGGGGGGCATCGCCCTCGCCCGGCACGCCTGGCTGAAGCCGGGGGGAACGGTGTGCGTGTGGGCGGGGCCGGACCGGGCCCGCTGGCCCGAGGTGCCCGCGGGGGCGCCCCTGACGGCCCTGGAGCCGATCCGGATGGCCCGGCCGGGGCGGGAGGCGTACCTCCTGCGGTTCGTCCGGGAGGGGGCCTAGCGGAAGTCGCGCCGGGCGAAGACGAGGCTCGCGATGGCGATCAGGGCCACCGTGCAGGCGGCACCGTAGGCCAGGGCGAGGCCGATGTCGGCGGCCGGGGGCAGGGTGCCGTAGAGGGCCGCGGGCTTGAAGTCGAACACGGCCAGGTCCGGCAGCCCCAGGTGGACCACGCGGCTCAAGGAAGCCAGGAGGGGGTCGCCGCTCTCCGCCCCCAGGGTCTCCAGGCCCCGGGAGAGGTGGCCGATCAGGAACAGCCCCAGGGTGAACATGCCGGCCAGGAACGGCCCGGTGACGGCCGCGAACAGCATGGCGATGCCGGTCAGGACCGCCAGCTCCACCCAGATCATGGCCACGGCGGCGGCGTAGGCCAGGCCCGGCGCCTGCCCCAGAACCGCGGCGGGGGCGGCCAGGACCAGGCCCATCACGGCCACGATGACGCCCTCGGTGAAGACCAGCCCCAGGTACTTGCCGCCCAAGTAGGCGGTGCGCCCCACGGGCTTGGCCAGGACCACGTGCAGGGTCTTGCGGGCGATGTCGCGGGACATCAGGGTGATCGGCAGGAACACGGCGATGAACGCCCCGCACAGGTGGATGCCGGCCAGCCCCAGGTCCAGGACCACGCGGCCGCTCTGGCCCAGGGTCATCCGGTCCAGCACCCCGGCCACGGCGAACAGGGTGGCGGCGAAGAACAGGACGCTGTACAGGACGCGGTCGCGGACCGCCTCCCGCCAGGTCACCTGGGCGATGGAGAGGATTCGGGTCATGGTGTGCGCCCCCTTCCCTTACCCGGCACGGTCAACCGGCACGGTCAACCGGCACGTTCTACGGCATTGAGCTCGTTCATGAACAGGGTCTCCAGGGTCTCCCGGCGGGAGACCACCCCGGTGACCCGCCCGCCCGCCGCCACCACGGCCTGGATGAGCGGGTCGCGGTCGGCGGCGGAGATCCGGGCGTGGAGGGTCCCCTCCTGGACCTGAACGTCCATGCCGGGGACGGCAAAGCCGGGGGGCAGGCCCTCGGCGGAGAACTCCACGTCGGTCACCTTGGGCTTGAGCAGGTCCGCCAGGCACCCCTTGGCGCGCACCTCCCCCCGCACCAGGATGGCGACCTCGTCGCAGATGGCCTCGGCGTCCGAGAGCACGTGGGTGGAGAAGAACACCGTCTTGCCCCGGTTCTTCAGCTCCACCATCAGGTCGCGCACGTCCTTGCGCCCCACCGGGTCCAGGCCGCTCATGGGCTCGTCCAGGACCACCAGGTCCGGGTCGCCCACCAGGGCCTGGGCCAGGCCCACCCGCTGGAGCATGCCCTTGGAGAAGCGGCTCAGGGGCACCCGTTCCACCCCCGGCAGGCCCATGCGCTCCAGCAGCTCGGCGGGGCGGCGGTGGCGCTCGGCGCCCCGGATGCCGCACAGGTCGGCATGGAAGGTGAGGAGCTCCATGGCGGTCAGGTGCTCCTGGAAGCCGGGCTGCTCGGGCAGGTAGCCCACCCGGCGCCGGACCGCCGGGTCGCGGGGCGGGCCGCCCCAGACCGAGACCGTGCCCCGGGTGGGGGCGATGAGCCCCAGGAGCATCTTGATCGTGGTGGTCTTTCCGGCGCCGTTGTGGCCCAGGCAGCCGAACAGGCTGCCGGCGGGCACCTCCAGGGAGACCTGGTTCACGACCTCCTTCGGTCGCAGCCAGAAGCCCTGGCGGTAGGCCTTTCCGATTCCCTCCAGCCGGATGGCGGGTGTTTCGTTCATGAGGCGAATCCCATCTCTCGCATCCGCTCCAGCAGGCGCTGGTGGATGACCGGGTCCTGGGTGGCCCGGAGCATGCGGTCCAGGAGCTCGCGGGCGACCTCGCGGTTGGTTGTCTCGTCGGCGAAGCGCCGGGCGAGCGAGTTCAGGTAGGGGGGAGCGCCGGGCAGGCCGGCGGCCTCGGCCATGTAAACGGCCGCCTGGGGGAAGTCGGTCCGGTGGTAGAAGGCGTTGAAGCCCAGGTAGAAGGGGAACACCCACTGGTCCGGGAACTCCGCCCGCGCCTTCTCGAGCACCTTGTCGCTCAGGTCCGGGCGGCGGGCGGCGATGGAGAGCAGCAGGGCGCCCTGGTGATAGGCGGGCGCGAATTTCGGGTCCAGGGTGGTGACGTGGTCCACCAGGTCGTAGAGCCGGTCGGCGGCGGGGCCGTCCAGCTCGTCCGCCGAGACGGCGGCGACCCGGATCCAGTAGACGTCGGCCAGGGCGGGCGCGAACCCGCCGGAGAGGGCCGCCATCTGGTGGGCGGTGAAGATCGCGGGCAGGTCGGGCGGGGCGCCCCCGGCCTCCGGGGCCCGGGCCTCGAGGGCCTTCAGACACCCCACGGCGAGGGTTGCGCCGGCCAGAAGGGCGCCGGCCAGCGCCCACACCGGCGCGATTCCCGTGGTTGTCCCGGTTTCCGTGATGCGCCCTCTCCGCGTCATCCCGTCCCCTGCCGCAGACCCGTGTCGGGGGCGACGCCCCCTAGCAGTCGGGCCCCTGGTCGTTGATGTCGTTGCAGGTGTTGACCCCTTCCGGCTGGGCCTGGGTCATCACCCAGGTGTCCTGGGAGGCGTCGTTGTCCAGCTGGGCCGTGATCGTGGCCGTGTAGGTGGCGTCGGTCACGTTGGTGAAGGTCGCCACGGAGTAGTAGCGCCGCCCGGTCAGGTCGATCCCCATGGCGGCCTCGGAGCCCGCGTAGGTGCCGTACTGGCTCTGGTAGAGGATCTCGCTGGTGTAGATGGCGGAGAAGATCTCGTCGGCCTCGACCTGCTTGGACTTGGCCACGTAGTTCTGGTACCTGGGGATGGCGATGGCGGCCAGGACGCCGATGATCGCCACGACGATCATGAGCTCGATGAGGGTGAACCCCCTCTCGGATCGCGGCCGATTGCCGTCCGGCCCGGCCGCTCCGGGAAATGCCCACGCCTTGTGCATCGCACCACCAACGCGTTGAGGGCGAAAAAAGGCCCCGGGGGAAGGTCCCCCGGGGCCTTGACTCACCCGGCCGTTACGGGCAGGCGCCGCCGTCGACGGTCACGTCGTTGACCGTGTTCTGGGGCTCACGGCTCGTGTCGTCCACCGTCCAGACGTCGAAGCCGGCCTCGCCGTCGACGTTGCCGCAGGCTGTGACCGTGAAGTCCAACGCATAGCCGCCGACGGTCGAGAAGGTACGCCCGCAACCCGCGCACGCGGCCGCGTCGTACATCTTCGGCGTCGAGGCGGGCGAGAAGCCGATCACGGCCTCGCTGGCGCCATAGGTGTTCTGCTCGGCGAAGTAAGCGATCTGCGAGGTGTAGATGCCCGACAGGAGCACCCGCGCCTCGGACTGCTTCGACTTGGCCTGGTACCTCAGGAAGTTGGGAATGGCGACGGCCGCCAGAATGCCGATGATCGCGACCACGATCATCAGCTCGATCAGGGTGAAACCCTGCTGACCTTTCATCCGCTTGAACATCGAACGTCTCCTCTTTGCGCTGCCGGACCGATTCGGAAGATGCACCGGACCTTCAAGATATGGGTGACATCCTCATCGTCATCCGCCTCTCATCTCTTGAGCACTGTCTGCCCTGCCGCGACGCGCGGTTTCGTCGCCCGGGCCCTCCGCTCCTGCGCCAACCGGATGAGCAAGGCCCATACCAAACCGTTCCATGCAACCGAAATGATTGATTCTAAAAGGAAGAGTTCCCGCGTGGGCGAATCCCGCGCGGGGGGTGTGCACACGGGGCCGTGTTCAAGTTTGTACCGGCTGTGTAGCGCCCTCCCCAAGCCGCGGGACCCGCGCCCGGTGGGCCCCGTAGCGGGTCTGGGGGGTGTTTCGAGGGGGGTCCGGAGGGGGGTGGGAACCGATAGAACGGGGACGCGGCGGGGCCCCGTCAGGGCGACAAAACGTTGACGATGGGGCGGAGCGGCGGCGTCAGGGGGCGGGGACGGCGGCCGGGTCCGGGGCGGCGGCCGCGGGCGGGGGGCCCGGGTCGGCCATCTCGCGGGCCTTCAGAATGCGCTCGACGGCGTCCGGGTCGCCGAAGCCCTCCTTCTTGAAGCGCTCCTTGAGGTCCTCGGCGTCCGGGTCCAGCTCCAGGGCGTCGATCCACGCCTCCCGCGCCTCGGACTTGCGGTCCAGGGCCAGGTACATGGAGCCCAGGTGGTCGAACAGGACCGGGTCCTTGCGGGGCGCCTTCTCGATCGCCTTGAGCTGGACCTTGAGGGCGCTCTTGCCCTTGCCCTGCATGTGGTAGGCCCAGGCCAGGCTGTCCAGGAAGAAGCCGTTGTCGGGCTGCACGTCCAGGGCCCGCCGGATCAGGTCCACGGCCTCGTCCAGGTTCTCGCCGCGCTCGGCGTAGGAGTAGCCCAGGAAGTTGAGGGCGTCGGCGTGGCGCGGGTCGCGGTCCACCACCCAGCGCATCTGGGTCACCATGTCGTCGAAGCGCTTGAGCTCGTAGTAGGCCGCCCCCAGGGAGAAGTGGGCCTCCATGTTGTCCGGGTCGACGGCCAGGGCGCCCTTGAGCTCGTCCACCGCCTCCTCGAAGCGCCCCGCCTGGGAATCGCCCCAGGCCACGTAGAGCTTGAGGGAGACGTCCTCGGGGTGCTCCTCGCTCATGCGCTTGACGGCCGCCACGGCCTTGTCGCGGGCCTCGGTGTCGCCCAGCTGGTCGGCCACGTAGCCCAGGTGGATCTGGGCCTGCTCGTGGTCGGGCTCCAGCTCCAGGATGTGCTGGAAGA
Source organism: uncultured Nitrospirales bacterium (assembly GCA_964528115.1). Classification (GTDB taxonomy): domain Bacteria; phylum Nitrospirota; class JACRHL01; order JACRHL01; family JACRHL01; genus CAZGRJ01. The sequence continues at coordinate 9,226 of CAZGRJ010000057.1, forward strand.
CCGAGCGGGCCTCCTCGTAGCGCCCGGCCTGCTCGTACAGGACGCCCAGGAAGGCCATGGAGCGCACCTCGGCGGGCAGGAGGGTGAGGATGCGCTGGACCGTGTCGATGGCCTCCTCGTTCCGGTCCTGCTCCGAGAGCACCACCGCCTTGCGGAACAGGACGGAGACGTTCTGGGGGTTGTAGGCCAGGATGGCGTCGAACTGGGCGAGCACCTTGTCCAGGTCACCCGCCTTCAGGTACAGGCGGATGAGCTGGTCGCGGGCCACGCCGCTGCGCGGGTCCACGTCGCGCACCACCCGCTCGTACATGGCCCGGGCCTTGTCGGTCTTGCCCTGGCGCTCCAGGACGTCGGCGCTGTCCAGGTAGGGCGCCTCGAAGGACGGGTCCTTGTCCATGGACTTCCGGAACGCCTTCAGGGCCCCCCGGTCGTCCCCCTGCTCGCGCAGGATGCGGCCCAGGTAGTAGTCCGGAAGGGGCGACTCGGGCTGGTGCCGGCGGGCCTCGGCCACCAGGCCCTTGGCGTCGTCGTAGCGGTCGGCCCGGATGTAGGCGAGGGCCAGCAGGAAGTAGGCCTTGATGTCCTCCGGATCGACGGCGATCAGGCGCCGGTAGACCTTCTCGGCCGAGTCCAGGTCGTCCTGGCGCAGGTAGAGCTGGGACAGGAAGTTCAGCAGCTCCGGGTCGTCCGGGTAGCGCGCCAGGGCCTCCTCGGCGGTGGCGACGGCGCGGTCCGTGTCGCCGTTGCGCAGGTAGAGGTCGGCGGTGCGGGTCAGGATGTCGCGGGAGTCGGGGGCGTAGTCGAGGGCCGCCAGGTACTCCGAGAGGGCCTTGTCGTACTCGTGGGCCAGCTCGTGCTCGTAGCCCAGCACGTAGTGGTAGTAGGCCCGGGGATCGGCCGGCCGGGCGGGCTTCGGGGGCGCGGCCGGGACCGGCGGGGGGGCGGGCGCGGGCTCGGCGGCCAGCTCCGGCGCCGGGGCGGGTTGCATCGCGGCGCAGCCCGCCGCCGTCACGAGGGCGCACGCCAGCACGGCGCAAAGGGCCCGCCGCCCGGTCCCGCGAAAGGCCGGGGAGCCGGGGTCGCCGCTCGTCTGCAAATCCAAATTCAGTGCTTTACGTCTGACGGGTTCTTCGGCGACGGGTTCTTCGGCTCACCCGGCTTCTCCTCGTCGGGCTCCTCGACCCCCTTCTTGAACCCCCGGATCGCCTTTCCCAGTCCCTCGCCGATCTGGGGCAGCTTTCCCACCCCGAACACGATCAGGATGATGACGAGGACGACGAGGAGTTCCGGAATGCCGATGCCGAACAAGCGTTTTGCTCCGTGGTGGGCGGGGGCCGGCCGAATTTCCATTATAGGCCCGGGTCCGCGGGCCCGACAAACGGAGGGGCGCTCAGCCCCAGGCGGCGGCCTCGTTGTGGGTCTCGTCCAGGTCCTCGAACCGGGTGTAGCGGTTCAGGAAGGCGAGCTTCGCCACGCCCGTGGGGCCGTTGCGCTGCTTGCCGATGATGACCTCCGCCCGGCCCCGGCGGCCGCACTCGCAGGGGGCCTCCTCGGGGCAGTCGCACGGCTTGTAGAACTCCTCGCGGTAGATGAACATCACCACGTCCGCGTCCTGCTCGATGGCCCCCGACTCGCGCAGGTCCGAGAGCAGCGGGCGCTTGTCGTTGCGGCTCTCCACCGCGCGGGAGAGCTGGGAGCAGGCCAGCACGGGCACGTTCAGCTCCTTGGCCAGGGCCTTTAAGGACCGGGAGATGTCGGAGATCTCCTGCTCGCGGGAGTCGCTCGACCGGCCGCGCATGAGCTGCAGGTAGTCCACGATGATCAGCGCCAGGCCGTTGTGGTCGGCCTTCAGGCGCCGGGCCTTGGCGCGCATCTCGAGCACGGTCATGGCCGGGGTGTCGTCGATGAAGATCCGGGCCTCGGTCAGGCGCCCGGCGGCGTTGGTCAGCTTGGGCCAGTCGCTCTTGGCGAAGCGCCCGGTGCGCAGCTTGGAGGAGTCCACCCGGGCCTCGGAGCAGAGCATGCGGGTGAGCAGCTGCTCCTTGGACATCTCCAGGGAGAACACGGCCACCGGCTCGTGGTGGTTGATGCCCACGTGCTGGGCGGTGGTGAGGGCGAGGGCCGTCTTGCCCATGGAGGGGCGGCCCGCGAGGATGATCAGGTCGGAGGGCTGGAAGCCGGCGGTCAGCTCGTCCAGGCGGGCGAAGCTGGTGGGCACGCCCGTGACCATCTCCTGGCGCTCGTACAGGCGCTCGATGACGGCGAAGGAGTCCTTGAGGATCTCCTTGACCGGCACGAAGTCGGCCCGCACCTGGCGCTGCGAGATGGCGAACACGGAGCGCTCGGCGAAGTCCAGGAGGTCCTCGACCCGCTCGGCGTCCTGGTAGCCGCGCTCGGCGATCTCGGTGGCGGCGTGGATCAGGTTGCGGCTGACGGCCTTGCGCCGCACGATCTCGGCGTGGTGGCGCACGTTGGCGGCGGTGGGGATCAGCTCGGTGAGCTGGGCCACGTAGGCCGCGCCGCCCACGCGCTCCAGGCGGTCCTGGGCCTTCAGGTGGTCCGTCAGGGTGACCAGGTCGATGGCCTCGCCCCGGCCGCTCAGGTCCACCATGGCGCGGAAGAGGGTGCGGTGGGCCTCGCGGTAGAAGTCCTCCTCGTGCACCACGTCCACGACCTTGTGGAGCGCGTCGTTGTCGATCAGCAGGGCCCCCAGGACCGCCTGCTCCGCCTCCACGCTCTGGGGCGGCAGCTTCTGCATCTGGGCCTCGGCGGTCA
>CAZGRJ010000057.1:12100-14817 GCA_964528115.1 uncultured Nitrospirales bacterium
AAGCCCGTGAGCCCCAGGTCCTTCAGGAGCGTGACCATCAGGGACAGGATCTCGGCGTCCGCCGCCACGCCGCCGGGGCCGAGCAGCTCCGCCCCCACCTGGAAGACCTCCCGGGGCCGGCCCCGGTGGGCCTCGGCGTGGGTGAAGACGGCGGCGGCGTAGCCGTAGCGGTGGGGGCGCGCCGGGTCCTCGCGCCGGGCGGCGGCCATGCGGGCCACCTGGGCGGTGACGTCCGGGCGCAGGAGCATCATCCGGCCGTCGTTGCGGTCCTCGAGCTTGTAGCCCCGCGCCACGGTCTCCGGGGCCAGGCCCTGGCCCAGGACGTCCAGGTACTCGAACAGGGGGGGGACGACCTCGCGGTAGCCCCAGGCCGCGAAGGTGGACAGGGCCTTCGCCTCCAGGTGGCGCTTGCGGGCCGCCAGGGCGGGAAAGAACGACGCGACCCCCTGGGGGACGGCGGTGCGCGGCAGGTCTGTGGAACGCGGCATGGGCTCTCCCCCCCGGGCGGCAATACCTACCCCCGGGCCGACGCGACCACGGCTCCCGGGGGGCGTTCAGGATACCCCACCGAGGGCCCCTCCGGGGGCCCGGATTCTAGAGGTAGATCTGCTTGACCGTGAGGATGTTGGGCAGGGCCCGCAGGCGCTCCAGGACGGCGTCCGGGACCTCCTGGTCCACGTTGACCACGGCGATCGCCCGGCCCCCCGGGGAGTCGCGCCCGAAGTTCATCAGGGCGATGTTGATGCCCGACTCGCCCAGCACCGTGCCGATGCCGCCGATGACCCCCGGCCGGTCGTCGTTCGCCAGGACCAGCATGTGGCCCTGGGGGACGACCTCCACCACGATCTCGTTGAGCTCCACGATGCGCGGCTCGTTGCGGCTGGTCAGCAGTCCCACCACGCGGCTGGAGCGGCCCCCCGCCTCCACCGTGAGGGTGATCGTGGAGGCCACCACGTCGGCCTCGGCCTCCTTGATCTCCACCACCTCGATCCCCCGGTCGCGGGCGATGAGGGGAGCGTTCACGTAGTTGACGGTGGTGTCCAGGATCGGCGCGAGCAGCCCCTTGATGGCGGCGATGGTGACCGAGGCGGTGTTCAGCTCGGCCACCTTGCCCCGGTACTGGATCATGACCTTCTCCAGCCCGCCCTCGTACACCTGGGACAGGGCCGCGCCCAGCTTCTCGGCCAGGTTGACGTAGGGGGTGATCTGGGGCGCCAGGTCGGGGGCGATGGAGGGGAAGTTGACCGCGTTGCGGATGACCCCCCGCACCAGGTAGTCGGCGATCTGCTCGGCCACGGCGATGGCCACGTTCTCCTGGGCCTCCACGGTGGAGGCGCCCAGGTGGGGCGCGCCGATGAAGTTGTCCAGGGTCAGGAGCGGGTGCTTCGGGTCCACCGGCTCCTCTTCGAACACGTCGAACGCGGCGCCGGCGATCCGGCCGGCTTTCAGGGCCTCGTACAGGTCCTGCTCGTCCACGATGCCGCCCCGGGCGCAGTTGATGATGCGCACCGTGGGCTTCATGGTGGCGATGGCGTCCTTGTTGATGATGCCCTTGGTCTCGGGCGTGAGGGGGGTGTGGATCGTGATGAAGTCGGCCCGGGCGAACAGGGCGTCCAGGGTCACCAGCTCGATCCCCTGCTTCTCGGCCCGGTCGGGCGAGAGGAACGGGTCGTAGGCGATGACGTGCATGCCGAAGCCCTGGGCCAGGTGGATCACGTGGCTGCCGATCTGACCGGCCCCCATGACCCCCAGGGTCTTGCCCAGCAGCTCCACCCCCATGAACTTGTTCTTCTCCCACTTGCCGGCCTTGATGGAGGCCGTGGCCTGGGGGATGTAGCGGGCCAGGGCGCACAGCATGGAGAAGGCGTGCTCGGCGGTGGTCACCGTGTTGCCGCCGGGGGTGTTCATCACCACGATGCCGCGCTGGGTGGCCTCGGGGATGTCCACGTTGTCCAGGCCCGAGCCGGCGCGCCCGACGACCTTCAGGTTCCCCGCGTGGGCCAGGAGGGCGGCGTCGACCTTGGTGGCGCTGCGGATCACCAGGCCGTCGTAGTCGCCGACGACCTTCGCCAGCTCGTCGGGCTTCAGCCCCGTGTTCACGTCCACCTGGAGGCCCTCGCCCTTCAGGAGGTCCTCCACCTTGGCCGACATCTTGTCGCTGACCAGCACCCGCGCCATCGGTTCTCCCTAATGTTTGCCTGGACTTGCGGCCCCCCGCGGGACCGGACTCAGCCCAGCAGCTCCTCGGCCCGCCGCACGCCGGCCCCCAGGTTCACCTTGCCGCCGAGCGAATGGATCGCCATCTCGGTGGCGGCCACGGCGGTGATCACGTCGAAGGTGTCGGCGTAGCCCAGGTGGGCGATGCGGAAGATCTTGCCCTTCAGGTGGTCCTGGCCGCCGGCGGCGGTGACGCCGAACTTGGTGCGCAGGGTCTTGTAGATGTCCTGCCCGTCGATCCCCTCGGGCGCGTTGACCGCCGTGACCGCCGTGCTCGGCGTGCCCGTGGGGAAGAGGCTCAGGCCCGCGGCGCGCATGCCCTCGCGGGTGGCCTCGGCCAGACGCGCGTGGCGCTTGAACAGGTTCGGCAGCCCCTCCGCCTTGACCATGGAGAGGACCTCCTTGAGGCCCACGATCAGCGACACGGCGGGCGTGTAGGCGGTCTGGTTGCCCTCCAGGGCCTTCTTCTCCTTGGCGAAGTCGAAGTAGAAGCGCGGGCA
>CAZGRJ010000058.1:0-14458 GCA_964528115.1 uncultured Nitrospirales bacterium
GGGTGGCCTGGATGTTGCCGTCGTTCGGGTAGCGCTTGTGGGCGGCCGTCTCCAGCGCGGCCTGGACCGCGGTGACGATCTTGGGCAGGTCGATGCCCTTCTCGCGGCTGACCTGCTCGATGGCGGCGATCAGTTCCCGGCTCATGGCTGCCTTCTCATCAAGGTGTCCTTCGCGGCCCCCGCTTCCGGGGCACCGGCCGCGCATCCCGCGCGGGCTTTCGACGACGCCACTAAAACTCCACCTCCAGGCGCGCCCGGGCGACGTTGCCGTAGGGGATGTCGCGCTCCGCGCCACCCTCCAGCGTCAGCCGGACCCGGCCGTCCCCCGCCCCCGCGATGCGGCCGACCATCACGTGGTTGCCGTCCTGGGCCTCCACCAGCTGGACCCGGCACAGACGGCCGACGAAACGCCGGAACTCCTCGAGGCTCCGCACGGGCCGGTCCAGGCCCGGGGAGGAGACCTCCAGCCGGTAGGACCCGGGGATCAGGTCCTCGACGTCGAGGGCGGCGGAGAGAAACTGGCTGACGGCGGTGCAGTCGTCGATGCCCACCGTGCCGTCCGGATGATCGACCACCACCCGCAGGACCCTTCCCTGCCACCCGACGTCGAAAAGCTCGAGCGCCCGGGAGGCGAGGATGGGTGCCAGGATCTCCCGGACCCGTCGTGTCTGGGGCGTCTCCATGGGCCCTTCCCGCCCCGCTTTTCGCCTGCGTCAAACGAAAACGGCGGGCTTACCGGCCCGCCGTCCGAAACGCGCAGACTGATCAGCCGCTCAGTATACGAACCAGCCCCATGGAATGCAAGGAAACGCGCGGGCCGCGCGTTGACAGTTCCCCCGCCCGGACGGTACATTGGCCGCCCTGCGCCGAGATAGCTCAGTCGGTAGAGCAGAGGCCTGAAAAGTCTCGTGTCGACAGTTCGATCCTGTCTCTCGGCACCACCCCAAGCCGACCTTCCCGGGGGCGCTTTTCGCCCCCGCACGGCTCCCGCTAGCCGCTCCCGGCGGCGGCGCCGCCCACCGCCTCGGCCACGCGGGGTCCGCCCCCGCGCTTCAAGATCCGCTCCAGGGCCAGGAGCACGCGGCGGCCCGAGTCGTCGGTGCCGTCCTTCCACCCCTCCAGGCACGCCTCGGCGATGGGGCCGTTCAGGGGCTTGGGATTGTACAGCAGGCGCTTGACCGCCCGGGGGTTCAGGGACATGGGGTTGTAGCCGGGCTTCAGGTAGCCGTCCGCCAGCAGGCGCTCCTCCATGGCCGTGTGGGGCTGCACGCCGATGAAGAAGATCATGGGGTACACCTGATCCTCTCCCATGATCGCCGCGAACTTGCGGTACGACTCGACCGTTTCCAGCAGACTCTCCTCCGTCTCCCCGGGCATGTTGGGGGAGTAGTTGAGGATGAGCTTGTGGCGGTAGCCGGCCTTCTTGAGATTGGCCGCGCCCCGGTACAGGTGCGCCACCTTCAGCCCCAGGCGCATCTCGTTGACCATGCGCTGGGAGCCCGACGCCAGGCCCACCTCCAGGTCGCCCACCCCGGAGCGCACCATCAGGTCGGCCAGCTTCTCCGTGATGGCGCTGGTGCGCACGTACCCGCTCCAGTGGATGTCGAGTCCCCGGTCGATGATGCCCTGGAGGATCGCCTCGGCGTTCCGCTCGGCGCGGCGGCCGGTGAGGAACTGGGCGTCGGCGAACCAGAAGTCGCGCGCGTCCAGGTGGTCGTACAGGTACTGGATCTCGCCGAGGACGTGCTCGGGGGGGCGCAGGCTCACCTGCGTTCCCTCGATGTACGGATAGAGGCAGTAGGCGCAGCGGTAGGGGCAGCCGCGCTTGGTCTGCACGCTCACCTGGGCGCCCCGGTAGCGCTCCCACTGGGGAAAGACCTCGCGCACGTAGGCGTAGTCGATGGCCCGGTCCGACAGGTCCAACGGCGGCGGCGTGCTGCCCGTCACGGGCACGCCGTCCTTCACCATGCTCACGCGCAGGGGCGACGGGTCGCGCCCCGCGAGCACCGCCTCCATCACCTGCTCGCCCTCGCCGATCACGCCGATCACGCCCTCGGGGAGCTTGGGCGTGAGCTGCTCGTGGAACACCGAAAGCGCCCCGCCCCCCAGGAGCACGGTGGCGTCCCGGAAGCGCCGGGCGATGAGGCGCACGTAGCCCATGTTCTCGCGCAGGGCGGAGTGGTACGCGGCCACCATCTTGAGGCCCGTGAACGACGCCAGGACCTTCTTCACCACGCTGTTCGAGTAGAAGAAGTTGAACGAGTTCTCGAGGGACGCGTCGGCCTCGTGGGGGGCGAAGACCTGCACGTCGCGCCAGCTGATGGCGATCACGTCGGGCCGGAAGCGCTCGGCCTCGTCCAGGAGGTAGCGGCGCCGCTCCTTCGGAGGGACCGTTGCCAGATCCAATAGACGCTGCCGAACCTCCGGGTCGCGCCGGTGGATGTCGCCCACCAGGGTGACGGCCCCCAGGGGCCAGACCGGGCTGCACGGCAGGCGGACGTGCAGGACCGACCGGGGCCGCTTGCCGCCCAAGGTTGCCATTGCCCTCAGCGCACCCCCACGTGCAGGGCCACGACCCCGCCGCACAGGTTGACGTAGCGCACGTCGGAGAAGCCCACGGACCGCATCATCTCGGCCAGCGACTCCTGGGGCGGGAAGTCGGCGATGGAGGCGGGCAGGTATTCGTACACCCGCGTCGTGTCCTTCGCCACCAGGGTGCCCACCTTGGGCAGCAGGCGGAAGTTGTAGAAGCCGTACACCCGCCGCCACAGGGGATTCACGGGGCGCGAGAACTCCAGGCAGACGGCGCGCCCGCCGGGCTTCAGGATGCGGTGCATCTCCGAGAAGGCCGCCTCGCGCCCGTCCACGTTGCGCACGCCGAACCCCACCGTGGCCGCGTCGTAGGCCTCGGTCGGGAAGGGCAGCGCCTCCATGTTGCCGCGCACGATCCGCACCCGGTCGGCGAGGCCCTGGCGCGCCAGCTTGGCGGCGCCCACGCGCAGCATGCTGCCGTTCAGGTCCAGGGCGTCCACGTGGCCCTCCTTGCCCATGCGGCGGGCCAGCAGCGCGGCGATGTCGCAGGTGCCGGAGCACAGGTCGGCGGCGCGGCCGCCCTGGGGCACGCGGGCCTCGCGCACGGCGGCTTCCTTCCACAAGTGGTGGAGGCCGAAGGAGAGGAGCGTGTTGTTCAGGTCGTAGCGGCGGGCGATGGAGGTGAACATCGCCTGCACCGGCTCCCGCCGCTCGGGCGGGATCTCGAAGGTCGGGCGCGGCTCCTTCTCGGGGGCGGGGGCGGACATAGGGCTCCTCCTATGGGGCTCCTCATTCGGTCCGGGCGCCAAGGCCCGGATGCCACGGTGAACGGGGGGAAGGCCGATTATAGGGGGCGGCGTCGGCCGGGCGAAACCGCCGGGGGAACGATCGGACCCTGCCGGGGGCTTACGGCCCCGCCATGTGGGCCCGCGACTTCTGCCAGTAGGCCGCCTTGTTGAGGGCGTTCAGGTAGGCCCGGGCCGAGGCCGTGACGATGTCCGGGTCGGTGCCCTGGCCGGTGAACGTGCGGCCGCCGTCCTCCAGCTTCACGGTCACGCCGCCCTGGGCATCGGTGCCGCCCGAGATCGCCTGGACGATGTAGGCGGTCAGGCGCGAGCGCGTGCCGGTGAGGGCGGCGATGGCCTTGTAGGTCGCGTCCACCGGTCCGTCGCCCCGGCCCTCGCCGGAGCGGGGCTCGCCGTCGGCGGTGATGGTGACGGTGGCCTGGGGCGGCGTGTGGGTGCCGCTCGTGACCGTCAGGTTCGCCAGGGCGTAGGTCTCGGGTATGCGGTGCACCTCGTCGGCCACGATGGCGGCCAGGTCCTCCTCGAAGACCTCCTTCTTCTGGTCGGCCAGGCGCTTGAAGCGGGCGAAGGCGCGGTCCAGGTCGGCGTCGGCGAGAGCGTAGCCGAGGCCCTCCAGCTTGGCGCGGAAGGCGTGGCGGCCGGAGTGCTTGCCGAGGACCAGGTGGTGGTCCGACAGGCCCACCGACTCGGGGGTCATGATCTCGTAGGTGGCCTTGTGCTTGAGCAGGCCGTCCTGGTGGATGCCGGACTCGTGCGCGAAGGCGTTGGCGCCCACGATCGCCTTGTTGGGCTGCACCACCATGCCGGTGATGGAGGTGAGCAGGCGCGACGCGCGGGTGATCTCGGTGGTCTCCACGTTCGTGACCGCGTCGAACAGGTCGGGCCGCACCTTGATCGCCATGACCACCTCCTCCAGGGAGGCGTTGCCGGCGCGCTCGCCGATGCCGTTGACGGTGCACTCCACCTGCCCCGCGCCCGCCGCCACGGCCGCCAGGGAGTTGGCCACGGCGAGCCCCAGGTCGTTGTGGCAGTGGACCGAGATGACGGCCCGGTCCACGTTGGGCACGCGGTTCACGAGGTCCCGGATGCGGGCCCCGAACTCCTGGGGGATCGCGTAGCCCACCGTGTCGGGGATGTTCACGGTCGTCGCGCCGGCCTCGATCACGGCCTCCGTCACCCGGCACAGGAAGTCCATGTCGGAGCGCACCGCGTCCTCGGCCGAGAACTCCACGTCGTCCGTGTGGCGCAGGGCGTGGCGCACCGCGGCGACGGCGGCCTCCAGCACCTGGTCGGGCGCCATCTTGAGCTTGTGCGCCATGTGGATGGGGCTGGTGGCGATGAACGTGTGGATGCGGCGCCGCTCGGCGGGCTCGAGGGCCTCGGCCGCCCGGTCGATATCGGCGGGACGGGCGCGGCACAGGCCGGCGATGACGGGGCCGCTCACCCGGGCGGCGATCTCGCGCACGCCGGCGAAGTCGTCCTCCGACGCCGCCGGGAAGCCGGCCTCGATCACGTCCACCTTCAGGCGCGCGAGCTCCTCCGCCATGGTGAGCTTCTCGTCCCGGTTCATGCTGGCCCCGGGGCACTGCTCGCCGTCGCGTAGCGTGGTGTCGAAGATGCGGATGGTTCTCGGCATGCGACGTATGGGCGCGGGGGCGCCTCCCGTAAGGAAAATTCTAGCCCAGGCCCCGCTCCACGCGCTCGATTTCCTCCTCCCGCACGCCCAGGAGGAACAGGATGGCGTCCAGGCCCTTGCGGTTGATGCTGGTGGGGGCCTGCTCGCGCACCCGGGGCTTGGCGTTGAAGGCGATGCCGAGGCCCGCGAGGGCCATCATGGGCAGGTCGTTGGCGCCGTCGCCCACGGCGATGACCTGGTCCAGGCGGACCCCTTCGCCCTCCGCGATCTCCCCCAGCAGCGCGGCCTTGCGGGCGCCGTCCACCACGGGCCCCAGGGTGCGGCCGGTGAGCCGGCCGTCCGCCACCTCCAGGGTGTTGGCGTAGGCGTAGTCGAGGCCCAGCTCGGCCTGGAACCGGTCGGTGAAGAAGGTAAAGCCCCCCGACAGGATGCCGATCCGGTAGCCCATCTCCTGGAGGACCTTGATCATCGAGCGGGCCCCCGGCGTGTACTGGATGCGGCCGTGCACCTCGTCCAGGACCGACACCGGCAGGCCCTTCAGGAGCCCCACCCGCTCGGCCAGGGCCTGGGTGAAATCGAGCTCGCCGTTCATGGCCCGCGCGGTGACCTTGGCCACCTGGTCGCCCACGCCGGCGGCGGCGGCCAGCTCGTCGATCACCTCGGCCTGGATCAGGGTGGAGTCCACGTCCATGACGAGCAGGCGCTTGGCCCGGCGCTTCATGCCCTCGGCCTGGACGGCCACGTCGAAGTCGGCCCCCGCCGCCACCGCCAGCAGGGCCCGCCTCAGGCCCGCCTCCTCCGTCGCCGGGCAGGCGACCTCCAGCTCCACGCAGTGCAGGCGGCGGCGGGCGAGGGTCTCGGCGCGCCGGATGTTGGCGCGATGGGCCGCCAGGGTGTAGCCGATGGCGGCCAGGGCCCGGGCCGCGAGGGGCTCGCCCAGGACGTGCACCACCAGCAGGACGTGGCTGGCGTCCGGCTCGGGGCGGCGCTCGTCGCGCAGCTCCACGGTGAGGCCCAGCTCCTTGCCGACCTCCGCGAGCCCGGCGTGGGCCTCCGCCACGGGGTCCGGCGCGTTGACCGCCAGGGCCAGGATGAGGCGGTCGCCCACGGCCACCTGCTCCACGTCGGTGAGCTCGAGCCCCAGGTCGGCCACCCCTTCCAGGAGCCGCCCCAGGATGCCCGGCCGGTCGGGCCCGGTCATGTGCACCCACAGGTTGCGCATCGGGCGCCCATGGTACGCCCCGGGCCCGGCCGCTGCCAACGCGGGCGGCACTCATACGGGGCTCACGGTGGCTCCTGTATACTGCGCCGGTCATGCGCGCCCCGGCCCCGAACCTCGAGCGGGCCTATGCCCACTGCGAGCGCATCGCGCGGGAGCACTACGAGAACTTCCCGGTGGCCTCCCTCCTGGTGCCCCGCGCCCTGCGGCCCCACGTCTGCGCCGTCTACGCCTTCGCGCGCCGGGCCGACGACTTCGCCGACGAGCCCCGCTTCGCCGGCCGCCGCAAGGCGCGCCTCATCGCCTGGGAGCGCCGGCTTTCGGCCGCCGCAAACGGCGATGCCCGCCATCCGGTCTTCGTCGCCCTCGGCCACACCATCCGCACCCACGCCCTGCCCGTCGAACCCCTGCGCGACCTGCTCTCGGCCTTTCGCCAGGACGTGACCGTGACGCGCTACGGGACGTACGCGGAGTTGCTCGACTACTGCCGGCGTTCCGCCGACCCGGTGGGGCGCCTGGTGCTCGCCCTGTTCGACAAGCTGACGCCGCGCCGGGCCGAGTGGTCCGACGCCTTCTGCACGGCCCTGCAGCTGGCGAACCACTGGCAGGACGTGGGGATCGACGCCGCCCGGGGCCGCATCTACCTGCCCCTGGAGGACATGGCGGCCTTCGGCGTGAGCGAGGAGGACGTCTTGGGGGCCCGGGCCACCGAGCCCTTCCGCAGCCTGCTCGCCTACCAGATCGCGCGCACCCGGGAGCTGTTCGACCGGGGCCGCCCCCTGTGCGCCGACGTGGGGGGGCGCCTGGGGCTCGAACTGCGCGCCGTGTGGCTGGGTGGCAGCGCCATCCTGGACGCCATCGCGCGGAACGGCTACGACGTCTTCGCGCGCCGCCCGGCCCACGGCACGGCGGACCGCCTGCGCCTCGCCGCCGGGGCCCTGGTGCCGGGGCGTTTCCGCCGCGCCCGCGCCCGGGAGGTTGCCCATGCCTGAGGCCGCGCGCACCGAGGCCGAGGCGATCGCCGACCAGGCCTACTGCACCCAGGTCACCAAGGCCGCGGGCTCCAACTTCTACTACGCCTTCATGCCGCTCCCCAAGGCGCGGCGCGACGCCCTGTTCGCCATCTACGCCTTCTGCCGCCACGCCGACGACCTGGTGGACGAGACCCCCGACGCGGCCCTCGCGGCGCAGCACCTGACCCAGTGGCGCAAGGAGCTGGACGCCGCCCTGGCCGGCCACGCCGGCCACCCCATCACGCGCCGCCTGACGGCCGTGATCGAGGCGTTCGGCATCAACCCCAAGCTGCCCTTCGCCGTCCTCGAAGGCGTCGGCATGGACCTGGGGCCCGTGCGCCACGCCGACTTCGCGTCCCTGTCCGGCTACTGCGACCGGGTGGCGGGGGCGGTGGGGCTCATGTGCGTGCGTGCCTTCGGCTGCGCGCACCCGGACGCCGACCGCCTGGCCCTCGCCCACGGCCGGGCGTTCCAGCTGACCAACATCCTGCGCGACGTGGGGCGCGACGCGGCCCTCGACCGCATCTACCTGCCGCAGGAGGACCTCCAGGAGTTCGGCGTGTCCGAGCGCGACCTGCTCACGGGCCGCTACACCCCCGGCGTGCGGGCCCTGATGGCGTTCGAGTGCGAGCGGGCGGAGGGGTACTACGCCGAGGCCGACGCCATCGCCCGCCGGCTGCCCGCCGCCGACCGCCGTGCGCTGCTGCCGTCGCGCATCATGGCGGCCATCTACCGGGCGCTGCTGGCCGAGATGGCGGACCGGGAGTTCCGCCTGTTCGCCCCGGTCTCCCTGTCGGCCCCGCGCAAGCTGTTCCTGGCCGGGACCGCCTACCTGCGGCACCTGGCCGACCGGTGGTAGGGGAGTGGTGACGGACGGGCCCGTCCACGTCGTCGGGGCCGGCTTCGCCGGCGCGGCCGCCGCCACGGCCCTGGCGGAGGCGGGCGTGCCGGTGGTGCTGTGGGAGGCCCGCGAGAGCCCGGGCGGCCGGGCGGGCGGGTTCACCGACGCCGCCGGGGACGACCTGGACACCGGGCCCCACCTCTTCATGGGTGCCTACCGGGGCACCCTGGACCTGCTCACCCGCCTGGGCACGGCCGACCGGCTCACCTTCCAGGACGCCCTGCGCATGCCCCTGCGCGTGGACGGCGCCCCCGGCGGCCTCGCCTGCCCCGCCGGCCTGCCCACGCCGCTTTCTCTGGTCCTGGGTCTTTGGGGCCTGCGTCCGCTCGGCTTCTCCGACCGGGTCCGCCTGTTGCGCGCGGGCCACGCCCTGCGGGACGGCGCCGCGTCGGACGGGGAGACGGTGGCCGGATGGCTCGGCCGCTTGCGGATGCCGCCCGCCGCCACGCGCCTGCTGTGGGACCCGCTGTGCCGCGCCGTGATGAACCTCCCGCCCGGGGAGGCCGACGCCGGGCCGTTCCGGCGGGCCCTGCGCGTGGCGCTGTTCGGTGCGCCGGGGGACGCCCGCCTGGGGTGGGCGCGGGGCGGATTGGGGGAGCTGCTGGCGCCGTTGGGGAAGCACCTCGCGGCGCGGGGCGGGGAGCTGCGCCGGGGCCGCGTGGCGGCCCTGGAGCGGGGCCGGGACGGCCGGGTGGCGTCCCTGGCGCTCGCGGGCGGGAACCGCGTGCCGGCGGGGCGCGTCGTCCTGGCCGTGGATGCCTTTGCCGCCCGCCGCCTGCTCGCGGACGCGGGGGCACCGCCGGACACGACCGCCCCCCTGGCCGCCATGCACCCGGCCCCCATCGTCTCCTGCGACCTGTGGCTCGACCGGCGCTGCGTGCCGTTCGATCCCCGCGCACCGTTCATCGGATTGATCCCGGGATTGATCCCGCCCGACGGGGTGGCTCCCGCCGCGGAGTGGGTGTTCGACCGGGACGGCCTCGGGGCCGGCGGGGCCGGCCAGCGCGTCGCCACCGTGGCGAGCGCGGCGAACGCCCTGGCGGACCTGCCCGCGGAGGAGGTCGCGCGCCGGGCCCTCGCCGACCTGGTGCGCCACTTCCCTGCGGTCACGGGGGCGCGCCTCGTGCGCGCCCGGGTCCTAAAGGAACGCCGCGCCACGGTGCGCCTCACGCCGGGCCTCGTTCGTCCGGCTGCGGGGCCCGTTCCCGGCGTGCCCGGCCTCCACCTGTGCGGCGACTACACGGACACGGGGCTCCCCGCCACGGTGGAGGGGGCGGTGATGAGCGGCGAGGCGGCGGCGCGGGCGGTGCTGGGGGCATGAGGCGCGCCGCGTTCCTCCCGTGGCTCGTCGTTAGCCTCGCCTTGGCCGCGCCGGCCTTCGCGGCGGAGCCGGAGATCCACGAGTTCCCGGTCCCCAAGGGGACCCACCCCCACGACGTGGCCCCGGCCCCGGACGGCGGCGTCTGGTACACGGCCCAGCGCCGCGGCTCCCTGGGCCACCTGGACCCGGCCACCGGCAAGACGCGCGAGATCCTGCTGGGCAAGGGCTCGGCGCCCCACGGCGTCATCGTGGGACCGGACGGCGCGCCGTGGGTCACCGACGGGGGGCAGAACGCCATCGTCCGGGTCGATCCCAAGACCGAGGAGACCCGCGTCTTTCCACTACCCATCCGCCCGGACGCCAACCTCAACACGGCGACGTTCGACCACGAGGGCCGCCTGTGGTTCACGGGCCAGACCGGCTACTACGGCCGCGTGGACCCGAAGAGCGGCAAGGTGGAGGTGTTCGAGGCGCCGAAGGGGCGCGGCCCCTACGGCATCACGACCACGCCGGACGGCGCCGTGTTCTACGCGTCCCTGGCCGGCTCCTACGTCGGCCGGGTGGACCTGGACACGGGTCGGGCGACGGTCCTGGAGCCCCGCACGCCGCGCCAGGGGGCGAGGCGCGTCTGGGCCGATTTGCAGGGCCGCGTCTGGGTGAGCGAGTGGAACGTGGGGCAGGTGGCCGCCTACGACCCCAAGTCGGCCACGTGGCGGGAGTGGCGGCTCCCCGGCGACCGGCCCCACGCCTACGCCGTCTTCGTGGACGACCACGACCAGGTCTGGCTGTCCGACTTCGGCGGCGACGCGATCCTGCGCTTCGACCCGGAGACGGAGACGTTCACCACCTTCCACCTGCCGACCCCGGGGGCCCAGGTGCGCCAGATCCTGGGCCGCCCGAACGAGGTCTGGATGGCCGAGTCGGCCACGGACAAGCTCGCCGTGATCTGCGACCCGTGCGCCTTCCGGAAGGGCGAGTGACGCGGGCGCTGCTGGCCGCCGTCCTGCTCCTGTGGGCGTTTCCCGCGTCCGCCCAGGAGTGGGCCCGCGCCGCCCTGGACGCATCGCCCCGCCACCTGGAGTGGGTGAAGGTGCCCGCGGGCGACCGCACCGTGCGCGCCTTCGTCGCCTACCCGGAGCGGAAGGACCCGGCCCTCGCCGTGATCGTGATCCACGAGAACCGGGGCCTGACGGACTGGGTGCGCATGGTGGCCGACCGCCTCGCCGCCGAGGGCTACGTCGCCGTCGCCCCCGACCTGCTCTCCGGCTTCGACAAGGCGCACCAGGCGACGGCCGACTTCGCCGATTCCGACGCGGCCAGGGACGCGATCTACGACCTGCCGCCGGAGCGCGTCACCGCCGACCTCCTGGCCGTGCGGCAATACGCCGCCAAGCTGCCCGCCGCGAACGGGAAGACCGCCGTGATCGGCTTCTGCTGGGGCGGCGGCGAGGCCTTCCGCTTCGCCACGAACGCCCCCCGGCTCTCCGCCGCCCTGGTGTTCTACGGCCGGGCGTCCAAGGACGACGCGGCCCTGAAGGCGATCTCGGCCCCCGTGTACGGCTTCTACGGCGCCAGGGACTGGCGCGTCAACGGGACGATCCCCGAGACCCGCGACCGCATGAAGCGCCTCGGCAAGCCCTACGAGCCCGTGGTGTACGAGGGCGTGGGCCACGCCTTCCTGCGGGCCGGCGACGCCCCGGACGCGGACGCGGCGGGCAAGGCCGCGCGCGACCAGGCGTGGGCACGGGTGAAGGCGATCCTGGCGGGAGTGAAGTGAGGGCCCGTCAGCCGGAGTAGGACATCTCCGAGCGACACTCGCCGCAGCGGCCGTCCACCAGCATCCCCAGCTTCACGTGCTCGCCGCATTCGGCGCACGGCTCGGACTCGAAGCCGCCCGAGCGCGGCGGCGGGGGCTTGTGCACCGGGCGCAGGGTGAACAGCTCGGCGTCGGGCATCTCCAGGATGCGGCGGATCACGGCGTCCTGCTCGGCCCGGAACTTCTCCTGCCCCTCGGCGTCGAGCTTGCCCGACTTGGCGGCCCGCATGGACGCGCGGAACGAGCCGTCCGGGTCGAACCCCTCCCAGAAGTGGACGTAGGCGCGCACGCCCACGCCGCTCTTGGCGTCCTGCAGGACGTACACCGGCTTGCCGGTCAGGCGCGGCACCAGGTTGCGCTTGCCGAAGGTGCAGCCGAGGACGCGCTGGATGGCGTCCACGGCGCAGGTGTCGTTGCCCACCACGGCCACCAGGTTGGCCGGGTCCGCGCCGGCCTCGCGCGCGGCGGCCAGGGCGGCCTTCGCCACCCGGTAGCCCACGGCGATGTCCAGGCACAGGTGGCCGTGGAACGCGAGCGTCTCCGCAAAGTCGTCCGGGTAGGATTCGCCGGGGGCGCTCACGCCGGCAGCGCGATCTCCGGCGGGTCCGCCGGCCGGTAGAGGACGATCGTCCGCCCCAGGGTCTGCACCCACGTGGAGTCCGTGGCCCCGGGCAGCGCCTTCGCGACGGCGGCGGGCGTGACCTCGGCGTTCGGGTTCAGGGCCACCTTCACCAGCTCGCGGTGCGCCAGCTCCGCCGTCACGGAGGCGACCAGGGACTCCGACACCCCGTCCTTGCCCACCCGCACCGTGGCCGGCAGGCGGTTGGCGAGGGCCCGCAGGTGGCGGCGCTGCTTGCCGGTGAGGTCGGCCACCGGGGCGCTCAGTGGTAGGTGTGGTCGGGGCCCGGGAAGGTCCCGTCCGCCACCTCGCGCGCATAGGCCCTGAGGGCGCGGCGGATGGTGGGGGCGAGGCGGGCGTAGGGCTTGACGAACTTGGGCTTGTGGCCCTCGGAGAGGCCCAGCAGGTCGTGCCAGACGAGGATCTGGCCGTCGCAGTGGACCCCGGCGCCGATGCCGATGGTGGGGATGGACACGGCCTCGGTCACCTGCTTGGCGAGCTTTTCGGGGATGCCCTCCAGGACGACGGCGAAGGCCCCGGCCCCCTCCAGGTCGCGGGCCTCCCGCACGATGCGCCCGGCGCCGGCCTCCTGCCGCCCCTGGACCCGGTGGCCCCCCATGGCGTGGACCGACTGGGGCGTCAGCCCCACGTGGCCCATCACGGGGATTCCGGCCTCCACCAGGGCCCGGACGCGGGCGACGGCGCCCTCGTGGCCGCCCTCCAGCTTCACCGCCGCAGCGCCGCCCTCGGCCAGGAACCGGCCGCCGTTCGCCACCGCCGCCTCGACGGACGCCTGGTAGCTCATGAACGGCATGTCGCCTACCACCAGGGCCCGCTTCACGGCCCGGGCGACCATGGAGGTGTGGTAGATCATCTGGTCCATGGTGACGGGCAGGGTGGTGGCGTGGCCCTGCACGGCCGTGCCCAGGGAGTCGCCCACCAGGATCAGGTCGAGCCCGGCCGCGTCGGCCAGGAGGCCCGAGGGGTGGTCGTAGGCGGTGACCGCCGCGATCCGGCGGCCCTCGGCCTTCATGGCGCGGATGTCGGTGACGGTGAGGGGCTTCATGGCGTCGCGAGCGTGGGGGGCGCGAGGTCGACCGGGGGGCGGGGCGAGAGCCCCGCGCGGGTCACGATCTCGGGCACGCTCTCCTCACAGAATACCGCCATGATGTGGATGCCCGCGACCCCCTCGATCCGGCGCACCCCCTCGATCACCTCCAGGCAGATCTGGATGCCCTCGGCCAGGACCCGGTTTGGGTCGCCGTCGGCCTTCTTCAGGCGCTGGATCAGGTGGTCGGGCACCTGGATGCCGGGCACGTGGGCGTTCATGTACTCCGCCATGCGCACGCTCTTGAGGGGCGCCACGCCGGCCAGGACCTTCACCCGCTCGTGCAGGCCCCGGGCCCGCACCAGGGCCATGAGGGCGGCGAACTGCTCCACGTCGAAGATCATCTGGGTCTGGACGAAGTCGGCGCCCTTCTCGGCCTTCTTCTCCAGCCGGTTGACCATCGGTTCGAGCTTGGGCGACATGGGGTTGAAGGCCGCGCCCACGTAGAACTGCGGTGCCACCTTCACCGGCTGGCCGTTCGCCAGGGTTCCCGTGTCGCGCATCAGCCGCACCATCTTGAGCAGCTTGAACGAGTTGACGTCGAACACGGGCGTCGCGTTCGGATGGTCGCCGATGCGCGGCGAGTCGCCCGACAGGCACAGGAGGTTGCGCACCCCCAGGGCGTAGGCGCCGATCAGGTCGGACTGGATGCCGATGAGGTTGCGGTCGCGGCAGGTCATCTGCATGACCGGCTCCACGCCGCGCTGGAGCATCACCGCCGAGCAGGCCAGGGACGCCATGCGCACCACGGCGGTCTGGCAGTCGGTCAGGTTCACCGCGTCCACGTGGGGCCCCAGGAGGTCGGCCTTGCGCACGAGGGGGGCCGTGATGGCGCTCTTGGGCGGGGTCAGCTCCGCCGTGACGGCGAAGTGACCGGCCTGCAGGACGGCCTCCAGGCGGCTTATGGGGGCGCCCGCGTGCACGTGTCAATCAATCCATGACACTACTCGGCGTCTGCGGCCAACCGCCGCGCGGACTGGACCGTGTTGTAGAGCAGCATGGCGATCGTCATGGGTCCCACCCCGCCGGGCACGGGGGTGATCCACGAGGCCACCTCGCGCACCGCGTCGAAGTCCACGTCGCCCGTGATCTTGCCGTCGGGCAGGCGGTTGATGCCCACGTCGATGACCACGGCCCCCGGACGCACCATGTCGGCGGTGATCATGCGCGGGTTGCCCACGGCCACGACGAGGATCTCGCCCATGCGGGTGTGCTCGGCCAGGTCGCGGGTTTCGGAATGGCAGACGGTCACCGTGGCGCCGGCCTGCATGAGCATGATGGAGATGGGCTTGCCCACGTTGCCGGCCCCCACCACCACGGCGTGGCGGCCCTTCACGTCGATCCCGCACACCTCGAGCATCTTCATGATGCCGTAGGGGGTGCAGGGGGCGAAGATCATGTCGCCGATCATCAGGCGCCCGACGTTGGTCTCGTGGAAGCCGTCCACGTCCTTGCGGGGCGAGATGGCGGCGATCACCTCCACCTCG
>CAZGRJ010000059.1:0-14316 GCA_964528115.1 uncultured Nitrospirales bacterium
CTGGCCGAGATCGGCATCATCCTGCTGCTGTTCGAGGTGGGCCTGGAGACCGACGCGGCGAGCCTGGTGCGCACGGGCCGCGCGTCCCTCCAGGTGGCGATCTACGGCCTGGTCCTGCCCTTCGGCCTGGGGTTCGTCCTGGCCCACGGGGCGTTCGGCCTGGGGCTGTTGCCGTCCCTGTTCGTGGGCGGCACGCTGACCGCCACCAGCATCGGCGTGACCGTGCGGGTCCTGTCCGACCTGGGGCGCCAGCAGGCCCGGGAGGGGCGCGTCGTACTCGGGGCCGCGGTCTTGGACGACGTGATGGGGGTGGTGCTCCTGGCGCTGCTCTACGAGTTTTCGATCGGTGGCGGGGTCAGCGCGGCGAACGCGGGCAAGGTGGTCCTGTTCATCGGCCTGTTCTTCCTGCTCGCCACCCCGGCGGCGAAGGCGATCTCCGTCGTCATCGACCGGTTCGACGCGGTGAGCCCCATCCCGGGCCTCATCCCGACGACGATCGTCTCTCTCGTCCTCTTCTTCGCCTGGCTCGCCCACGCCGTGGGGGCGCCGGAACTGCTCGGGGGCTTCGCCGCGGGCCTCGCCCTCTCGCGCCGCTTCTTCCTGCCGTTCGGCGTGGCGATCCGCACCCGGCCCGAGTTCGCCGAGCGCATCGAGGACCAGATGAAGCCGGTGATCCACCTGTTCACGCCGATCTTCTTCGTGATGGTGGGGCTGTCCCTCAACCTGCGCCTGGTGGACTGGGGCTCGCCGACGATCTGGCTGCTGTCCGGCTCCCTGTTCCTGGTGGCCGTGGTGGGCAAGATGGCGGGGGCGTTTCTGATCCGGGAGACACCGATCCGGCGCCTGCTCATCGGCCTCGCCATGGTGCCCCGGGGGGAGGTGGGGCTGATCTTCGCCGAGCTGGGCCGCACCGCCGGCATCCTGGCGGACGAGGCCTATGCCGCCCTGATCCTGGTGATCGCCTCCACCACCGTGGCGCCGGCGTTCGTCATGAAGTGGGTGTACGCCCGCTACGGGCCCCCGACATGAGCGCTCCGCACCGCATCGTCGTGGTGGGCGGCGGCGCGGGCGGCCTGGAGCTGGCCACGCGCTTGGGGCACGGTCCGGGCCGCGCCGGCCGGGCGGAGGTGACCCTGGTGGACCCGACCCTGACCCACCTGTGGAAGCCCCTCCTGCACGAGGTGGCGGCGGGCACCCTGGACTCCCACGACGACGACCTGGACTTCCTCGCCCACGCCCACCGCCACGGCTTCGCCTTCCGCCTCGGGGCCATGACGGGGCTCGACCGGGAGCGCCGCGCGGTGCAGCTGGCTCCCGTGCCGGACGCCGACGGCGAGCCCATCGGCCCGCCGCGCGAGATCCCCTATGACACCGTGGTGATCGCCATCGGGAGCGTCACGGACGACTTCGGCGTGCCGGGCGTGCGCGAGCACTGCCGCTTCCTGGACACCCGCGCCCAGGCGGACGCCTTCCAGCACGCCCTCCTGTCGCGCTTCCTGCGCGCCCAGATCGGTGGGACGCCGGCCGCGTCCCCGTCCCTGACCGTGGCCATCGTGGGGGGTGGCGCCACCGGCGTGGAGCTGGCGGCGGAGCTGCACCACGTGGCGCATCGCCTGGTGGCCTACGGCCTCGACCGCATCAACCCGAACGACATCCGCCTGGTCCTGGTGGAGGCCGCCGAGCGCCTGCTCCCGGCCGCGGCGGAGCGGGTCTCGCACCTGGCGGAGCGGGAGCTGCGGGGGCTCGGGGTGGAGGTGCGCACCGGCACCCGCGTGACCGAGGTGACGAAGGACGGCCTGGTCACCGGCGCCGGCGAGTACATCCCGGCCGGAACCTGCGTCTGGGCGGCCGGCATCCGGGGCCCCGAGGTCCTGGCCGGGCTGGACCTGGAGCGCGACCGGGGGGGCCGCCTGGTGGTCCGCGAGACATTGCAGGCCACCCGGGACGCCGCCGTTTTCGCCCTGGGCGACTGCGCCGCCTGCCCGTGGCCGACCGGGCCCGGCGGCCAGGCGCCTCCCACGGCCCAGGTGGCCCACCAGCAGGCCCTGCTCCTGTCCCGCTCCCTGGCCGGGCACCTGCGGGGCCGTCCGCTGTTGCCCTTCGCCTTCCACAACTACGGCGCCATGGTCTCCCTGTCCGAGTACACCGCCGTCGGCACCCTGATGGGCAACCTGCTCGGGCGCCTGAAGGGGAGCGTCATGATCGAGGGCTGGATCGCCCGCCTGACCTACCGGCTGCTCTACCGCAAGCACCAGCGGGCCCTGCACGGCACCCCGCGCACGGCCCTGATGATGCTGGCGGACTGGGTGAGCCACCGGGTCCACGCCCGGCTCAAGCTGCACTAGCGGATCTCGGGGGGAAGCGGTCTACCCCTTGTGACGGCGCAGGAGCCCGCCCAGCACCAAGCCCACGACGATCCCGGTGATCAGGACGATGAAGACCATCAGGGAGCGCGACACGGACAGGCGCCAGATCAGGAAGTTGACCGTCACCACCTCCGCGTTCTGCAGGGTGAAGATGACGATCAGGAGCAGGAGCGCGAGCCCCAGGTAGGTCTTGGCGTGCATGGTCCCTCCCTCCCGGCGGCCCCTACGGTAGCGCCGGGTGGCGCCCGGGGTCCAGCGCCCAGAGGGGCCCGGACCCTGACGAAACGCATGCCCGGGGCGGCGCGCCCGCGTTATAGTGGGGGTGCCGGACACCGACGGGGGCGACGGAGAAGGGAGGCATGCAGGTACCGCTCGAGATCAGCTTCAAGGGAATGGACCGCTCGGAGGCGGTCGAGGCGCGCGTCCGCGAGAAGGCGGCGTGGCTCGAGAACTTCCATGAGCGCATCATGTCGTGCCGGGTGGTGGTCGAGGCGCCCCACCGGCACCAGCACAAGGGCCGCACCTACACGGTGCGGGTGGACCTGACGGTCCCCGGCGCGGAGCTGGTGGTCAATCGCGACCCGGGCGCGAACCACGCCCACGAGGACGTGTACGTCGCCATCCGCGACGCCTTCGACGCCGCCAAGCGCCAGCTCGAGGCCCACAGCCGCAAGCACCAGGGCAAGGGCATGGCCCACGCCGAGCACCCCGGCCACCCCCAGGGCACGGTGGGGGAGATCTTCCCCGACGAGGATTACGGCCGCATCGAGACCGATGACGGGCGCTCCATCTACTTCCACCGGAACAGCGTCCTGGGGGACGCCTTCGCCACCCTGAAGGTCGGCGCCCGCGTCGCCTACGTGGAGGAGACCGGCGACGAGGGCCCCCAGGCGAGCACCGTCTACCCCTAGGGCTTGGGCGACGCGGCCGGGCCGTGGGGGACCCGGTACACCCGGATGACGGGCCCCGTCGTCCGCCCCGGCTCGGGCGCGAACTCCCCCGCCAGGGGCAGCCCCGCGAACAGCGCCCGGTAGCGCGCCGCCCGCGCGGGATAGCGCTCCGGATCGCGCAGGAAGCGCCCGTACATCGCATCGCTCAGGACCAGGTAGTCGTAGCCCGAAAGGGCCGCCGGGGACAGGTCCGTCACGGACCAGCTCAGGACCTTCACCCGGTAGCGGGGCCGGCCCTCGGTGGTGATCAGCTCCACCTCCGGCGTGTGGGGCTCGCGCACCACCCGGGCGCCGGGCGGCACGTTCACGGAGACCCAGTGCAGGGCCGCCCAGCGCGTGTCGGGCAGGGTGACGGTGCGGACATGGGATAGGGCCGTGGCCGCGTGGCGAGTCAGGCCCGACGCGCCCACGAGGGCCACCACCACGGCCAGCGCGATCAGGACCATTCGCCGCCGGTCCACCTGCCGTCCTTGCCGCGGGGCCGTGGCCGCCGCCCGGATCGGGGTCACCAGCCCGGCCCCGGCCAGCAGGGCGAGGCCCGGCACCACGGGTGCGAGGTTGCGCGGAAAGAACACCGGGAAGCGCCCGATGAACAGCAGGTACACGAGCGGGAACGCCAGCACCACCGCCAGCCCCCGGGGATCGCGCCGCACCAGGAGCACGGCCCCCAGGGCCACCAGGGCCATCCCTTCCGGCCCCAGGTCGCCCTCGAGCAGCTTCAGGTAGCGGCCCAGGCTGGTCCTTCCCTCCGCCTCCGCCCCGGCGTGGCCCGAGGCGTAGTGGCTGCCCTCCCACGCCACGTCCCGGGCGAACGCCTCCCGGTCGAGCACGGCGTAGGGGGTGGTGGCCAGGAACACCAGGGGCACCAGGACCAGCGCCGCCAGCAGGCGCGGGTCGACCACGCGCTTCCACACCGGCGGCCGCCCCGGCCACGGCCCCAGGAAGTGGGCGACCACCAGCGGCACGACCGCGAACACCGCCGTGTACTTCGTCCCCGCCGCGAGCCCCGCGAACGCCGCCGCCAGGGCGTAGTCGCCCCACCGGGGCGGGGCCCCCAGGCGCCTTGCCGCCCCCCACAGGGCGAGGGCGGCGAACAGCCCGGTGGGCACGTCCACCGCAAGCTGGAACGAGTGCGCCACGTGCAGCGGGCTTGACGCCACGAAGGCCGCCGCCGCCAAGCCCTCCGGCCGGCCCCACAGGGCGCGTCCGGCCAAGTATGCGGCGAGCACCGTCAGGGCCCCCAGGACGGCGGTCATGATCCGCCCCGCGCGGACCATCAGGCGCCCGTCCAGGTCGGTCAGGACGGCGTACCGACCGGTGGCGCGCCCGGCGCCGTACAGGGCCGCGTCCAGGCCCGCCTGCATGTAGAGGTAGAGGGAGGGGTAGTGGAAGAACTGCGGGTCGGCATCGCCCCGGGCGAGCATGTCCACGGCGTAGCCCGCGATCGGGGCCTCGTCGCCGTTGACCAGGAGCGGCAGGCCGTAGCTCGTTCCCGCCACCCTCAGGGCCAGGGCGGCGGCGATGAGCAGGGCGAGCGCCGTGCCGTATGTGGGAATGCGGCGCACGGGTGGGGGAACGGGCCCTGAATGGCCCCGGAGGGCCGGTCGATTATAGCAGCGGCTGGGTTTGCCATTCGGCGCCGCCGCGCCGAAAATGGCCCAGCGGGTGGCGGCGCGGGACGCGCCGGAACGATACCGGAGACGACGCAGGGATGGCACAGTCCGACGAGCGCGAGCAACCCCCGGCCGGCGGAACCGGCGACGAAGGGATCGCCGCGGCCGCCCGGATGGGGGCGGACCTGGCGGGCCACGGGGCGCCGGGCAACGGCCCGGAGGGCGGCGCCGCGGCGCGCGAGGCGCTCTACGCCGAGGTCGTGGGGCCGCGCCGCGCCGACTACTACCTGGCGCGCTTCGGCAAGTTCGACGCCGCCGGCGGGGGCTGGGTCTTCACCTGGAACTGGGCCTGCCTGGTGGCTCCCCTCCTGTGGCTCCTGTACCGCAAGATGTACGCCTGGGCCACGGCCCTGATCCTGGTGGAGCTGGTCCTGATGCCCACCGTGGCGGCCTCGCCCGGACTGTCGCTGGTCCTGACCGCGGCGGTGGTGTTCGGCGTGCCGGCGGGCGGCAACTGGCTCTACTACCGGCACGTGGGCAAGATCATCGCCCGCTCCCGCGAGGCCGCCGCCACCGACGCCGAGCGCGCCGCCTGGCGCCGGGCCGTGGGCGGCGTGAGCTGGGTGGGGCCCGTGATCCTCTTCGCGGTGAGCCTGCTCGCGGCCCTGTGGGCCGTGTCCGGCGGGACTCCCGGCATCTGAGGGGGCGTTACGTCGGGGCGGTGTCGGCGCCGGTGCCGGTGTCATCCTCCGGCTCGATGAGGGCGCGGACGTGGCGGCTGAGCGACGCCACGGGGAGGGGCTTCTCCAGCACGATCGTGCGCGGCCACGCCCGGACCTCCTCCAGGACCGGCCGGCGCTCGTAGCCCGTCGCGATGATCAGGGGCACGTCGGCCCTGAGGCCCCGGATGCGACGGGCCGCCTCCACCCCCGAGAGACCCGGCATCACCGCGTCCAGGAGCACCAGGGCCACCTGCTCCGGGGCCGCGGCGAAGCGCGTCACCGCCTCGGCGCCGTCGGCCGCGGTGACCACCTCGTAGCCCAGGCTCGCCAGAGCGGCGGCCAGGGTCTCGCGCAGGTCGCTCTCGTCGTCGGCCACCAGCAGGGTCTCGCCCCGTCCCGGGACGGCCTCCTCCTTCAGGGCCCGGGCCGCCGCCGGCTCGGCCTCGGCGCGGACCGTCGGCAGGAAGACGTGGAAGGCCGAGCCCTCGCCCTCCCGGCTCTCCACCTCCAGGGCCCCGCCGTGCATACGCACCGCCCCGTGGCTCATGGCGAGCCCCAGACCGGTGCCTCGCCCCACCTCCTTGGTGGTGAAGAACGGCTCGAACACGCGCCCCAGATCGTCGGGCCGGATGCCGCAGCCGTTGTCCGCCACGCTGACCCGCGCCAGCTCGCCCTCCTCCATCTCCGGGTGGGCGGCGCGAAAGGCGGCCTCGGGCGCGAACGGCGCGACGGTCAGCCGGATGGTCGGGTCGGGCCGCCCCTCCAGGGCGTCACGGGCGTTGGTCAGCAGGTTGATGATCACCTGCTGGAGCTGCCCGGCGTCGCCACGGACCACGTACGGGTCGGTGGGCAGGGCGACCTCGAGGCGCACGTCCTCCGGGATGGAGATGCGCGCCACCGCCAGGGCCTCCTCCACCACACGCGACAGGCGCAGGCGCCGCACCGCCAGGGGCCGCTGGCGGGCGAAGGCGAGCAGCTGGGCGACCGTGCGGGCGGCGCGCATGCACAGCTGCTCGGCCATGGCCAGCTTCTCATCCGCCGCGGCGGGGTCGTCCAGCTCGCGCCGGGCGACGTAGAGGCAGTTGAGCTGGGCGTTGAGGATGTTGTTGAAGTTGTGCGCGATGCCCCCCACCAGGGTGCCGAGGGACTCCATCTTCTGCAGCTGGTGCAGGCGCGCCTCGCTCTCCCGCAGGGCCTGCTCGGCGCGCTTGCGCTGGGTCACGTCCTGCCAGACGGACAACATGTACACCCGGTCCGCCAGGGTGATGGGGCGCACGTGGACCAGCATGTCGCGCAGCTCCCCCTGGCGGGTGCGGTGGCGGGTCTCGAACACCGCCGCGCCGGTCTCGAGCACGCGCTGGGTGTGGCGGGCCACCTCGGCGGGGGTCTCCACCGCCTCCAGGTCGGGCAGGGTGACGTGGGCGAACTCGGACCGGGTGTAACCCAGGTTCAGGTGCGCCTGGTCGTTGAACTCGACGATCCGCAGCGTGGCCGGGTCGATCAGCGTGATCCCGTCGGCGGCCTGCTCGAAGATGGCGCGGTAACGTGCCTCGCTCTCGCGCACCGCGGCCTCCAGGCGGCGGCGCTGGAAGGCCGCCCCCAGGTTGTCGGCGGCGGCCGCGAGCACGTCCACCTCGTCCTCGTCCCACACCCGGTCGTGGGCGCACTCGTCGAAGCCCATGAAGCCCCACCACGAGCCGCCCGCGCGAATCGGCATGACCAGGATCGAGCGAACGTCCTGGGACTCCAGGAGGGCACGCTCGGCCTCCGGGAAGTCACGGACCAGCCCCTGGACCGGCCGGCCCGTGGTCAGATATTCGAACCAGCGCTCGAAACCGTGCTCGCGGTAGTCGAAGCTCTGGAGCTCCGGGGCATCGATCTGGGGCGTGATCCCCTCCGCCGTCCATTCGAAGCGCTGGCTGGTGAGCAGAGCCCCGTCGGGGCCGGCGTGGGCCTCGAACACGTACACGCGGCTGACCTGGGCTGCCTCGCCCAAGCTCGCCAGGATCTCGGGCACGGCCCGCTCCACCTCGGGGTGCTTGAGCAGGGTGGCGGCGATGGAGGCCACGACGCGCAGGAGGCGCTCGCGCCGGGGCGATAGGGCGTCGGGCCACGGATCGGCCTGCGCCTTCGGCACGGGATCGTCATCGGGCGGGGGCCCGGCGGGCATCCAGGCGGCTTCCATCCCTCCCCTTTCCGCGCGCGGCAGGCGGCGCCCGGACGGTCCTCCGCCCCCTTTCCGACGGACCCCGCGCCCCGACCGCCTCGTCACACAACCTTTGATCCTTATACGGGGCGGCACGCACCCAAGTCAAACCCGCCTCCGGCGCGCTTGAGAGGCCCCGCCGCATGTGCTACGGTCAAAAGCTTCCGGCCGTGCCGGGCGTGCGCCGCGCCCGCGTCCACCCTCGCAGCAGAGGCCCGTGCAGGAAGGCCCATGGCCAACGTCGAACGCTGGTTCGCCGATGCCCTCCGCTACCAGCGCGCGGGCGACGCCGACGCGGCCTACCGCCTGGCCCGCAAGGTGCTGGACGCGGACCCGGACCACGCCGGGGCCCTCGCCCTGTGCGGCACCTACCTCCTGGAGCGCGACAACCCCCAGGGGGCGCTGCCCCTCCTGACCCGCGCCGCCGAGGCGGATCCCGCGGCAATGGCCGCCCAGGTGGCCCTGGCCCGCGCCCTGAAGGCCGCCGGCCGCGCGGACGAAGGCATCGATACCCTGCGCCGCGCGGTGGCCGCCGCGCCGGACGACGCGGCGGCCCACAAGGCCCTGGGCGACCTCCTGCAGGACGTGGGGGCCTTCTCGGAGGCGGCCGACGCCTACCGCGCGGCCATGCGCCTGGACCCGGACGACCCGGACCCGGACTTGCGACTGGGCTCGGTCCTCGGCGAGCTGGGCGACCTGGAGGCGGCCCGCGCCCACCTGCGGGACATGGCCGCCCGCCACCCGAACCACCCCACCGCCGAGGACAACGCCCTGTTCCTCGCGTGCTACGACCCGGACCTCTCCCCCGAGGCCCTGCGGGACCTGCACGAGGCCTGGGGCAAGGCCCGGCTGGCGCGCATCGGCGGCCCCCCGGCGCCCCGGCACCGCAACGGCCCGGACCCGGACCGGCCCCTGAAGGTGGGCTACCTCTCGGCCGACTTCCGCAAGCACCCGGTGGGGATGTTCGTGGCGTCGATCATCGCGTCCCACGACCCGAAGGCCGTGGCGCCGCACCTGTACGCCAGCGTCCGCAAGCCCGACGAGGTGACCGCCGCCTTCCGCCGGGTTTGCCCGCGCTGGCGCGACGTGGGCGCCGTGTCCGACGCCGAGGTGGCGGCCCAGGTGCGGCGTGACGGCATCGACATATTGGTGGATCTCGGGGGTCTCACCGGCGACAACCGCCTGCGGGTCCTGGCCCACCGCCCGGCGCCGGTGCAGGCCACGTACCTGGGCTATCCCGCGACCACCGGGCTGTCCACCGTGGACTGGCGCCTGACCGACGCCGTCGCCAACCCACCGGGCACGGAGAGCTATTTCACCGAGGGCCTGGCGCGGATCGAGGGCGGCTTCTGCTGCTACATGCCGCCCCCCGACGCACCGCCCGTGGGCCCGCCGCCCGTGGCGGCGAACGGGTACGTGACCTTCGGGTCGGTGACGAACACCCTCAAGATCAACCCCGGGGTGGTCGCGGCGTGGTCGAAGGTCCTGAACGCCGTGCCGGGCAGCCGGCTGCTCCTGGTGCGCGGGACGTTCCGGTCAGAGGAACTGCGCGAGCGCTTCCGCCGGAAATTCGCGGACCACGGCGTGGACCCGGGGCGGATCGACTTCGAGGGCAGCGCCGCCCTGAGCACGGGCGAGGCCCTGGCGGCGTACGGCCGCATGGACATCGCCCTCGACACCTTTCCCTACAACGGCCACACGACCACCTGCGAGGCCCTGTGGATGGGCCTGCCGGTGATCGTCCTCACGGGCCGGAGCTTCATCGACCGGGTGGGCGTGAGCCTGCTCGCCATGGCCGGCATCGACGACATGGCCGCCCCCGACGCGGACGCCTACGTGGCCCTGGCCGCCGACTGGGCCGCCGACCCGGAACGCCTCGCCCGCCGCCGGACGGAGCAACGCCCGGCCCTCGCGCAGAGCCGCCTCCTGGACGCGCACGCCTGCACCCGGGCCGTCGAGGCCGCCTATCGGGACATGTGGCGCGCGTGGTGCGCGGGGCACGGGGCGAGCGGGCCCTGAGCCCCTACGCTCACGACCCCTCCCGCCGCCGCACGCTCACGGCCACCACGCCGGCCAGGACCAGGGCGGTGCCGACCGCCTGGGGCCCGGTGACGGCCTGGCCCAGGACGGCGTGGTCCATGCCGATGGTGGCCACGGGCCCCACGGTGCCGATGAGGGCCGCCGGCCCGGCGCCGATCCGGTGCATGCCCTCGGCCATGAGGAACGCCGGCAGCACGGTGGCGATGAGCGCCATGGCGAGGCACAAGGCGAGGGCCTTTGCGTTCAGCCCCGCCGTCCCGGCGCCGTGGACCACGGTGAAGTGGGTCATGGCGCCCAGGGCCGCGGCGCACATGGTCCAGGCGGAGAACCGCGTGGCCCCGACGCGCCGCAGCACCGGCACGCCGGTCACCAGGAAGACGGAGAAGGCCAGGGCCGCCCCGAACACCTCCGCCGATCCGATCGCCATCTCGGCCGCCGACAGGTCGCCCCGCGCGCCGGGACCGTATCCCACCGCCAGGGCCACGCCCGCGTAGGTGGCCGCCAGCGCCCCGGCCACCGCCGGGCGGATGCGCTCCCCCAGGAAGACCGCGCCGATCAGGACGACGAGGGTGGGATAGACGAACAGGATCAGGCGCTCCGTGCTGGCCGAGAGGTGCTTCAGCCCCTCCGTGTCGAGCAGGCTCGCGGCGTAGTAGCCCAGCAGGCCGAGGGCCGCCACCGCCACCATGTCGCGCCCGCCCACCGGGGCCTTGCCGTTGCCGCGCCGGGCGCTCCACAGCGCCGCCGCCACGAAGAACGGCAGGGCAAGGGCCATGCGCGCCGCCAGGATGGCGATCGCGTCCGCCCCCGGCGCCGCCAGGTAGGCGAGCTTGATGAGGATCGCCTTGGTGGAGAAGCACAGCGCCGCGGCCAGCACCAGGGCGGCGCCGGCGAGGTGCGTGGCGCGCTCGGACGGACGCGCGGATTCGGGCGTTTCGGATCGGTTGGTTTGCGGCGGGGTGGCCACGGTGTCGTTCCCTGTTCGGGGCCGCGGACTCCCCCGGCGGTCGGACGGCCGCGCGCACGGGGCGAAGCCCGCGGCCGGCGGCTGCCTGGTTTCCGGTCTCTCTACGCTGTGAAGGGAGGTCAGGAAACGCGCGCGCACGCCGGTCCGCGGCGGGTGGCCTTCAGCCACCCCGGCAGCGTAATCAGGCCGGTTACGGCCCGAACGGCGTACATGTTGCGTGCGTCGCCCATGGAGCGGCGAGGATAGACCGGGTCCCGCCCCCGGTCAAGGGGCCGGCGCTTGCCCGGGGCGCCGCGAAGCGACCGTTTCCGACCCCTTGACACTGCTTCAGCCACCGGTGCAGATTGGGGGCCTTCCGGACAACCGGGTCCGGACACGGCGTCCGCTCCGTCTCCCCGCCGGCAACGCGGGGGTGTCACCGTTCGCCGCCGCGCCGGCCGGGGCAGCGGACCCCGCGGCCGGTCCGCGGCGGCCCTGTAGGAACCGATTCATGATCCCGCGACGTGCTGTTCGTGTGGGTTCGCGCCGCTCCTTCGGCGTGCCCGCGTCCCTGGCCCTGCTGGCCCTCCTCCTCGGTGTTGCCGCCCCGGCCGCCGCGGACGACGCCCAAGCCGCGTCCCAAATCGCGCGGGGCAAGTACCTGGTCACCTACGGCGGCTGCAACGACTGCCATACGCCGCTCGTCATGGGACCGAAGGGCCCCGAGCCCGATATGACGCGCATGCTCTCCGGCCACCCGGAGTCCATGACCATGCCGCCCGCGCCCCCGCTCCCGGACGGCCCGTGGAACTGGGTCGGCGCCGCGACGCTCACCGCATTCAAGGGCCCGTGGGGCACCAGCTACGCCCGCAACCTGACACCCGACAAGGCCACCGGCATCGGCGGCTGGACCGAGGAGATGTTCATCCAGACCCTGCGCACCGGCCGCCACGCGGGCACCGGCCGCCCGCTTCTGCCGCCCATGCCGTGGCGCTGGGCGGGCCAGCTGAACGACGCCGACCTGAAGGCGATGTACGCCTACCTGCGCACGATCCCGGCGATCAAGAACCGGGTGCCCGACCCGGTCCTGCCGGCCCCGAGGGAGGTGAAGGCGCCGTAGGGCAGGCGCCAGAGCCGGGCGGCGCCGCGCGCCGTCACGGCCCGGCGGGAACGCCGAACCGCGCCGCGATGCGCTCCACGATCCGGCGCGCCTCGGGCTCGTCCAGGCCGTTGCCGAACCGGACCGTGCGGGCGCCATAGTCCAGAGCGATGGGACCGGCGCCGGGCATCAGCCAGAGCGTGAACCCGAGGGCCGCCCACGGCTTGAAGATCCACCACGGCGCCAGGCGCAGGGCGTGGACGTGGGCCAGGTCGTACTCCCGGGCGGAGCCGAGCCCGAACGCCGCGCACCGGATCGTGAGTGCGCGGTCCGTGACGGTCACGACCGCCCGACCCGCCGCGAGCCACGCGCAGGCGGCCAGGACCGCCGCGCCGAACGCTGTCCAGGGCAGCAGGCAGACGGCCGCGGCCAGCGTCGCCCCCGTCCACGGGTCCGCGAGCAGCGCGTGTGCGACGGCGGCCTCGCCCAGGGCCCACATCCCCAGGCAGAAGACCACGTACAGGACCAGGAACGGGTGGCGCCGCGCCGGAATCACCACCCGGAGCTCCGCCGGACCTTCCGTGATCGTGGGCGACATCGGCGTCGTCACCAGCCGTCCGGCGACGGGCCCGTGGGGATGGCGAACCGCGCCCGGACGCGGTCCACGATCCGGTACGCCTCCGCCTCGTGGACGCCGGAGGCGAACTGGGTCGTGCGGCCGTCGTGGTCCAGACCGATCGGCCCGCCGCCCCAGAACAGCCAGCGCCGGTGGCCGCGGGTCGCCCAGGCGTTGTACTTCCACCACGGCACCACTCGCAGGGCGCGCAGCCGGTCGATCTCGTAGGTCCGGGTGGGCCCGCGGCCGAGCACGTCGCGCTTGAGCGTGACGGCGCGGTCCGTGACGGTCACGACGTCCTTGCCCGCCACGGCCCACAGCCAGCCGGCCAGGGTCAGGAGCCCGAGCGCGGTCCAGATCAGGAGGAAGGCCACGTAGAAGACCACGCCCCCCGCCGACACGTCCACGTCGGGCGACCCGCGTCCCCGGGCCCACAGTCCGGCGAACAGGGCGGCGACGAACAAGGTCTCCGTAAGGAGCCACGCCGCCAGCCAGACACCGGCGAACAGAATGCCGAGCCTGTTCCGCCACGCCGGGACCACGATCCGCATCTCCCCGGGGGTCTCCGTGATCGTGGCCCGTGGCGGCGCCGGCGCAACCTTGACCATGCCGGACCCTCCATCGCGGCGGCCGCGTGCCGCCGGCGCGTCCCATCTTTATCGGGGGGGAGGGAGGACGGCGTTAGGCGGCGACGGCCCGGTGCCGGTCGGCCCAGGCGCCCCACGCGACCAGGAGCCACAGGGCGAGACCGGCACCGGCCACGGCGGTCGGGGAGGGCGGCGGAGGCCCGAAGACGTTCGCCGCGTAGATAACGGCGAGGAACGCCACCAGGGCCCACAGGGCGACGCGCCCCGTCCGGTCGCGCGCCTCCGTCCCGGCCGCGTAGGCCCACACCCCCAGGGCGAACAGGCCGCCCTCCAGCGCCAGGGTGGCGGGCACGGAGTTCCACAAGCCAAGGCCCACCTTGGGGCCGTTCGGCCACAGGGGCAGGTCGGGCCGGTGGACGATCCAGTCCAGGACCCAGTGGCTGAACACGAGCACCCCCAGCCACGCCGCCGTCGCCCCGTCGCGCCGGACGACGAAGTACACGCCCCCGAACAGCGCCCCCCAGAAGAGCGCCATGTCCATCGAGTGGGACCAGGGGTAATGCACGAAGTCGAGCGGCGTGAACGCCGTGTTCCCCGGGTCGATCCGCACCCGCTCCACTCCCAGGAGCACCAGGGGCGGCCAGATCAGGTCCAAGAGCTGGCACGCCGCGAACAGCGTGCCGAGGGACGCCTTCGGCGCCACCCGCTTGGCCGCGAAGGCGAGGGCGAAGTGGCCGATGAACACGGGGGCTTACGGGCGGGGAGCGGTCAGACGTGCATGCGCTGCATGTGCCCGAACATCCCCCCGCCGCCGCTCACGCCCATCAGGACGATCATCACCAGCCACCACAGCACCCCCAGGATGATCATGGCGGGGATCGACGCGATGGCCCACTTGACCATGAAGGCCACCATCGAGGCGAACGGCATCTTGATGTCCATGACCACCACCTCGCGGCGGTTGTCTTCGTGGCGGTCCATCATGGGGTGTCCTCCCTTCCAGGACGGGCGGGTCAGTCCAGCAGCGCCCGAATCTCCAGGGGCGTGAACTTCCGCTCCATGCGCGCGCCGAGCTGGCTCACGATCCGCGCCGCCGCGTGGGAGCCGAGCTGGCCGGCCTGCTTCCAGGTCATGCCGCTCGTGATGCCGTAAAGCACGCCCGCGGCGTACA
>CAZGRJ010000060.1:0-11975 GCA_964528115.1 uncultured Nitrospirales bacterium
TCCTGCGCCCCGGCCGCTTCGACCGGCAGGTCTACGTGGGCCGGCCCGACATCAAGGGGCGCCTGGAGGTCCTCAAGGTCCACAGCAAGAAGGTGCCCATCGCGAACGAGGTGGACCTGGAGGTCATCGCCCGCGGCACCCCCGGCTTCGCCGGCGCCGACCTGGAGAACCTGGTCAACGAGGCGGCCCTGCTCGCCGCGCGCCGGAGCAAGAGCCAGGTGGAGATGCTCGACTTCGAGGACGCCAAGGACAAGATCCTCATGGGCGTCGAGCGCAAGAGCGCCGTGCTCTCCGAGGAGGAGAAGCGCAACACCGCCTACCACGAGGCCGGGCACGCCGTCGTCGCCAAGCTCCTGCCGGGCACCGACCCGGTCCACAAGGTGACGGTCATCCCCCGCGGCCAGGCCCTGGGCGTGACCATGCAGCTGCCCACGGAGGACCGGTACACCTACTACAAGGACTTCCTGCTCAACAACCTCGCCATCCTCATGGGCGGCCGGATTGCCGAGGAGGTCTTCATCGGGCGCATCAGCACGGGCGCCGGCAACGACATCGAGAAGGCCACGGAGCTGGCGCGCAAGATGGTCACCCAGTGGGGCATGAGCGAGGAGCTGGGGCCCCTCACCTACGGCCAGGGGCAGGAGGAGATCTTCCTGGGGCGCGAGATCGCCCAGCACCGCGACTACAGCGAGGCCACCGCCGTCGCCATCGACACCGAGGTGCGCCGCCTGGTCACGGAGAACTACGAGCGCGCCAAGCGCCTGATCATCGACCACAAGGACGGCCTGATCGCCGTGGCCGAGGCGCTCATCGAGCGCGAAACCCTGGACGCGGGCGACCTGGACCGGATCCTGGGGGAGCACGGCATCACGCCGAACCCCGTCGCCCCCGCGCCGGCTCCCGCGTAAGACCCCCGTGCCGGGCCGGGCCACGAGGGCGGCGGCCGGCGGACGCGCGCCACGGGCCGGCCGGTCCCGCGCGACGTGGGCCGGGCTGTTGCCCCCGGGCCGCGCGGCCGTCATGGGGGTGGTCAACGTCACCCCCGACTCCTTCTCCGACGGCGGCCGCTACTACACGACCGAGGACGCCGTTGCCCACGCCCTGAAGCTCGCCGAGGACGGCGCGGACATCCTGGACGTGGGCGGCGAGTCCACGCGCCCCGGGGCGATCCCCGTGTTCGAGGCCGAGGAGACCGCCCGCGTCGTCCCGGTCATCAAGGGCATCCGCAAGGCCGGCTGCACCGTCCCCATCACCATCGACACCACCAAGGCCGCCGTGGCCAAGGCCGCCGTGGCGGCCGGGGCCGACGCGGTCAACGACGTGTCGGCCCTGACGGCGGACCCCGAGGCCCTGTCCACGGTGGCGGCCCTGAACGTGCCCGTGGTCCTCATGCACATGCAGGGCGAGCCGGGCACGATGCAGGACGAGCCGACGTACGGCGACGTGGTGGGCGAGGTGGCGGACTACCTCACCGCCCGCGTGGCGGCGGCACAGGCGGCGGGCATCCCCCGGGAGCGCATCGCCGTGGACCCGGGGATCGGCTTCGGCAAGCGGGTGCAGCACAACCTCCTGCTCTTGCGGCACCTGGACCGGATCGTCGGGCTGGACCTGCCGGTGGTGGTGGGGACGAGCCGGAAATCGTTCATCGGCCACCTGCTCTCCGGCGTCCCGGTGGACGCGCGCGAGTGGGGCACCGCCGCCACGGTGGCCTGGGCCGTGGCCAAGGGGGCGGCCGTGGTGCGGGTGCACGCGGTGCGCGAGATGGCCCAGGTGGTGCGCATGATCGAGGCGATCGAGCGGCCGCAGGACCCGTAGCGCCGTGCTCCAGACCCTGCAGGACTTCCGCTTCCCCCAGGACCTGGTGGACATCCTGCTGGTCTCGTTCGTCTTCTACCGCATCCTCCTGATCATCCGCGGCACCCGCGCCCTGCGCATGGTGTTCGGCCTGGCGATCCTCCTGGTGGCCCTCACCCTGGCCAAGGAACTGGGGCTCTACACCCTGGACTGGATCGTCACCAGCTTCTGGTCCCAGATCGTCCTGGCCCTCATCATCCTGTTCGCCCCCGAGATCCGCCGCACCCTGGCCCAGCTGGGGCGCAACCCGTTCTCCCGCCTGATGACCGGCGCCGAGAGCTCCCGTGCGATCGACGAGGTGGTGCGGGCCGCCGTGGCCATGGCGGAGCACCGCATGGGGGGCATCCTGGTGCTGGAGCGGGAGACCCAGCTCTCGGACATGGTGGAGGTGGGCACGCGCCTGGACGCGGTGATCTCCAAGGACGCCCTGCTCGCCATCTTCCACTCCGGCTCGCCGATCCACGACGGGGCCGTCATCCTGCGGGAGGGGCGCATCGTGGCGGCCGGGTGCTTCCTGCCCCTGGCCCTCAGGGTGGAGGACCCGTCCCTGGGCACCCGGCACCGGGCCGCCATCGGCCTGACCGAGGAGACCGACGCCGTGGCCCTGGTGATCTCCGAGGAGACCGGCCGCATCGCCCTGGCCGAGGGCGGCCGCATCCGCCGGGGGCTGGACGGGGCGGCCCTGCGCCGGGCCCTGGCGGACCTGTTCGGCGGCGCCCCCGAGGGGGCCTTCGCGGCCGCGGCCCGCCCGGCCCTGTGGCGGCGCTGGACCTGGGGCCGAAGCGGGCGCGGGGCGCCGTGAGGGCATCAGGGTGACCCCGGCCACCGGGACCGCGACCCGCCCGGCCGGCGACGGATGGCGCCGCAACTGGGGCCTGAAGCTGCTCTCCGTGGCCCTGGCCTTCGCCGTGTGGCTCTACGTCAACTCCCAGGGCCAGGTGACGGTGAACTTCGCCGTCCCCATCGAGGCCGTGGGCCTCTCCCCCGACCTGGTCCTCTCCGACATGAGCGAGGCCACCGCCGACGTGCGGGTGGAGGGGCGCGAGAACGCCCTGGCGCGCCTCACCTCGCGCCACATCCACGCCTACCTGGACCTGTCGGAGATCCAGCCGGGCGACCAGTGGGTCTCCCTGGCCGCGGGCGACGTGAACGTGGCCCAGCCGGTCCAGGTCACCCAGGTGACCCCGCGCCAGGTGCGGGTGAAGGTGGCCAAGCGCGTGACCCGGGTGGTCCAGGTGGTCGCCGACGTGTCCGGCAGCCCGGCCGCGGGCCGCAAGGTGACGGCCATCGATGTGGAGCCCCCGGAGGTCACCGTCACGGGCGCCGAGGGCGCCTTCAAGGGCCTCACCCGCCTCTCCACGGCCCCGGTGGACCTTGCGGGCCTGTCCGAGTCGATCCGCCGGGAGGTCCGCCTGGACCTGCGGGGCCGGGACCTGGAGGTCCTGGAGGGCAAGCCCGTCTATGTTAGGATTACCCTGAGCCCCCCGGCTCCCCCTGCCCCCTGAACCCCCCGTGGGACAAGGACGCGCGGGCCGTCACCGGGATATTTTTTGGGGGGCCTCACCGGACCTGCGCCACGGGAGGACCCCCCGGCCGTGCGAAAGCTCTTCGGCACCGACGGCATCCGCGGTACCGCCAACGTCGAGCCCATGACCGCCGAGACGGCCCTGAAGCTGGGGCGCGCGGTCGCGCACGTGTTCAAGAACCGCCAGGGCCGCCACAAGATCGTCATCGGCAAGGACACGCGCCTGTCCGGCTACATGATCGAGAGCGCCCTCACCTCGGGCATCTGCTCCATGGGCGTGGACGTGAACCTCGTCGGCCCCATGCCCACCCCGGCCATCTCCATCATCACCAAGAGCCTGAGGGCCGACGCCGGGGTGATGATCTCCGCCTCCCACAACCCGTACGAGGACAACGGCATCAAGTTCTTCTCGCGGGACGGCCTGAAGCTGCCCGACGAGCTGGAGTCCGAGATCGAGCGCCTGATCGAGTCGGGCGAGATCGACACGATCCGCCCCACCGCCACCGACATCGGCAAGGTCTGGAAGATCGAGGACGGGCGCGGCCGCTACGTGGAGTACGTCAAGGCGTGCCTGCCCAAGGGCTTTGATCTGTCGGGCATGAAGGTCGTGGTGGATTGCGCCAACGGCGCGGCCTACAAGGTCTCGCCCATGGTGTTCGAGGAGCTGGGGGCCCAGGTGATCCGCCTGGGGGTCGCCCCGGACGGCACCAACATCAACGCCGGCTGCGGCTGCCTGTACCCGGAGCAGATGCAGCAGGCGGTGCTCGTCCACGGCGCCCACCTCGGGATCGCCCACGACGGCGACGCCGACCGGGTGCTGTTCGCCGACGAGCACGGGAACCTGGTGGACGGCGACCGGGTGATGGGCCTCGCGGCCATCGAGCTGAAGGCCGACGGCAAGCTCGCCAAGGACACCCTGGTGACCACCGTCATGAGCAACCTGGGGCTCGAGATCGCCATGCGGGAGCGCGGCATCCGGGTGGAGCGCACCCAGGTGGGCGACCGCTACGTCCTGGAGCGCATGCTGGCCGGCGGCTACAACTTCGGCGGCGAGCAGTCGGGCCACATCATCTTTTTGGACCACACCCTCACCGGCGACGGCCTGGTCACGGCCCTGCAGGTGGCCTACTTCATGCGCCGCCGCGAGATCCCCCTGTCCAAGCTGGCGGCCTGCATGGAGGCCCTGCCGCAGGTGCTCATCAAGGGCCGCGTGGCCGCCAAGCCGGCCCTGGAGGGCATCCCGGAGGTGGCGAAGGTCTGCAAGGACGTGGAGCGCCGTCTGGGCGACGACGGCCGCCTGCTGGTGCGCTACTCGGGCACCGAGCCGGTGGTGCGGGTGATGGTGGAGGGCACCGACCCCAAGGCCATCGAGGCCATGGCCCAGGAGGTGCTGGAGGTGGTCGTGCGCCACGCCGGCGCCGGGGAGCCGGTGGCGTGACGGGCCGGACCCACTTGGGCATGGCCATCGGGTTCGCGCTGGCCCTGGCGCTGCCCGGCGCCGCCATGGCCCAGGACCCCTACGAGGCCGTGGCCGACTCGCCCCACAACCTGGTGGGCAACGCCCCCATGCGGGAGATCTGCCTCGCCTGCCACGAGGCTCCGCCCGGTGAGGCCGGTGGCGGATCAGGCGTCGATCCGCTCCTCGCCGCCTCCCCCCTGTGGGGCGGCCAGGGGGCGGGGCCCCCCGTGTTCTCCACCGCCACCCGCCCCGGGGCCGGGCCGCAAGGCACCGCCAACGACACCTCCGGGCGCTGCCTGGAGTGCCACGACGGCGTCCTCGCCACGGCCGTGCACCAGGGGACCGAGCCGGTCCTGCCGGAGCGCGGCGGCACCCGCCACCCGGACCACCCGATCCGCATCCTCTACCCGCGCGACACGGCCGGCACCTTCGTGGTGCCCACGCCGATCCCCCAGAACCGGCAGTACTGGTCCGTGCCCGACATCCGGGACGGCCGGCTGGTCGTGCCCACCGGGCCCGCCTCCACCTACCAGGACATCACCGGCGCCGACATGACCGCCCTCACCTTCTCCCTGGTGCGGGTGCGGGAGGGCCAGGTGGAGTGCGAGTCCTGCCACAACCCGCACAGCAACCAGTACCCGCCCTTCCTGAGGCAGATGCCGCCCGGCCTCTGCCTCGTCTGCCACAACAAGTAGGCCCCCGCGCGCAGGCCCCCCGTCCGTCCGGGTCCCGGGGACGGTTCCGCGCGCCCGGATTTCGACACAACCCATTGTTTTTCATCGAGAACACCGGGTTTCTCCAAAAAGTCGCCCGGCGTTCAGCGTGGTTTCAGGTCGGCCCTCTAATCTTGGCATCGTCGGGGGACGGAAGGTCCGGCCCCAAACGAGACGGAATGAAGAAGGACACACGGAGGTTCATATGGTCATCGAAGCCTACATCGTGGTCACCGCCATCGGGTCGTTGGCCGTCGCCGTTCTCGGCAAGCGCGTGAACACGCGCCCGGTCCCGGCCCCCAAGCCGGTCGCCATGCCGCTCGCCAAGGCGGCCTGACGGACGGAGCGATCGAGACACAAGGAGGTCACACCATGAGCTTCGCATACGCCACGATTTACGCGTACATCGCGTTCACGGCCCTGGGCGCGCTGACGTTCCAGGTCCTCAGCTGGCGGGGCACCCGCCGCGCCGAGGCCGGCTACCGGCCGGTCGCCGAGGTGGTCCACCAGCACCGGGGCCACGACCTGAAGCGCGCCGCATGACGGCCGCGGGACGAATGACGCCAACGCGCACCGGGACGACGATCACGACCCGCGCCCGAGGCGCACATACCGGGGTGGCGCCGGCACCCGCCGGCGCCACCTACGCCCCGGGGCCCCCCTTCATGGGCCACTGACCCGGGACCCAAGAAGCTTCGCGGCGGGGGCATCATCCCACCCATCGCCCACCGCTCCCGCCGCCCGCAGCCCCGCCGGATCCTCCCCCCCGGCGGGGCTTTCTTTTGCCCGCGTTCCGCGATGCCCACCGGGGCGTTCCCGAACGGTTCCCTCGCCGAATCCTCATGATCCGGCCGGGCCTCGGGGCCGTCCCGGCGGCCCTTGGGGGCGATTCAACCGAATGTTTTACAAGGACAAATCCGGCCTCTCCAAGTTCCTCGAAAAAGTCGCCCGGCGTTCAGGATGGTTTCAGGTCGGCCCTTTACTCTGTACATCGTCGGGGTCGGAGAGTCCGGCCCGGGCACGATGAGGAAACCGTCCCAAGAGGACACATGGAGATTCCAATGCCGGTCATCGAAACGTACATCGTCGTCACCGCCCTCGGCGCGTTCGCCCTGGCCTTTCTGGGCATGCGCGTCAACACCCGCCCCGCCGGGCGGACGCAGGAGCCGGTGGCCAAGGCCGCCTGACGCGGCCGGGTCAACCACACACGCACACGCAACCATACGAGACCAAGGAGATACGCAATGGGCTTTGAATACGCCACGATCTACGCGTACATCGCGTTCGCGGCGACGGGCTCGCTGGTGTTCCAGATCCTCAGCTGGCGGTCCACCCGCCGCGCCGAGGCGGGACGCCGGCAGATTCGCCACGCCGCCCAGGCGCTCAAGCAGGCCGCCTGACGAGTGCTGGGATGATCCAGCTTCTCGTAACACATGCCTGCGACCCGGCCCGGTGGGGCCGCCGCCCGACGGCGGCCCCCCGGACCCCGGAGGCCCCTCTGATGGCCGACTGACCGGGGTTCGCCGCATACGATCTTCGCGGCGGGGGCACCATCCCACCCATCGCCCACCGCTCCCGCCGCTCCCGCCCCGCCGGACCCCTCCCCCCGGCGGGGCTTTCTTTTTTGGGCCCGGCGCCATAGCTGTTACTCTGGCCCCTCCACCCCACACCCGTGAGGAGGCCCCCCCATGGAACACGCCGAGCGCCTGGAGATCATCGCCGCGTACGGCGGCGCGCTGGCGGGCCGGCGCCACTCGGTGTCCGCCGACTCGGAGCTGCCCCATCCCGCCGGGGTCATCGACGAGGCCCTGGCCGAGGAGCTCCGGACCCCCACCCACCCCGACTACCTGGAGGCCCTCACGGTCGGCTACGTGCAGCTGGCCTCGTTCCTGCCGGAGTCCGAGGCGCGCCTGGTCCAGGCCGCCGAGGACACGCTCATCGGCGCCCGCGACCTGATCCAGGAGGGCACCGAGGAGGCCCGCGAGCGGGCCGTGGAGATGGTCAGGGAGATCGACGAGGGGGTGCCCACCATCCAGCGCCGCGTGCGCGACCGGATGGAGGCCCGCCTGAAGGAGGCCGAGGCCCTCATGCGCGAGGGCGGCACCGAGATGGCGGAGGGCGAGACGCCTCAGGAATAGGCGCCCCGCCCCCCGCCTCAAGGGATGGCCGTCCCCCGGCTAGTCCGCCAGGGGCAGGCCGCTGGGAACCCGGTCCGGGACCAGGTACCGCAGGTCCAGGGCCGCCGGATCGGTCAGCGACTGCAGGAACGCGATCAGGTCGTCGACGTCCCGGTCGCTCAGCTTCTGGGGCCGCGCCCCCAGTTCGTCGAACTCCTCGACCGCCTCGTCCGCGATCTCGTCCAGCACGTCCTGCTGG
This sequence comes from uncultured Nitrospirales bacterium, assembly GCA_964528115.1. Taxonomy (GTDB): domain Bacteria; phylum Nitrospirota; class JACRHL01; order JACRHL01; family JACRHL01; genus CAZGRJ01. The sequence continues at coordinate 7,928 of CAZGRJ010000060.1, forward strand.
TCCATGATCACGAAGTCCAGCGCGTCCAGGTCGGGCCGCGAGGGCAGCACCGCCTGGCTCCGGTCGTAGTTGTTCAGCGACACGGTCGTGTCGATGTAGTGCCGCACCTGGACCTCCAGGGTGTTGAACGCCCCGGCGTGCCCGTACGGCGCCGTCAGCGCCACGTTGCGCAGGGACGGCGTGCGGAAGTAGTAGATCTCGTCCGGGTCCCCGGACACCACCACGCGCCCGAAGTCCTCCATCCCGAACACGCCCACGCCCTTGCCCGGTCCGATCTGCGGCTGGGCGGTGGGGTGGAAGTCGAAGTCGGTCTGGAGCGGCCCGCTGTGGCAGATGCTGCACCGGGCCCGGCCGTTGAACAGCGCCATGCCGCGCTTCTGCTGGTCGCTCAGGGCGCTCGACTTGCCCGCGAGGAACTGGTCGAACGGGCTGTCCGTGAACCGGAAGTCCCGCGCCTCGAAGGCCGCGATCGCGTTGGCCACGTGGACCATCGTGATGTCGTCCGCGCCGTCCACGTCGTCGAACGCGTCCACGAACAGGTCCACGTACTCCGGGACCTCCCGGATGCGCTGCGCCAGCTGCGCCCAGACGCCGTCCGGACCGGCCAGGTCGCCGGCCTCGGCCGCCGCGCCGACCGGGTTCTCGGTGCCCACGCCGGCCATCTCCTCGATGGAGGTCACCGGGAACATGGCCTGTGCCGCCAGCACGCCGCTCAGCCCGGACGGCAGGTCGTCGCCCGCGGGCGTGTCGAAGCCGCTCGGCGCGTCCGCGTCGACCTGCACCCGGCCGTCCCAGAACAGGTGCTCCAAGTCCTCCACCCCCAGGTTGAACAGGGGCGGTGCATTGCGCGGCACCCGCCCGATGATGTCGTCCGGGAAGGTGCCCGTGTCGCGGGCGATGGAGAGGCCCACGCCGCCCTCGCCGACGGGCAGCGAGAGCCCGTCGCCGTTGTTCGAGAGCGCGTGGTGACAGGTGGCACAGGCGATGTTGCGGTTGCCGCTCAGGATCTTGTCGTAGAAGAGCAGGTTCCCGAGGGCCGCCTGGGCCGGGTCGGTCTTCATGAATTTGAGGGGTTCGCCGTCGTGGTGATGGCCGCCGCCGGAGCGGCCGCTGTCGGTTGTGGGGTCCGTGGCGGTATCGGCGCCGCTGGGTCGGGAATTGATTTCGTTCGCGCCCGCCGAGGTCCCCCCGCACCCGGTCAAGCCGATCAAAAGGAGGAGACCCGCCAGGCCTCCCGTCCACCCGCCCAGGGCGCGCCGAAGATCCGCCGGCATATTGCCGTGGGTGTTCATGCGCACCTCCCGAGGTTGTTCCTCCCCGTGTGCGAGGGGGCATGATTGCAATGCCCGTGCCCGCCACAACCGCTTGATCCTGCGGCGGGTGTGAAGGAATCAACCCGCGTAGGGACGGCGCGGGATGTGTCATTCGCGGACATTTGTGGACGACACGCACGGACGCGGGCCGGGTCCGCTTGGCGCCTCCACCTCGATCTGCTACGGTGCGCGCGCACCCGCGCGACGGCCCCACGCCACAGGAAGGGAGCGGGCATGCCCCACTACCCGGTCGTCACCCTCGCGGTCACCGCGCTCCTGGGGCTGGCGGCGGGGGAGCTGATGGGCTACCTGCCCGTCGCCACCCTCGGCCTGCTGCTCGCCGCCGGGCTCCTCATCCGGCCGGGCTGGCGGTTCGGCCACGTCCTCTACGCCGTGCTCCTGCTCTTTACGCTGTACGGCCCCTACCGCTACTGGGCCGTGCCCGCCGACGACATCGGGCACTACGCGGGCCACCGGGTGCGCCTGACCGCCACCGTGGCCGAGCTGCCCTTCGCCGAGGGGCGCCGCAGCGTCTTCATGGCCCACGCCGAGCGCGTCGAGGCGAACGGCCGGAGCGTGCCCGTCTCGGGCACCGTGCGGGTGACGCGCTACGGCCCACCCGCCGATGGAGACGCCCCGACCCCGGCCTACGGCGAGCGCTTCACCGCCGACACGGCCCTGCGACCCATCACGTCGCTGCGCAACCCGGGCGGCTTCGACTACGCGGCCTACCTGTGGCGCCGGGGGGTGCGGACGCGGGCGAGCGTGACGGAGCGGGCGGAGGTGACCATCGCGCCGCCCCCGTCCGGGCCCCTCGCCGCCCTGCACCGCTGGCGCGCACGGATGCGCGCCGCGGCGTACGCGGCCCTGCCCAGGGACCAGGCGGCGCTCCTCACCGCCCTCGCGGCGGGGGACGCGCGGGGCGTGCCCCAGGACGTGCGCGACCGCTTCCAGGCCGCGGGCGTGGCGCACCTCCTGGCGGTCTCGGGCACCCACCTGGGGCTGGTGGCGGCGGCGGTTTTCCTGCTGGTCCGCCTGGGGGCGCGGCTGCTGCCGACGGGCCTCCTGCTCCGGGTGACCCGCCGGGTGACCCTGCGCCAGGTCGCCGCCGGGGCGGCCCTGCTCGCGGTGACCGCCTACGCCCTCCTCGCCGGGGCCCGGACGCCGACCCTGCGCGCCCTGGTGATGGTGTGGCTCGTGGTCCTGGCCCTGGCCTCGGGACGGCGCAGCCACGCCCCCACGGCCCTCGCCCTCGCCGCCCTCGGCATCCTTGCATGGGACCCCCGGGCGGCCGGGGCGGCGTCGTTCCAGCTCTCCTTCGCGGCGGTCCTCGCCATCGTCCTCGCCGTCGAGCGCCTGCCCCCGCCCGTCGGGACCGACGGCGGCCCGCCGTCGCGAAAGGCGCGCGTGAGGTACGCCGTCGTCTCCGCCGCCGTCGTGACCCTGGCGGCGGGCCTCGCCACGGCCCCCCTGGCGGCCTGGCACTTCGGCTACGTGTCGTGGGCGGGCTTCCTGGCGAACCTGGTCCTCGTGCCCCTCACGGGCGCCGTGGTCCTGCCCCTCACCGTGTTCGCCGCCATGGCCGCGCCGGCCGTGGGCGCCCTGCCGATGGCGGGCGTCGTGGGCCCGGTCCTGGGGGGCCTGCTCACGCTCGTGGGAGGGTTCGCCAGGCTGCCCGGCGCCGGCTCGGGGGTCGCGCCGCCGCCCCTGTTCCTGCTCGCAGCGACCTACGCCGCGGGCCTTGTCGTCTTCCTCGGGTGGCGCCACACCGGGCGCGGGACGGTCGCCCTGGGCGCGGCCGCGTTCGGCCTGGCGTGGCTCCTGTGCCTCCACCCGCCGCCCCCGACGGGTCTTCTGCGCGTCGCCTTCCTGGACGTGAGCCAGGGCGACGCCGCCGTGGCCGTGGGGCCGGACGGCTCCGCCCTGGTGATCGACGGCGGCACCCGCGCCCTGCGCTTCGACACCGGGCGCTTCGCGGTGGAACCCTACCTGCGCCGCATCGGCGCGCGGGAGGTGGCCCTGCTCGCCTCCCACCCCCAGGTGGACCACGAGGGCGGCCTGATCCACCTGGTGGACGCCTTCCACCCCCGGGTCGTGTACACGAACGGCGTCGCGCGCCCGGACCGGGCGTTCGACCGCGACTTCCACGCCGCCCTCGCCCGCGCCCGCGTGACGCCGACCCCCCTCGCCGCGGGCGCGCCGTTCGGGCCCCTGCCGGGCGTGGACGCGCGGGTCCTGAGCCCCCGCGCCCCCGCCACCGGCCTGGACGACCCCCACGGCCTGAACGACGAATCGCTCGTCGTCCGCCTCGGCCTCGGGCACCACCGCTTCCTGTTCGCCGCCGACGTGGAGGCCCCGGCGGAGGCGGCCCTGGTGAAGTCGGGCGCGGACCTGTCGGCGACGGTCCTCAAGGTTCCCCACCACGGCGCCGCCACGTCGTCCACGATCCCGTTCCTGGCCCACGTCCACCCGCGCGTGGCCGTGATCAGCGTGGGGCGCTACAACCCCTACGGCCACCCGAGCCCCGCCGTCGAGACCGCCTACGCCGCCGCCGGAGCGGCCCTGTTCGAGACCGCGCGGGACGGGGCCGTGCTGTTCACGACCGACGGGGAGGTGCTGAGGATGGCGCGCTGGAGGGACCTCGCCCCGGCCCGCATCGCCCCGTGGAATCCCGCCCCCCTCGCCAGCGAGCTGCGCAACTGGGTGCGCCTCACCCGGCCCGATCGCCTGTGGCG
>CAZGRJ010000060.1:12075-13914 GCA_964528115.1 uncultured Nitrospirales bacterium
TCGCCAGCGAGCTGCGCAACTGGGTGCGCCTCACCCGGCCCGATCGCCTGTGGCGCACGGTTCGGACGGACGCGGTGCCGGGGTGACGCGGCCGGGCACGGCGGCGGTGTTTGGTACAATGGCGCCCGCGCCGGGCGCGCGCGGGCGCCCGGGTTTGCCTTTCCATCGTTCCGCCGGAGCCCCTGCCGTGAGCGCCCCCGAGCCGAAAACCGCACCCCCGCCCCCCGAGCCGGAGCCGCAGGCCCCGGCGTGGGTGCGCCCCACCATGGCGCTGATGGGCTGGATGCCGTGGCGCCTGCGCTGGCGCATCGCCCGGATCGCCACGGCCCTCGCCTCGGGGCGCCGCACCCGCTCCCACATCGCCCGCGCCAACCTGGACATCGCCTTCGGCGACACCGTGTCCGACGCCGAGAAGGACCGCATCGCCCGGGAGAGCCTGGTGAGCCTGGTGGGGTGCATGCTCGACGCCGTCGCCCTCATCCCGCGCCTGAACGCCCGCAACTGGTCGCGCTACGTGAAGGTGGCCCCGTCCGAGATCGACCGGCTCAACGCCGAGCTCGCGCGCGGCAAGGGGGCCCTGGTGATGTTCTCCCACTACGGCAACTGGGAGCTGATGGGGGCCTGCATGTCGCTCATGGGCTTCCCGCGCTCCAACGTGGTGGCGAAGCGCCAGCCCGGCTGGACCAACGCCCTCATCGAGGCCCTGCGCACCTGGACCGGCAACGCCGTCATCTATAAGGAAGGCGCCGCCATGGGCGCCCTGCGGGCCCTGCGCCGGGGCGAGATCGTCGGCCTGTCCATCGACCAGAACTACTCCGGCGGGATCTTCGTGCCGTTCTTCGGCGTGCCCGCCGCCACGCCGGACACCCTGGCCGGCCTCGCCCGCGCCAGCGGCGCCCCGATCGTCCCGCTGGTGTGCAGCCCGAACGGCGACGGCACCTACACCGGGCGCTTCCCGACGGCCATCCACGCCGACCGCACCGGCGACAAGGAGGGCGACATCGTCCGCACCACCACCCGCTGCCTCGCGTCGCTGGAGGAGATCATCCGCGAGCGCCCCGAGCTGTGGATGTGGGGCCACAAGCGCTGGAAGAGCCGCCCCCCCGGCGAGGCGCCGGGCCAGGACCCGTATACCGCCCCCTCTCCCCCGCGCGCCGCCGCGGCCTCCTGAGGAACCCGCCCCCGTGACCCCCACCCTCGAATGGAAGGACGGCGCCGTCGAGATGCTCGACCAGAGCCGCCTGCCGCGCGAGGTGGTCTACGTCACCTGCCGCGACGCCGCCACCGTCGCCAAGGGCATCAAGGACCTGTGGGTGCGCGGCGCCCCGGCCATCGGCGTCGCCGCCGCCATGGGCATGGCCCTGGGGGCGCGGGACCTCCCGGACGACGACACGGACGCCTTCCTGAAGGGCCTGGACGAGGTGGGGGCGATGCTCGTCTCCCAGCGCCCCACGGCCGTCAACCTGGCGTGGGCCGTGAAGCGCATGCGGGCGTTCGCCCAAAAAAACCGGGACGCGGGGCCCAAGCGGCTCAAGGCCATGCTCGTGGAGGAGTCGCAGCGCATCCTGGAGGAGGACATCGCCACCTGCCGCGCCATCGGCGCCGCCGGCGCGGGCCTCCTGCCGGACGGGGGGGTGCTCACCCACTGCAACGCCGGGGCCCTCGCCACCGCCGGCTACGGCACCGCCCTGGGGGTGATCCGGGGCGCGGTGGAGGCGGGCCGGCACCTCAAGGTCTTCGCCGACGAGACCCGCCCGGTGCTCCAGGGCGCGCGCCTGACGGCGTGGGAGCTGATGCAGGACGGCATCGACGTGACCCTCATCACGGACAACATGGCCG
>CAZGRJ010000061.1:0-2455 GCA_964528115.1 uncultured Nitrospirales bacterium
TGGGCCGCACGGCCACGGTGGTCCTGGACGTGAGCGTGGACCAGGAGGCCTGCCCCCTGGGGCTCGCCCCCACGGCGAGCACCACGGCGGCACTCGCCCTGGGCGACGCCGTCGCCGTGGCCCTGCTCGTGCGCAAGGGGTTCAAGGAGGAGGACTTCGCCCTCGCCCACCCCGGCGGCGCCCTGGGGAAGCGCCTGCTGACGCATGTCCGCGACGCCATGCACACGGGGGGCGAGATGCCCAAGGTGTCGCCCGACACCCCCATGCGGGCCGCGATCGTGGAGATCAGCCGCAAGCGCCTGGGCATCACGACGGTGGTGGACGAGGCGGGTCGGCTCATGGGGGTCATCAGCGACGGCGACCTGCGGCGCCAATTGGAGTCGGGGGCCGACTTCCTGGACACCCCGGCCGGCAAGATCATGCGCGGGGAGCCCAAGACGATCACCCCCGACGCCCTGGCGGCCGAGGCGGTGGAGCGCATGGAGCGCCACGCCATCACGAGCCTCGTGGTGGTGGAGGAGGGGGCGCCGGTGGGCCTGGTCCACCTGCACGACCTGCTCAAGCTCGGCATCGCCTGACACCCGACACCTGGGGGCCCCGTGGAGCGCTTCGCCAAAGAGGCCGTCGCCCGCGCGGCCCGCGTGCGCCTGCTCGTCATGGACGTGGACGGGGTCCTGACGGACGGCACGATCTACCTGGACGACCGGGGGGTCGAGACCAAGGGCTTCAACATCATGGACGGTCTGGGGCTCACCCTGCTGCGGCGGGCGGGGCTGAAGCTCGGCATCATCACCGGGCGCACGTCCAAGGTGGTCTCCCGCCGGGCCGAGGAGCTGCGAATGGCCCACCTGGTCCAGGGGAGCGCCGACAAGCACGCCGCGGCGGCCGAAATCCTGGCCGCCGAGGGCCTCGGCTGGGAGGCCCTGGCCTACGTGGGGGACGACCTGATCGACCTGCCGGTGCTCACCCGCGCGGGGCTCGCCGCGTGCCCGCCGGGGGCGGCCGCCGAGGTGAAGGCCGTGGTCCACCACGTGACGGCGGCGGCGGGCGGCCGGGGGGCGATCCGGGAGGTGTGCGAGCTGATCCTCACGGCCCAGGGGCGGTGGGAGGAGGCGGTGGGGCGCTACCGATGAGGCTCAACGTCCCGAACGCCATCACCCTGGGGCGCATCGCCCTGATCCCCCTGTTCGTCCTTATGGCCCACGAGCACGGGCCCATGTGGCGCTTCGCCACGGCCCTGGTCTTCCTGACGGCGGCCCTCACGGACCTGCTGGACGGCTACCTCGCCCGCCGCATGGGGGAGGTCACGGCCTTAGGCAAGCTCCTGGACCCGGTGGCGGACAAGCTCCTCATGCTCGCCGGGTTCGTCATGCTGGTGGCCCTGGACCTGGCGCCGGCGTGGATCGTGATCGTGATCCTGGGGCGCGAGATGGCGGTCACCGGCCTGCGCGCCATCGCGGCCTCGGAAGGGATCGTGATGCCCGCCGACGAGTGGGGCAAGTGGAAGACGGTCAGCCAGGCGACCGCCATCATCATGCTCATCTTGTCGTGGCGCCTGTGGATCTTCGACGTGCGCGAGATTGGCACCTGGGTTCTGTGGGCCTCCATGGTCATGGCCCTGATCTCGGGCGCCCGGTACGGGGTGGAGTACCTGCGCGGCATGGAGGGTCGGCGGGCGGGGCCCTGACGGCCGGGTCATGTTCCGTGGCCGTCCCGACACGGGGACGGCGTGTGGCCGCTTTAGGTCAACGTTTCTCCGGAGTTGGCCGATGAGTCCATTGGATATCGCCCTGGTGACGGCGGGCTATCTGCTGGGGGCCGTCCCGTTCGGGGTGCTGGTGGCGCGGGTCGTCGGACACGACGACCTGACCAGAAGGGGCAGCGGAAACATCGGCGCCACGAACGTGGCCCGGGTCGTGGGACGCCGGGCGGGCGCCGTCACGCTGGCGGCGGACGTGCTCAAGGGTGCCGTTCCCGTCTGGGCCGCGGCGGCCCTGTCGCCCACGCCGGAAGCGCCCGTCTGGGTGGCCGCGGCCACGGTCCTCGGCCACGTCTTTCCCGTCTACCTGCGCTTCCGCGGGGGAAAGGGGGTTGCGACCGGATTCGGGGTTCTGATGGCGCTCCACTTCATGACGGCCCTCGCGGCCGTGGCGGTCTGGCTGGCCGCCTGGCGGCTGTCCCGCACCTCCGCGGTGGGGGCCCTGGCGGCCTACGCCTGCCTGCCCGCCATCGCCTGGTGGATCGGGCGGGACGTCCCCGGCCTGTTCCCATTCGCCTGCGCCCTGGCCCTCCTGGTCCTGGCGCGCCACACGGACAACGTCCGGCGCCTGTTCGCCCAGCGCGGGGGGAGCGGATGAGGATTTCCCGCTCCTGGATGCCCGTCCTGTGGGCCGTGGCCGTCCTCTGGACCACGGCGCCGGCGGTGCCCGTGGCGGCCCAGACCGCCGACCCGGAG
>CAZGRJ010000061.1:2555-13756 GCA_964528115.1 uncultured Nitrospirales bacterium
CCCCCGAGCCCGCAAAGGACGAGGCCCCCGTGGCCGCGACCCCCGCGACCCCGGCCCCCGCCCGGGCGAAGAAGGCCGAGCCGCCCGCCGCGCGCCCCACGCCCCCGCCGGTCCGGGCCGAGGCGAAGCCCAAGCCCAAGTCGAAGCCCAAGCCGGCCCCGAAACCCGCCGCCGCGCCTGCTCCCAGGCCCGCGCCGGTCCCGGCGCCCGTCGCCGCCGTGGCGGCCCCGGCCTCCGCGCCCACGGGGATCACCGCCGCCTGGCGCCGGGTGCGCGACGACGCGGCGTCACCCCGGGAGTCGGCCGACTTCCCCCAGGCCGTGGCGGCCCTGGTGGCCGCCCGCGACACCGAGGGGCTGGACAACCTGGAGACCGCCGCCCAGGCCCTGGCGGGCTGGGCCCACGGGGCCGTGACCCGGGGCGACCTGGACCGGGCCGAGCGCCTCTCCCGGGCCGCCGTGACGCTGGCCCCGGGCTCGCCGGAGGGCTACCTGGTTCGGGCCCGGATGCACTGGGCCGCCGGCCACTACCCCGCCGCCGCCTCCTGGGCCCTGCGGAGCGCGGCCGTGGGGCTCTCCCACCCGTGGGTGGGGCTCGCCTGGGCCGGGTACCTGGTCATCGTCTTCTGGCTGGCGGCGGCCACGGCCCTGGTGGTGCTCCTGGTGCCCAGCCTGTGGAAGGCCCTGCGCACGTTCCACCACCAGGTCAGCGAGTACGCCGCGTTCAAGGTGCCGTCCCCGATCGTCGGTGCCGCCGCCGTGGCGCTGGTGGTCCTGCCGGTGGCGGGGAGCTGGGGCCTGGGCTGGTCCATCGTCGCCTGGACGCTGCTCGCCTGGGCCGGCGACCCGGCCCGGGGCCGGCGCGTGCACCTCTTCCTGCTCCTGGTGGTCCTCCTGGGCCCGTGGCTGTGCGCCCCGCTCATGGCGCCGTCGCAGCCCCCCGGCGACATGCTGGAGCTGGCCCTCCGGGAGGGGAGCGGAGCGGGCCCGGTAACGGGCGCCGCGGTGCCCGGCGTGTCGGCCGACACGGGCTCCGACTGGCGCGTGGCCTTCGCCCTGGGGAACGCGGCCCTGCGCAACGGCGCCTACGACGAGGCGGTGGCGTGGTACGAGGCCGCCCGGCGCGAGGGGGGCGACGCGGTGCGCCTGACCCACAACGAGGCCACGGCCGACTTCCGGGCCGGGCGCTACGACCAGGCCGAGCGCATGTTCAAGGGCCTGGCGGAGGGCGGCCACGCCCCGGCGCGGACCCTGTTCAACCTGGGCCAGGCCCAGTCGCGCCGCCTGGACTTCGACGGCGCCCGGGACAGCTACGAGCGCGCCCGCGTGGCGAACGCCGAGGAGTACCTGCGGGTCTCCCGCATGGCGGGCGCCGGGGACGCCTTCACGGTGGTGCCCTTCGGCGTCACCCGCGCCGACCTGCGCGCCCTGACCCTGGGGCACGCGGGGCACTGGTCCGACTTCGCCGGGCCCCTGTGGCGCTTCCTGTTCGGCAGCCTCTCCATGGCCCTGGCGCCGGTGCTGGTCATCGCCCTGGCGGCCCTGGCGTGGCTGCTGCCGGCCCTGGTGACGAGCCGGCGGGTCTATTCGTGCGACGTGTGCCGGGGGAGCGTGTGCCAGGAGTGCATGCAGTTCATCTACGACGCCCATCTGTGCCGCCGCTGCGTGGAGAAGCTGGCCGGCACCCGAGGCACCCTGGCCGACGTGAACATGCTGCGCGAGCGCAGCCGGCCCATCGGACGCCCGGCCGTGCGCTGGGCGGCGCGGCTCGTTCCCGGGCTCCAGGACCTGCGCCGGGGACGCTATGGGCGGGCCTCGTTCCAGCTGATGCTGCTGGCCTTCATCGCATGGGGCGTGGCGCTGCTCGGCACGATCCCGGCGTGGGCGGTCTCCGTGCCCGTCGAGCGGTGGCCGGTGGCGCGGCTCATGGGGGCGCTGCTGGTGCTCCTGCAGGTCGCCTGGACCTACCACGCCACCGCCGACCGGCCCGTGGCGGGCCCGCTGGTGGAGCGGCGCAAGCGGCCCCGGCGGGTGGACATCGATGCGGCTTAGCTTCGCGGCGGCCTAGGGCCGCGTAGGTTACCGAAGGTATCCCATGTCCCTCAGCGGCTCCCTGCTCGACTTCAACTTCACGGACATCCTCCAGCTCGTGAAGATGCAGCGCAAGACTGGCTGCCTGGCCCTGCGCTCGCGCGAGGCGAGCGCGGCGTTCTGGTTCACCGAGGGCGACCTGATCCACGCCCACGACGACGCCCGGCCCCTGACCGCCGCCATGGGCCGGCGCCTGGGGGCCGACGGCCTGGTGGGGGAGGCGGCCTGGCGCCGCGCCGTGGAGGAGCAGCGCCGCTCCGGCCAGCCCCTGGCGGACCTCCTCGTCGGGGTGGACCCGGAGGTCCTGGTGCCCCTGGCGGCGGAGTACCTGCGCGAGACCGTGTTCTCCGTGTTCCGCTGGATCGAGGGCGACTACACCTTCGACACCGAGATCCCGCCGCCCCCGGAGGCGAAGGCCGTCCCGGTGGCCCCCGTCGACACGGGCGACCTGCTGATGGAGGCGGCCCAGCGCGCCGAGCAGTGGGCCGTGGTGGACGGCGAGATCCCGTCCTGGCGTCTGATCTTCGCCCCCGCCGGCGGCGCGCCGCCGCCCGACATGGGGGACGGCTACGGGCCCGTGGAGGCCCACGTCCTGGGGCTGCTCGACGGGCGGCGCGACGTGCAGGACGTGGTGGGCTGGAGCCGCCACGGGGCCCTGGAGACCTGCCAGGGCCTGGCCTTCCTCAAGGCCGCCGGGCGCATCGTGGCGGTGGGCGAGCGCGCCCCCCGGCCCGGCGCCGAGGGGTCGTCCCGCAAGCGCAAGCCGGCCCAGAGGAAGCGCATCCAGGGGCTGCCCGTGTGGCGGGTGGCGTGGCGCACGGGCGTGGTGGCGCTCGGCTCCGCGTCCCTGGTGGCCGGGGTCGGCTGGATGGGGTACAAGGCCTACGGCGACGGCGGCGTGGAAGCCCTCGCGCCCCTGGTCCGGACCACCGCCACCTACCGCGAGCACCAGGTCCGGCAGGCCCTGGAGGTCTACCACCTGGTCCACGGCAGCTACCCGGACCGGCTGGAGGTCCTCCTGGACGCAGGGCTCCTCTCGGGCCCCGCCGTGACCGCCGGGATGGAGTACGCGCCGTCCGCCGACGGGTTCACCCTTCACCTCGGGTAAGGTCAGGCCCTACAATGCCGGGTACCGCCCCTTGCCATCCGGCGTCGGGCCGATCGGTCCGATCGGGCTCACCGGGACCGGGGCGTCGTCCGGTGTCTGCAACAGGAGTCTTCCCATGGCCATGATTCGCTTTACCGCCTTCACCCCCAAGGACCTGGAGACGGTGAAGGCATACGAGGCCGCCCAGGCCGCGAACCCCGAGGCGATCCCCCCCGCCGTCGCCGAGGCCTACAAGGCCCTCGTCCACGACAACTACGGCAAGCTGATGAGCACGATGATCGGGGAGATCGCCCGGTTCTTCGACATCGCCATCAAGCGCAAGCACGACTGGCAGGGCTTCTACGGCTGGACCTTCTCCTACCACAACGACACCGAGTGCTGGTACGGCCTGTCCTACAAGTCGGCCAACTTCCTCAAGACCGCCTTCGCCGTCAAGTGGGACGACGCCCACAAGGACGTCCTGGACCGCATGATGGCCGACGAGGGCTACCGCAAGGAGGCCTTCGGGCGCGACGGCTCCGACTGGATCGTCAAGGAGTTCGAGGTGGCCGACATCTTCTCCATCGCCGGCGACGACGATCAGATGGAGGCCTTCTCCAAGGTCGCCGAGGGTCAGCTCGACCTGCTCGAGATGTAAGGACGCCCGTCCGCACGGGGGGCCGGAGCGGGCTCCGGACAATTGACAGATCGGCCGGGGGGCCTTAAGTTCATTCTGTGAACAAGCCCCCCCCGGACGACGACGGCCGCACCCTTCACCTGCTGGAGCTCATCCACCGCGACGGGATGTTGACCCAGCGGGAGCTGGCCCGCAAACTGAACATCGCCCTGGGTCTCGTCAACCTCTCCTTAAAGCGCCTGATGCACCAGGAGATGATCAAGGTCAAGCGGCTGAGCGCCCGCCGCTTCTGCTACCTGCTCACGCCCCAGGGGATGAGCGAGAAGGGGCGCCTGTCGGCCCGCTACCTGGCCGACTCGTTCTCCATGTACCGCAGCGCCCGGCGGGCCTGCCTGCGCACCCTGGTCCCCCTGCGCGACCGGGGCCTGAAGCGGTTGGTGCTCTACGGCACCGGGGAGCTGGCGGAGGCGGCCTTCATCACGATCCACGAGCTGGGCCTGACCCTGGTGGCCGTGGCCGACGGCGCGGGCGCGCCGCCCTTTCTGGGGCGCGAGGTGGTGCCCCTGAAGGCCCTGGACCCGGCGGCCGCGGACCGGGTCCTGTTCGCGGGCCCGGAGGCGGACCGGGCGGCCTTCGACGAGGCGGCCGCGGCGGCGGGCTTCGCCCCCGAGGCGATCGAGGACCTGGCCGCCGCCCTCCTGGAGGCCGACGCCGCCCTGGCGGGCGTACCGGCCGAGGAGCGGCCGTCGTGACGCAGCCTCCCGAGACGCCGGAGGCCCTGGCCGCCGACCTGGAGCTGGCCACGCGGGCCGCGCGCGAGGCGGGCCGCGTCATCATGGGTTACTACCAGGACGAGTACGAGATCAAGCAGAAGGGGAAGGGCAATCCCGTCACCACCGCCGACCTGGAGGCGGACAAGGTGCTCAAGGCCACGCTCCTGTCGGGCACCGCCGGGGACGGCTGGCTGTCGGAGGAGACGGTGGACTCCCCCGAGCGCCTGAGCGCCCGGCGGGTCTGGATCGTGGACCCCATCGACGGCACCAAGGAGTTCATCAGCGGCATGCCCCAGTTCGCCATCTCCATCGCCCTGGCGGTGGAGGGGCGCATCGCCGTGGGGGTGATCTACAACCCGGCCCGGGACGAGCTGTTCCAGGGCACCGCGGGCGGCGGGGTCACGCTGAACGGCGGGGCGGTCCGGGTGACGGACCTCGCCGACCTGAAGCAGGCCAACATCCTGGCCAGCCGGTCCGAGGTCTCGCGCGGGGAGTTCGACCGCTTCCAGGGCGACTTCCGCGTCACCCCCATCGGCAGCATCGCCTACAAGCTGGCCCTGGTGGCCTGTGGCCAGGCGGACCTGACCTTCACCCTCACCCCCAAGACGGAGTGGGACTTCGCCGCCGGCTACCTGCTGGTGACCGAGGCCGGGGGCCGGGTGCGCATCCTGGGGGACCACCCCCAGACGTTCAACCAGCCCGACCCGCGCGTGGCGGGCCTGGTGGCCACGAACGCCGCCCTGCACGACCCGGTCCTGCGCCTGGTCGGGGCGGCCTGACGGGTCTCTCCCGCCCGCCGGCCGCCGCTTACCCCCGGTAAATCGCTACGAAGCGGGGACGCCCGGAGGGGCCGCCATGGCGGTCTGGGCGGCGTGCTCGAGGGCGCGGGCGCGGGCCCAGGCGTGGTTCGCCGTCACCTGCCAGCCCTTGGCCTCCTGGCCGTTGCCGGCCGCGAGGCGGGCGTAGTGCTCGGCGGTGATCCGCCAGCCCATGGCCGCCTGCATCATGCCGTGGGTCCGGTCCATCCAGTGGTCCACGGCGATCATGTAGCCCCGGCGCTCCTGCCAGCTCCAGGTGCGGCTCATCATGTGCGCCCGGTCCACCCAGTGGTCCAGGGTGATCGCGTAGCCCATGCGCTCCTGCACGGCGGCCTCGTAGTCGCCGCGCGAGACCGTCATCGCGTCCATCTCGCCGCTGCGCGCCAGGCCGATGCCCACCGCCGCCACCAGCGCCAGGCCCATGAGGCCGAACGCGGTCCACTGCATCCTGAGGTCCATGAGTCTCTTGCCTTCCGTCCGCGGGGTTTTCCGTGCGCGGGGTGTCGCCCCGTTTCGTTATCGGCAAACGGGGACCGGCATTGAAGGGCCCCCGGGAAAAACGGGGGGATTGTCGGAGAGCGGGCGGGTTTCAGGCGGTCGCGAGGCGGCGGACGGCCTCGGCCAGGCGGCCGGCGGCGGCCTCCGGGTCGTCCGGGCCGCCCGTGGCGGCGGGACCGACGGCGAAGAGGCGGGCGAGGGAGGTCTCCCCGGACGGGGATACGGCCAGGGCGCCGTCCCGGGCGGTGTTCGCGGCGCCGTGCAGGAAGCCCGTGCCGGGGCGGTCGCCGGGGAGGTAGACGAACACCCCGGCGACCTCCAGGGGATCTTTCCCCCGGGCGTCCTCGACCACCATGCCGGTGACGTGGGTATGCCCCGCGATGGCCCTCACCGTCGCCCCCGTGCGGACCCTCAGGGTGCGGGCGGCGGCCAGGGCCCGCAGGGTGGGGGCGGCCACGTCCAGGGCGGGCCCGGGGCACAGGAGGGTGACCTCGGCCGCGCGGTCGGCCAGGTACAGGGCGTCGGCGCAGGCGCGCTCGTCGGACCCCACGACGGCCACGGGCAGGCCCTCGAAGAACGGCGCGTCGCACCGCGCGCAGTGGCTGACCCCCTTGCCCAGCAGCTCCGCCTCGCCGGGCAGGGTGGGCAGGCGGTCCGACAGGCCCGTGGCGACCACCACCGCGCGGGCGGAGACCTCCGCCTCCAGGGTCACCAGGCCGTGGGCCGCCTCGCCGGGCACCAGGCCGTACACCTCCTCGTGGCGCAGGACGGCTCCCGCGCTCTCAGTTCCGGCCCGCACCCGGTCCCACGCCGGGTCGGCGTCCGGCACGTGGGGGGCCCGGTCCAGGACCAGGACGGACCCGTGTTCCGCCAGGCGCCGGGCGGCTGCCAGACCAAACCCTCCGGCGCCGATCACCACCGCGTCCCAAGTCTCGCCCGGTGCCGGGGCGGGGGCGACCGACGGGGGGGCTTCCTCCGTCGGGGCGTCCAGCGCCCCGGTGGCCGCCAGCGCGACCAGCTCGTCGTCCTGGCCGATGTAGGCGCCGTCCACGAACACCTGGGGGACGCTCCACTCGCCGGTCTGCGCCTTCAGCTCGTCCCGGACGTGGGGCGTGAAGGTGATGTCCACCTCGCGGTAGGGAATTCCCTTCCCCTCCAGGGCGCGCTTGGCGACCACGCAGTAGGGGCAGGCGCGGGTCGTGTAGATGAGGATATCCTTCATCGCGAGTCGATTATTGGGGGTGCCCGGATTGTGGTCAATAGCGCGTGGGAACGGGCGCTTGTGCGGGCGTGGGGTTTCTGCGAGCATGCCCGGTGCGTCCCCGCGGGGCCGCGAACCCGACTTCAGCAGGATTCCCACGGAGGTTTCCCAAGGAGGATTCCGATGACGCGCCACCGCCTCGTCCCGCCCCTGCTTGTTCTGGCCGGTCTGCTCGGCGCCGGTCTGCTCGCCCTGGCGCCCGCGGCCCGGGCCGCGGAGACCCGCGTCACCTGGCACGGTCACGCGGCGTTCGAGATCGAGACGCCCAAGGGCACGGTGCTCATGGTCGACCCGTGGCTGAACAACCCCAAGAACCCGGACGCGGGCGAGGGCAAGGACGCCGTGGACGCCATCCCCAAGGCGGACTACATCCTGATCACCCACGGCCACTTCGACCACGTGGGCGACGCCGTGGAGCTGGCCAGGAAGACCGGCGCGCGCCTGATCGCGACCTACGAGCTGGGCACCAACATGGCCAAGCTCATGGACTTTCCGAAGGACCAGATGGGCTTCGACACCCTCATGGAGCCCGGGGGCGAGATCACCATCGCGGACGGGGAGGTCAAGGTGCTCATGACCCCCGCCATCCACGCCAGCGGCCTTCAGAACCCCAAGGCCGGGCCGGACGACCCGGACATGGTGTACGGCGGCGCGCCGGCCGGGTTCGTGATCACGATCAAGGACGGCCCGACGATCTACGACACGGGCGACACGGACTTCTTCAAGGAGATGTACACCCTGGGCCACTGCCGCTGCATCACCCTGGCCCTGGTCAACACCGGCGGCCACTTCGGCATGGAGCCGGTGATGGCCGCCGAGGCCGCCAAGGCCGTGCGCGCCAAGTACGTCATCGCCCACCACTGGGGCACCTTCCCGGTCCTGGCCCAGGACACCCGGGCGTTCGAGGAGGCCCTCAAGGACAAGCCCTGGTACTCGTTCAAGAGCGCCCCCAAGTTCATCGGCATGGTGCCCGGCCAGACCGTGGTGTTCGAGGGCGAGGAGCTCAAGAAGTAGGGGCCCCCCCGGTGGGGCTGCTCGACCCGCTCCGGGGCCATTCGGGCCGCCTGCTGGCCGAGGACACCCCGGCGCCGCCGTTTGTCCTGCCCGACCAGAACGGGCGGACGGTGGACTCGGGCGGCCTCGCCGGGTCGTGGTGGCTCCTCTACTTCTATCCCAAGGACCAGACCCCCGGCTGCACCCGCGAGGCGTGCGCCCTGCGGGACCGGTGGGCCGACTTGTCCGCCCTGGGGGTGCGGGTCCTGGGCGTGAGCCGCGATACCGTGGCGGCGCACCGGGCCTTCGCCGAGCGGCACGCATTGCCCTTCGACCTGCTGGCCGACCCGGCGGGGTCCGTCGTGGCCGCCTTCGGCGCCGCGTCCCTGATCCCCGGCGTGGCGCGGCGGGTGAGCTACCTGGTGGACCCGGACGGCATCATCCGGAAGGTCTACCCGCGCGTCGCCCCGGCGGGCCACGCGGCGCAAGTGCTGGCCGACCTGAAGGCCCTCATGGCGGCCTGACAGGCGGAAACGGCGCCCGCCGTGTGGTATCGTGAAGGCATCCAACGGGACGCGGCGGGGTGGCCGCGGACAAGGGGAGATTCCATGGTGGCCGGGACGCCGGAGAAGGCCGAAAAGCCCAAGCCGCACCGCTGCTCGGTGTGCGGCAAAGAGTCCGAGGCGACCATCTGCGCCGCCTGCGAGGCCCGCATCCGGGGCGAGATCCTGGACGAGAAGGACCGCACCGAGAAGGCCGGCCACACCGACTCCGGCCGCCACTGAGCCGCCCCGCTCCGGCCTTCGGACGACGCCTACCGAAGGGCCGGGCCCCGTGACACAATAGGTACATTGCCAACCGGCGGGCTCGCCGGCGCGCCCGCCCTGTCGCCTGTGGAGGGCCCATGGACTTCATCCGGTTCTTTGACGAAATCTCCCTGGACGACGTGGCCCTGGTGGGCGGCAAGGGCGCCTCCCTGGGGGAGCTCTACCGCGCCCTCGTGCCCCTGGGCGTGCCCGTGCCGGGGGGCTACTCGATCACGGCGCCCGCCTACCGCAAGCTGATCGCCGACGCGGGCCTCACGGACAAGATCGCCGCCCTGCTGGCCGACCTGAACCCCTCCGACGTGGCCGAGCTGGCCCGGCGCGGGGCCAAGATCCGCAAGCTGGTGGTCGAGGCACCCGTTCCGGCCGAGATCGCTTCCGAGATCACGGCCGCCTATGAAAAGCTCTCCGGCGGGTCGGCCAAGGGGGTCGACGTGGCGGTGCGCTCCTCGGCCACCGCCGAGGACCTCCCCGACGCCTCCTTCGCCGGCCAGCACGACACCTTCCTGCACGTCCAGGGGGCCGATCACCTGCTGGAGGCCGTGCGGCGCTGCTGGGCGTCGCTGTTCACCGACCGGGCCATCTCCTACCGCATCCACAAGGGCTTCGACCACATGGCCGTCGCCCTGTCGGTGGTGGTGCAGCAGATGGTGCGCTCCGACCTCGCCACCTCGGGGGTGATCTTCACCCTGGACACGGAGACCGGCTTCGAGGACGTGGTCCTGGTCACGGCCGCCTACGGCCTGGGGGAGAACGTCGTGCAGGGGGCCGTGAGCCCGGACGAGTTCTACGTCTACAAGGGCACCCTCGACACCGCCCCGTGCCCGGTCCTGCGCCGCACCCTGGGCACCAAGGCCGAGCGCATGGTGTACGGCGGGCGGCGCCACACCACCCGCAACGAGCCGGTGCACGAGGCCGAGCGGCGCCGCTTCTGCCTGACCGACGACGAGGTGCTGACCCTGGCGCGCTACGCCGTCAAGGTCGAGAAGCACTACGCGGAAAAGACCGGCACCACCCTCCGCCTGGACCTGGAGTGGGCGAGAGGCGGGCCGGACGGCCCGTTCTACATCATCCAGGCGCGCTCCGAGACGGTGCACTCGCGCAAGACCCACCGCACCCTGCGCCGCTACCATCTGGACGAGACCTCGCGCCGCATCGTGCGCGGCGCCGCCGTGGGGGGCGGGATCGTGTCGGGCACGGCGCGGGTGATCGCCTCCGCCGCCGAGCTGCCCGCCCTCCAGCCGGGCGAGATCCTCGTCGCCAAGATGACCGACCCGGCCTGGGAGCCGGTCATGAAGAAGGCCGCCGGCATCGTCACCGACCTCGGCGGCCGCACCTGCCACGCCGCCATCGTCAGCCGGGAGCTGGGCCTGACCGCCGTGGTGGGCACGGGCACGGCCACGCGCGACATCGACACGGGCGACGTGGTCACCCTCTCCACGGCCGGGGGCGGCGAGGGGATCGTGTACGAGGGTGCCCTGAAGCACCACGTGGAGGAGGTCTCCCTCACCCTCGACCGGCGTCCCCGCACAAAGATCATGATGAACCTCGGCAACCCCTACAAGGCGTTCGACGCGTCGTTCCTGCCCAACGACGGGGTGGGGCTGGCGCGCATCGAGTTCATTGTGGGGGCCACCATCGGCATCCACCCGGTGGCCCTGCTGCACCCCGAGGGGGTGAAGGACCCCAAGGTCCGGCGCCGGATCGACACCGCCGCGGCGGGCTACGCGAGCCCGGCGGACTTCTTCGTCAAGAAGATGGCCGAAGGGGTCGGAACCATCGCCGCCGCCTTCCACCCGCGCCCGGTGATCGTGCGGTTCTCCGACTTCAAGTCGAACGAGTACGCCGAGCTGATCGGCGGCCGCGAGCTGGAGCCCCACGAGGAGAACCCCATGCTGGGCTACCGCGGCGCCGCGCGCTACGTGAGCGCCGCCTACCGCGAGGGCTTCGCCCTGGAGTGCAAGGCGATCCACACCGCGCGCGAGGAGATGGGGCTGACCAACGTGAAGCTCATGCTCCCCTTCGTGCGCACGGTGGCCGAGGGCCTGGGGGTCCTCAAGATCATGGAGGAGGAGGGCCTGAAGCGCGGGGAGAACGGCCTGGAGGTGCTCGTCATGTGCGAGATCCCGGCCAATGTGATACTGGCCGAGGAGTTTCTCGCCCACTTCGACGGCTTCTCCATCGGCTCCAACGACCTGACCCAGCTGACCCTGGGCGTGG
>CAZGRJ010000062.1:0-13419 GCA_964528115.1 uncultured Nitrospirales bacterium
AGGGCCATCAGGCCGGAGTCGGTGTTGGCGCACTCGGCGAAGTAGTAGTGGCCCGACAGCTCGCCGCCGAACTGCGCCCCCTTCTCGCGCATGAGGGCCTTCATGAAGGCGTGCCCCACGCGTCCGCGCACGGCCGTGCCGCCCAGCGTCTGCACGGTCTCCGGCACGATCTTGGAGCTGCGCAGGTCGTACAGGATCGTGGCGCCGGGGTGGCGGTGCAGGACGTTCTCGGCCAGGAGCGCCGTGAGCAGGTCGCTCGCGATGGACTGGCCGGTCTCGTCGACGAACATGCAGCGGTCCGCGTCGCCGTCCAGGGCCGCGCCGAAGTCGCACCCCTGGGCCCGCACGGCCTCCGACACGGGCACGAGGTTCTCGGCCTTGAGGGGGTCGGCCTCGTGGTTGGGGAAGCTGCCGTCCAGCTCCCAGAACAGGGGCACCGGCGTCAGCTCGGGGCGGCGCTCGAACAGCCCGCCCATGAAGTGCCCCCCCATGGCGTTGGCGCAGTCCACGGCGATCTTGAGGGGCCGCTTGATCGGCACCAGGTGCGCCACCATGGCGTCCATGTAGGCGTCCAGGGCCCCCTCGATCCGGCGCATCTTTCCGCGTGCCGCCACGGGTGGCGGCACGCTCGAGGCGGCCTCCCAGTCCATGACGAGGCGCTCGATCTCGGCGATGCCCGTGTCGTAGCCCACGGGCACGGCCGCCTTGCGGCTGATCTTGAAGCCGTTGTACTGGCCCGGGTTGTGGGAGGCGGTGACGGACACGCTGCCGGCCACGCCGTAGTTCACGTTGGCCCAGTAGTTCATGGGCGTGGCGGCCAGGCCCACGAAGCACACGTCGCACCCCGAGTCGCGGATGCCCTCCATGAGCGCCTCGGCCAGGGCCGGGGAGTGGGTGCGCATGTCGTGGCTGACGAGCACCTCGCCGCCCTGCAGCCACTGGCCGATGGCGCGGCCGATGCGCCCGGCTCTGGCGGGGTCGATCTGCTCCGGGACGATGCCCCGGATGTCGTAGGCCTTGAAGATCCCGGCCATGGGCCTCCCTCATCTGAACAAGAAACGGTGGGACGGACCGAACGATAGGGGGGCGGTCCGCCCGTGTCAATCGGGCGAGGCGGCCGCGCGCTGGCGCCGGGCCTCGTACAGGAGCAGGGCGCCGGTGACGGCCACGTTCAGCGAGTCCGCCTCGCCCATCAAGGGTACCCGGACCCCCGCGTCCGCGGCACGGCGCCACGGCTCCGGGAGCCCCGCGTGCTCCTCTCCCAGGACGACGGCCACGGGGCCGGTGAGGGGCACGTCCGTGTAGACGAATTCCGCGTCCGGCAGGGTCGCCAGCACGTGCAGGCCGCGCGCCTCGAGCCACGCGAGGGCGGCATCCGAGCCCGCCTCGGCCAGGGGCATGCTGAACACCGTCCCCCGGCTCGCCCGCACGGCGTTGGGGCCGAACGGGTCGGCCCCCTCCACGCACAGGACGGCGTCGGCGCCGGCCCCATCCGCCGCCCGCACCAGGGCCCCCAGGTTGCCCGGCTTTTCCAGGCCCACGGCGACGGCCACGAGGGCGTTCTCGGGCAGGCGCAGGGCGTCCAGGGATGCCATGGGGCGCTCCGCCACGGCCACGACGCTGTCCGGCGCGTCGCCGAAGGCGATTTTTTGGAAAGCGCTCCCCGCAACCGGCACGGGCGCGATGCCCGCCTTCTCGGCCTGCTTGAGCACGGCCTTCGCCTCCGCCGTGTCCCGCTCCGGGCAGTGGAACACGGCCTCGACGTGAACCCCCGCCGCGAGGGCCAGCCCCAGCGCCCGGTGGCCGTCGATCAGGATCTGCCCGGTGCGCGTCCGGGCCCGTTTGCGGCGCAGGGCGAGGACGGCCTTCAGGCGCGGGTTGGCCGGGCTGGCGATGGGGGCGCTCACGGCATTCGCCAGCGGGCGAACGTCCCGGAGGGCAGGGGGCGGCCCGCCGAGCCCTCGGGGATCGTCATCTCGCCGTGCTCGACCGCCCCGCCGCGCCCCTTCACCAGGGGGGCGATCAGGTTCGCCAGGGCGATCGGCGTGAACCCCGGCGTGTGGCAGGTGAACAGGAGCAGGGCCGCCTCCGGGGAGAGCAGGGCGGCGCAGGCCTCCAGGAGCGGCACCGCGCCCGCCTCGATCTTCCACACCTCGCCCTTGCTGCCGCGCCCGAAGGAGGGGGGATCGAGGACGATCCCGTCGTAACGCCCCCCCCGCCGGGCCTCGCGCCTCAGGAATTTCTGGGCGTCGTCCACGATCCACCGGCACGGACGCTCCGCCATCCCCGAGCGCGCCGCGTTGTCCCGCGCCCATGCCACTACTCCCTTGCTCGCGTCCACGTGCGTCACCTCCGCCCCGCCCGAGAGCGCCGCCAGCGTGCTGCCGCCCGTGTAGGCGAACAGGTTGAGGATCTTGGGTGCCCGCCCCAGACGCTCAGCCGCGTCCGCCGTGGCCCCGGCGATCCAGGCCCAGCACGCCGCCTGCTCCGGGAAGACCCCCAGGTGGCCGAAGCCCGTGCCCTTCACGACGAACGTGAAGCCCCCCAGGGCGATCTCCCAGGACTCGGGCAGATCGCCCCGCCAGTCGCCGCCCCCCGTGTCGCTGCGGAGGTACTCGGCGTCGGCCGCCTTCCACGCCGACGGGTCCAGGGCCGGGGCCCAGACCGCCTGGGGCGCCGGGCGGATCAGGCGGTACTGCCCCACCTGCTCGAGCTTGCGCCCGCCGCCCGCGTCCAGGAGGGCGTAGGTGCCGGGATCGGCCGCCATCCCGGGCTCAGGCGGGGAAGCGTTCCGCGATGTACGCCTCGAGGACCCGGTAGTACGACACCATGGAGGCGATGTCGATCCACTCCCGGTTCGAGTGCAGCCCCCCCACCTCCGGGCGCGACATGAGGACCGGGATGCCGAGGCGCGTGAAGTAGCGCCCGTCCGAGCCGCCGTGCTCCTTGACCACCTTCACCGGCTTGCCCGTCACGCGCTCGGTCACCTCCACGAACAGCGGGTCGGCCTCCGTGGTGAGGGGCTCGGCCACGATGTCGAGCACGAACTCCGTGCGGTCGTCCAGGACCGACGTCACCTGCCGGGCGATGTCCTCGGCGGTCACGTCCTCGGTGAAGCGGATGTCGATCCGGGCCTCGGCGGAGTCGGGGATCAGGTTGATGGTGCGGTTGTCCGTGTGGAGGATGTTGGCCGACACGGTGGCGTGCCAGTGGTCGCGGGCGTTCGCGGCCTCCGCCTCGAAGTGGGCGAGCACCCGCTCCAGGTTGCGGACCAGGCGGTGCACGGCGTTGTCCGACAGCCACGGGCGCGAGCTGTGCCCGGAGCGGCCCCGGGCGACCAGGCGGCCGTTCAGGAGGCCCTTCTCCGTCACCACGATCTCGTTGAGGCGCCCCGAGTCGGGGATGATCGCCTGGGCGCAGCGGTAGCCCATCTCGTTGACCAGGAAGCGCACCCCGTCGTCGCCGCCGGACTCCTCGTCCGTGGTGATCATCAGGCCGATGGGCACATCCGGGCGGGCGGTCAGGGTCTGGCGGAACAGCTCCGTGAGGACCGCGATCTGCCCCTTCATGTCGCCCGCGCCGCGTCCGTACAGGCGGCCGTCCTCCACGGTCGGGTAGAAGTGCTCCGGCGGCGCCTCCACCACGTCCGTGTGGGCCACGAGCAAGACCTCGGCCTTCTCCACTCCGGCGGGCAGGGCGACGAAGGAGGGCAGGCCGTTCGACTCGTGACTCTCCACCCGCACACCCGGCACGTCCTCCACGTGGCTGCGGATCAGGCGCAGGGCGTGGTGCAGGCCCTCCGGGTTGGCGGCGGTGGAGCGGACCAGAATCAGGTCCTTGAGCAGGTCGATGACCCGCTCCTCAATCCCGCTCATAGCGCCTCCGGGTCGGCAGGGTTCCCATGCATCCCACAATCATATCCATGCAGCGCTCCGCGCTCCCGGCCAGGAACAACAGCTGGGCCTTCGCCACGAGGCCGTCCTCGTCGCGGATGAAGTTGATCGGCAGGACGCCTTCGTCCTTGCCCTTCAGGTACAGCAGCCCCGCAGCCTCCAGGTCCGCCAGCATCCCGGTTCCGGCGCGGCGCGGCGAAAAGCCGAAGTTGCGCATGAGCCACGCCCCACCCGGCCGGAAGTGGCGCGCCAGGAGCGACGGGTAGGTGGCCCCCGTCACCCGGGCGTTGACCTCGCACACGACGACTTCGGTCGCGCCGTCCCGGTCGTACACGAGGAAGTCGATGCTGCCCGTGCCCCGGTAGCCCGTGCCCGCCACCCAGCGGACGACCTCCGTGCCCTGCTCGATGATCCGCTCCACCGCGCCGCCCATGGGCCCCAGGTCGGGCGGCGCCACGTTGCCCTCGTGGATGCTGGCGTCGCGCAGCAACTGGCCGGTCAGGTCGAAGACCGCGTGCCCCTGGTCGCCGCAGAAGAACTGGAGGCTGGGCGAGGTGACCCGGGTCACGCCGCGCACCCCGGGCTCGATCCACCCCTGGACGAGCAGGCGTCCGTCGGCCAGGAGGAACGCCGGCAGGCCGTCCCCCGAGGCGCCGGGCCCGAGGTCCACGGTCTGGACGCCGAAGCCGGAGGCCCCCAAGGAGCTGCGCACGACCGCCCGGCGGTAGCCCACGCCGTGGAGGCTTCGCAGGCTGGCGTCCAGGTCGGCCCCAACCGCCACCTCGCCCCCGTCGAACATGGGCAGCCCGCGCTGCTCCATGAAGCGGTGCAGGAGGAGCTTGTCGTTCGCGTCCCGGCTCTGGGCGTAGGTGTTGATCAGGCGCTTCTTCAGGCGCGCGGCGATCTCCTCCAGGGGCGGGTCGGTCACGTAGCCGTCCAGCATGGGCGCGGGGTGGTGCTCCAGGCGCTCCACCAGGCCGGAGTTGGCGGCGAGCCCGGCGTAGAACGTGTCGTAGTTGCGGTGGTCCACCACCTCCACCGGCGGCACGGCGAGCCCCAGGCGCTCCGCGAAGTAGTGCGGCAGGTCGGGCTCCACCGGCTCCTGGAGCACGAGCAGGTTGTCCGGGCCCTTGAACAGCAGCCCCAGCATGGGGATGAGGCGCCCGCCGTAGCCGAAGAAGCCGCTGACGTTCTCCTCCAGCTGGCGGGTCTTCTCGGGCTCGCCGTAGAAGATCGCGTACAGGTCGGCGAAGAAGATCGCCGAGCCCGGCCACAGGTCGGGCGCCTGCCCGACGGCCACGCGGACCGGCAGGCCGCCGGGTTCGGGCGGCTGGGGTGCCTTGGACACCCGTCAGGTCTCGCGGAACCGGTTGGTGATGGGCATGCGCCGGTCGCGCCCGAAGGCCCGGGGAGTGATGCGGATGCCGGGGGGCGCCTGGCGGCGCTTGTACTCGGCAAGGTCCACCATGCGCAGGACCCGCGCGACGGTCTCACGCTCGAATCCCGCCGCCACGATCTCGTCGATGGAGCGGTTGTCCCGCACGTAGGCCTCCAGGATCGGGTCCAGGACCTCGTAGGGCGGCAGGGAATCCGTGTCGAGCTGGTTCTCGCGCAGCTCGGCCGTGGGGGCCTTCTCGATGATGGCCCGGGGGATCACCTCGCGCCCGGCGGTGGCGTTGACGTGCCCGGCCAGGCCGAACACCAGCGCCTTGGGCAGGTCCTTGATCACGGCGAAGCCCCCCGCCATGTCGCCGTAGAGGGTGGCGTAGCCGACGGCCATCTCGCTCTTGTTGCCCGTGGTGAGCACCAGGTAGCCGAACTTGTTGGACAGGGCCATGAGCAGGTTGCCGCGGATGCGCGACTGGAGGTTCTCCTCCGCCTCGTTCGGCGGGCGGTCGCCGAACGCGCCCTTGAGCAATTCCAGGTAGGCCGCGAACAGCTCGTCGATGGGCAGCGTGAGGAGGCGCACGCCGATGGAGGCGCACAGGGCCTCGGCGTCGCGGCGCGACTCGCCTGACGAGTAGCGGCTCGGCATGAAGACGCAGGTGACGTTGTCGGCCCCCAGGGCCTCGGCGGCGAGGTTGGCGACGAGGGCCGAGTCGATCCCCCCGGACAGCCCCACCACGGCGGCGGAGAAGCCGTTCTTGCCCAGGTAGTCGCGGATGCCGGTCAGGAGCGCCTGGTGGATCTCCTCCAGCCGGTCCAGGGGGGCCACCTGCATGGGGGTCACCCGGTCCCGCGGCGCCTCGGGGATTCGGTCCAGCAAGGGGACGGCCGCCACTTGGTCGTGGCCCGGCGCGGGCGGATCGGGGGCCTTGCGCCCGGCGGGCACCTGGGAGAGGTCCAGGTCCGCCACGATCAGGGCCTCCTTGAAGGCCGGACCGTGGGCGATGACCGTGCCGTCCGGGGCGGCGATGAGGCCCTGGCCGTCGAACACGAGCTCGTCCTGGCCGCCCACGAGGTTGTTGTAGCAGACGAACGCCCCGCCCCGGCGGGCGTGCTCCAGGACCAGGCGCTCGCGCTCCTCGCGCTTGCCGACGTGGTAGGGGGAGGCGTTGATGTTGAGCAGCACCTCGGCCCCGCCGCACGCGGCCTGCAGGTAGGGCGGCCCGTCCGGGGCCCACAGGTCCTCGCACACGCTCACGCCGATCCGCACGTCCCCCAGGGTGTGCACGGGCAGGCGGGCGCCGGGCACGAAGTAGCGCTGCTCGTCGAACACCCCGTAGTTGGGCAGGTTGACCTTGTGGTAGACGTCCCGCACCTCCCCGCCGTGGAGCAGCGCGGCGGCGTTGTGCAGCCGCCCGCCGGGGGCCGGGACGACGGTTCCCACCACGGCCACCAGGTCCGGGCAGTGGGCCGCCACCCGGGCGAGGCCGCGCTCCGCCTCGGCCACGAAGCGGGGGTGGAACAGCAGGTCCTCCGGGGGGTAGCCCGGGATCGCCAGCTCGGGGAAGGTCACGACGTGGGCCCCCGCCTCCGCGGCCCGGTCCATCTCGCGCCGGATGCGGTCCACGTTCTCCGCCACCGCCCCCACGGTGACGTTGATCTGGGCCATGGCGATGCGCAGGATGCGGCTCACGGCGGGGGCTCCCGGTCTCGGGACGCGGGTCCGGCCCCACCGCCCCGTCCAACGCCGCGATTATAGGCGGCCCCGGGCGCCATGCCCAGCGCGCGGAGCCCCGCCCCGCGCCGTTGACAGCCGTCCGCGCCAGTTGATTAAATGAGCGCCCCCTTACGGGAGGCGGGCGTGGTGTGCCCCGGGCGTGCCGGGTGCGGGGATTTGGTGCGGCGTGCCGCTCGGGCGCGCCGGGGGACGGGATCGTCGAGGAGCGACAGGGAACCCATGGCTGAGTCACTGTTGGAGATGCCGGCGGAGCTGGGCGATGAGACGGCGCCCGACGCCCAGATCGAGGACATCACCGTCATCGGCGCCGGTCCCGCCGGGCTGTTCACGGTCTTCGCGGCGGGCATCCAGGAGACCAAGTGCCGGATGATTGACAGCATGCCGGAGGTCGGGGGCCAGCTCACGGCCCTCTACCCGGAGAAGCTGATCTACGACGTCCCGGGCTTCCCCGCCGTCACCGCCAAGGACCTGGTGGACCGCCTGCACGAGCAGGCCGTGCAGTTCAAGCCCCAGATCCACCTGAGCGAGACGGTGATCGGCGTTGAGCGCCTCAAGCACCGGGTGCTGGCCGTGCGCACCAACCTGGGCAACGTCTTCTACTCCCGCGCCGTGATCATCGCCGCCGGCATCGGCGCCTTCAGCCCACGTGTCCCGGACGAGGAGCTGTTCGCCCGGTACGGCGAGGACAAGGGCGTGTTCACCGCCGTGCGCGACAAGTCCAAGTTCGCCGGGCGCGACGTCGTGATCCTGGGGGGAGGCGACTCGGCCCTGGACTGGGTCTTGGGGCTTGCCGAGGACGCCAACAGCCTGGCCGTCGTCCATCGCCGCAACGAGTTCCGCGCCATGGGCCACAGCGTCGCCAAGATGAAGGCCCTGGCCGAAGCGGGCAAGGTCAACGTGGTCACGCCATACAACTTCAAGGAAGTCCACTTCGACGCCAACGACCACGTTGCCGCCGTCACGGTGGAGAGCAAGGGCGGCGAGACCCTGGAGCTCAAGTGCGACCGGCTCCTGTGCCTGCTCGGTTTCAAGAACGACCTGGGGCCCATCGTGGAGTGGGACCTGCGGTTCGAGGAGAGCGCCATCAAGGTGGACCCGGACATGCAGACCAACATCCCCGGCGTCTTCGCCGTGGGCGACATCGCCGCCTACCCGCAGAAGATCAAGCTGATCCTGACCGGCTTCGCCGACGCCTCGGTGGCGATCCAGAACGCGGTGCCCTACATCCGCCCGGGCAAGAAGGCGTCGCACGTCTTCTCCAGCGTCCGGGGCCTGCCGACGGGCACCAAGAAGTAGGGGGCGCCGTCCGGCGGGCGGCCCGGGACGCCGGCCCCGCCCGCTCCGACGGCGGACAATTCGCACCGATGGGCCCCACCGATGGCATGGGAGCATCCCCTCTTCAGACGCACCGTTCGGGCCCCCCAGGGGGACCTGTTCGACGCCCTGGCGCGCCTGCGGCCCCCCCTCATCCTGACGATCCTCCTGCTGCTCACCGGCACCCTGGGCTACATGGCGATCGACGGCTTCCCGTTCCTGGACGCCATGTACATGACCGTGATCTCCGTCGCCACCGTGGGGTTCGGCGAGGTCCACCCCCTCTCCAGGGCGGGGCGCATCTTCACCATGGCCCTGATCATGGGCGGCTTCGCGGTGTTCACTTACTCCGTTGGCGTGTTCGTGGAGGTGGTGGCCCGGCGCGACCTGTTCGGGCTGGTGGGGCTTAAGAACATGGAGAACCGCATCGCCGCCCTCTGTGACCACTACGTCGTGGTGGGCTACACACCCATCGCCCGGGAGCTGGCGCGGGTCTTCAAGCGCCGGCACGTGACCTTCGTGGTGATCGAGGGCGAGACGGGCCGCCTGCGCCAGCTCAAGGCGGACGGGGTGGAGCTCTACATCCAGGGCGACCCGTTCCACAACGAGTCGTACAAACGCGCCGCCGTGGAGCAGGCCCGGGGCATCATCACGACCTTCAAGAACGACGCCGACAACATCACCGTCGCCGTCACCGGCCGCATCTTCGAGGAGCAGACCGGGCGCGACCTGTTCATCGTGAGCACGTGCAGCGGCCCGGAGGCCAAGGCCCGCCTGGAGCGGGTGGGGGCGGACTACGTGGTCTCGCCCGACAGCCTGATCGGCAACCGCATCGGCGCCCTGGCCCTGCGGCCCCCGACCCAGGGCCACGCCAGCATCCTGGAGCGGGTGGCCTACGGCGAGTACACCGAGCTGGACCTGCGCGAGGAGGTCCTGGGCGAGCAGGGGCCCCTCACGGGCAAGACCCTGCGCGACACCGACCTGCGCCGCAAGACCGGGGCCTACGTCATCGCCATCAAGCGCGGCGACCGCAAGGCGCGCATCAACCCCTCGCCGGACGAGGTCCTCCAGGCGGGTGACACCCTCATGGTGATCGGCACGCCGGCCCAGCTGGCGCGCCTGGAGGAGCACCTGGCCCCCGCCACGCCCGCCGAGCCCGAATCCGCGGAAGCGGGCGGCGAATAAAGGAGACGGACCATGGACTGGGGCAAGGTCGCCGCCATCTTCTTCATCCTCATGGCGCTCACGAGCAACGCCAGCTTCGTGTACGGGGGCGACCCCTACAACCTGATCATCACCGTCGCCATGAGCCTGATCGCCACGCTCCTCAAGCTGGGCTCCCGCAAGACCCTGGGGGCCGAGCTGATGGCCACGAGCCTGGTGGCCGACCTGCACCTGATCCCGGCGGTGGTGGCGTTCTTCGGGTTCGGCAACCTGTCCCTCGCCACGGGCCTCGCCATCGGGGCCCTGGTGGCGAACATCATCAGCGTCGCCCTCATCACGATCGACACGATTCTTGATACCCTGAAGGAGGAAGACGAGGCCTTCTAGACCGCTTTACGCCGGGCTTTCGGGGACATCGGCGAGTGCCGTGACACGCAACGACCTGTTCATACGCGCCTGCCTGCGGCAGCCCACCGAGCGCCGCCCCGTGTGGATGATGCGCCAGGCCGGCCGCTACCTGCCCGCCTACCGCGCCACCCGCGCCCGCGCCGGGGACTTCCTCACCCTCTGCCGCACGCCGGAGCTCGCCGCCGAGGTGACGCTCCAGCCCGTGGACCTGATGGGCGTGGACGCGGCCATCCTGTTCTCCGACATCCTGGTCGTCCCCGAGGCCATGGGGATGCCGCTCACCTTCCTGGAGGGGGAGGGCCCGTCGTTCCCCGAGCCGGTCCGCTCCCGCGCCGACGTGGCCCACCTGGGCCGGCCCGACCCGGAGGTGGAGCTGGCCTACGTGTGCGACGCGGTGCGCCTGATCCGCAAGGAGCTGGCGGGTCGGGTCCCCCTCATCGGCTTCGCCGGCGCCCCGTGGACCCTGGCGACCTACATGGTGGAGGGGGGCGGCTCGCGCAACTTCGAGCGCACCAAGGCCATGCTCTACGGCGAGCCGGAGACCCTGCACGCCCTGCTGGAGAAGGTGGCGGACGCCGTGACCGCCTACCTGGCGGCCCAGATCGCCGCCGGGGCCCAGGCGGTGCAGCTCTTCGACACCTGGGGCGGCATCCTGGCGGACGCGGAGTTCCGCGAGTTCTCCCTGGCCTACATCACCCGCATCGTCCAGGAGATCCCGAGGACCGACGCCCACGGCGAGCGGGTGCCCGTGATCGTGTTCGTGAAGGGCGGCGGCCAGTGGCTCACCGCCATCGCCGACACCGGCTGCGACGTGGTGGGCCTGGACTGGACCACCGACGCGAAGCGGGCGCGTGCCGAGATCGGCGACCGGGTGGCCCTGCAGGGCAACCTGGACCCGTGCGTCCTCTACGCCCCCACCGACGCCATCATGCGCCAGACCGAGCGCATGCTGAAGCGCTTCGGCCCGGCGCCGGGGCACATCGTGAACCTGGGCCACGGCATCCTGCCCGACATCGAGCCCGACCACGCCCGCGCCTTCATCCGCGCGGCCCAGGAGTTCCGGGCCCCGTGAGCCACCCGGCCGCGCACCCCGCCGACCCGGTGGTGGTCGACCGGCGCCTGATCGCCAAGTACGACCGGCCCGGGCCGCGCTACACGAGCTACCCCACGGCGCCGCACTTCACGGAAAAATTCGACGCCGAGGCGTATCTCGCCGAAATCGACCGCACCAACCGCGAAGAGGCCGAGCGGCCCCTGTCGCTCTACTTCCACATCCCGTTCTGCGACACCCTGTGCTGGTACTGCGGCTGCAACGTCGTGGTCACGCAGAAGCCCGAGAAGGTGTTTCCGTACCTGGACCGCCTTACGGAGGAGGTCGCCCGCGTCGCCGCCCGCATCGCCCCCGGCCGCGTGGTCACCCAGCTCCACTGGGGCGGCGGCACGCCCACGTACCTTTCCCCGGAGCAGATCGGGCGCCTCATGGCCTACGTGCGGCAGCACTTCAAACTCGCCCCCGACATGGAGGCGGGCGTCGAATTGGACCCCCGCGACTGCACCCGCGAGCACCTGGTCGCCCTGCGCGAGGCCGGCTTCAACCGTTGCTCCATGGGCATCCAGGACTTCGACCCGGAGGTCCAGAAGGCCGTCAACCGCATCCAGCCGGTGGACCTGACGCGGAAGGTCTTCGACGAGTGCCGCGAGGTGGGCTTCTCGTCCGTGAACGTGGACCTGATCTACGGCCTGCCGCTCCAGAGCGTCGCCCGCTTCGCACCCACGGTGGACGAGGTGATCGACATGGCCCCGGACCGGGTGGCGACCTTCAACTACGCCCACGTGCCGTGGCTCAAGAAGCACCAGGTGATGATCCGCGAGGCCGACCTGCCGAGCCCCGCCGAGAAGCTGGACATCTTCGAGATGGTGGCCGACCGCTTCACCCGCGCGGGCTACGCCTTCATCGGCATGGACCACTTCGCCCAAAGACACGACGAGCTGGTGCGCGCCCAGCGCGAGGGCACGCTCTACCGCAACTTCCAGGGCTACACGACCCACGCCGGGTGCGACATGTACGCCTTCGGCGTCACCGCCATCGGCCAGCTTTCGCGCTGCTACGTCCAGAACGTCAAGAAGCTCGCCGAGTACTACGCCCGCATCGACGCCGGCGAGCTTCCGGTCGAGCGCGGCCTGCTGCTCACCGACGAGGACCTCCTGCGCCGCGACGTCATCACGCGCCTGATGTGCGACTTCCGCATCGACCCCGCCGCCCTCGGCGCCCGCCACGGGATCGACTTCCGGGAACACTTCGCCGACGCCTTGGGCGCGTTCGACGCCTTCGAGGCCGACGGCCTGGTGGCCCGCGACGGCGGCGCCTGGGTCGTCACCCCCGCCGGGCGCCTGCTCGTCCGCAACATCGCCATGGCCTTCGACGCCTACCTCGGCACCCGCGAAGGGGAGCGGTTCAGCCGGACCGTGTAAGGGAGGACCCGCCATGCCCCGGATGCCTCACGGCGTGACCGTGGCGGCCGTCGCCGCCGGCTCCTGGGTCCTGTGGGCGAGCCTGGGCTTCCACGGCCCCTGGCAGATCGTGGACGCGTGGCCGAAGTACGAGGACTGCGTCAAGACGAAGTCCGCCTACATCGACGCCAAGCTCAAGGCCACCAACGGCCACCTGGCCGACGAGACCGACGCCGAGGGCGCCGGCATCATCCTGGGCGGCAAGGACGCCGTGATCTTCCGGAATCCGGACGGGCACCGGGTCGTGTGGCGCTTTGCGTGCCTGCCGGGGACGCTTGATCCAAGGCACGAGTAGCCCCGCGCGGAGTGGGGCGTTCGGGGCAACCTGACAAAGGTACGGCAATGCCGTATAATCCCCATGTGACGTTCGTCGAGGCGCCCCTGTTCGCCCGGCTGGTGGGGAGCTACCTCGACGACGACGAGTACGCCGCCCTGCAATGGGCCCTGGCCGGCCACCCCGAGGCGGGCCGGGTCATCCCCGGCAGCGGCGGCATCCGCAAGCTCCGCTGGGCCGGCAAGGGCCATGGCAAGCGGGGCGGCCTGCGGGTCATCTACTACTGGCGGCGCCGGGAAGGAGAGATCTGGTTGCTGACCCTCTACGCCAAGAACGAGGCCGAGGACATTCCCCTGCATGTGCTGCGCGCCCTGCGCGAGGAGATCGAGCGATGACCAAGCGGGACATCGGGCGCGAGATTCTGGACGGCCTGAAGGCGATCAAGGCGGGCAAGGGGCGCCGGTGGAAGGTTGAGGTGCCCCGCGACGTCAAGGCCATCCGTGAAAAGGCAGGCCTTTCGCAGTCCGCCTTTGCCGCCCTGCTCGGCGTGAGCGTGCGCACGCTCCAGGATTGGGAGCAGGGCCGCCGCGTTCCCCGCGGGCCGGCGTTGGCGCTGCTGCGCGTGGCGGACCGGCATCCGGAGGCGTTGTTGGGGTAGGATGACGGCTTGGCGCGTTGCGACGGCGCGTGGGTCGTGACGCCCCCCGGGCGGCTGCTTGTGCGGAACATCG
>CAZGRJ010000063.1:0-4710 GCA_964528115.1 uncultured Nitrospirales bacterium
AGCACCTAAGTCTGGAAGAAGCCCGCAAGGCGAAGAAGCTGTGCCACGTCGCCAAGGAGCATCCGACGGAGGGGAATGGGGAGGCCTTTGACCGCCTTCTAGACCGGATGGCTAGAAAGCCATCAAAAGACGGTCAAACATCTCCTGGGGAGAATGACGTATGTTGAAGCGGCACTCGAATTCCACGAGGTACTTGTCCAGGTGCTTCTTGGAAACGTGAATGTGCGTCCCCTTGATGCTCCGCTTCAACTGCGCCCACAGGTTCTCGATCCCGTTCGTATGAACGTCCCCGCGAACCCACTCGTCCTTGCTGTGATTGACCGTATGGTGGTCATAGCCGCGCTTGGAGAGCGCCCCGGTAGGAAACCCATTCGTCGCTGCTGATCGTGGCGCCCGGCGCGACGTGCTCAAGGATATGGGGCTCAAGCGTGGCCTTGCGCGCATCCTCGACAAACGGTTCAACGCTTTTTCAAGCGCTTTCCGGACGATGCAGTCCGCCCAGATCATCTGATAGACGTGCGCTACGGCCACGTTCTTGAGTGCCAGCAGTGCGGCAACAAACGTGGTCTGACACTCCGGCGGCCATTGCCGATACAACGAACAGTGTCCTCCCCGCTCCCTTGCCCGCCGGGCCGCTCCCCGCTACGCTCCCCGGATGCTCCCGTGGGACGCCATCGACACCGCCCTCCTGGACATGGACGGGGTGCTCCTGGACCGGCGCTTCGACGACGACTTCTGGCACGCCCTCGTCCCGGCCCGCTACGCGGCCCGGAATGCCCTGGACCTGGACGCCGCCCGGAGCGCCCTGATCGCCCGCTACGAGGCCGAGGAGGGCACGCTCAACTGGACCGACCTGCACTTCTGGAGCCGCGAGCTGGGCCTGGACATCCCGGCCCTGAAGGCGGAGGCCGCCGCCGGCATCGCCTGGCTGCCCCACGCGACGTGTTTTCTGGAGGCCCTCGGGCGGCGCGGCGTGCGGCGCGTGCTCGTCACGAACGCCCACCCGGACACGGTGCGGGTCAAGGCGGAAGTGACGGGTCTTCCGGCCCTCCTGGACGCCGCCGTGTCGGCCTTCGACCTGGGGGCCGGCAAGGAGGACGCGGCGTTCTGGGACCGCCTGAACGCCCGGCTCCCCTACGACCCGGCGCGGGCCGTCCTGGTGGAGGACTCGGCCCGGAACCTCGCCTCGGCGGCGGCCTTCGGGATCGCCCACCGGGTCCACGTCCTGCACCCGAACACGGCCGCCGCGCCCGCGCCGGAGGCCGGTTTCCCGTGCGTGGCGGGGGTCAGGGACCTGGTGCCGGGTCTGGGGCCACCCCCGCGCCCGGACCCCGGCAGCGGCACAGCGTGCGAATGTAGCGCACCAGCCCCCGGATCTCCTCCGCGGTAAGCCGGTTGCCCCACGGGGGCATGAGGGACGACAGGTCGTTCGCCGGGCCCCCGAACGTGATCGTCCGGACGATCTGGTCGTCGGTGAACTTCGCCATGTAGACGGGGTCCGTCAGGTCCGCCGGCTGGGCCTCCAGGGACGGGCTCGCGTTCGGCCCCTTCCCGTCGCCGTGCACCCCGTGGCACTGGGCGCACAGGAACCCAAAGGTGTCGGGAATCGGGTCCTCGGCCCAGGCGGGCGCGGCCACCAGCAGGGCGAACAGCACGGCGATCCACCTCACGGCGCCAGCGTCTCCAGGTAGCGCGCCAGGGTGAGCATCTCGGCCTTGCCGTAGTCGGAGTAGACCGTCCCGAAGTAGACCGGCATGCGCGGCACCGGCACGTAGCGCCGGGGATCGACGAGGTACGCATACACCCAGTCCGGGTTCAGGCGCCGCCCCGCGTCCTCCAGGGACGGCCCGGTGATGCCCCCCGCCTCCACCCCGGCGCGGGTCTCCAGCCGGTGGCAGGCGAAGCACTGCTGCTCGCGGCTGAACAGGATGCGCCCCTGGAGCATCCCCACCGGGTCCGGCCGCTCCCGCGGCACGACCCCCGTGGGCATCTCCGGATCGGTCAGGGACATGAGGTACGCCGTCAGGTCCGGCACGTCCGCCGCCGGGGCCGCCGGGTGCGCGGGCGGATTCGTCTCGGGGGCCAAGGCGTCGTAGCGGATGCCGGAGATGGCCTTGGGCGCCGGGAGCCAGCCCTTCAGCCAGTCCGCCCGGAGCTTGCTGCCCGCGAACCAGAGGTCCGGCCCCTTGCGCGCCACCCGCTGCGCGATCGTCATGCCGGGATCGGGCTTCGTCACCGCGTGGCAGCCGCCGCACCCGAGTGCCGAAAAACGCGCCGCCCCGGCTTCCGGTGACGCCGCGAGCGCCGGGCTCGCCATCATGGACCCGGCCGTCACCGCCATCATGGACAACCCCATGATCGAATCCAGGATCGAGCCGATGACCCGCCGCCTCACGCCCGAAGCTCCCTCTCCCGCAGCCGGCGCGCCAATGCCGCCAGGAACGGCCGCATGATCCCCGGCCGGTGAACCCGGACCCGGATATACCCGTCCCCAAGACCGAACGACGCGCAGTGGCGAATGAGGTACCCGTCCCGCGCCAGCCCCTCGTACAGCCGGTCCGCGCTCGTCCCGCGCGGCAGGCGGCACAGCAGAAAGTTGGCGTCCGACGGCAACACCTCCAGCCCCAAGCCCTTGAGCGCGTTGGAAAAACGCCCCCGCAGGCGCGCCACCCGCTCCCGCTCCCGCGCCTCGTACCCCGTGAGCCCCAGGCACGCCAGGGCCGCCGCCTGGGCCACCCGGTTGACGCTCCACGGCGGGCGCGCGGCCCGCAGCCGCTCGGCCACCTCCGGCGCCGCCGCCAGCCACCCCACCCGCAGGCCCGCCAGGGCGTAAAACTTGGTGAAGCCGCGCAGCACGATCAGGGCCGGGCTCTCCGTGACCATGCCGACCCGCGACCCGGCCGCGTCGTATTCGACAAACGCCTCGTCCAGCAGCAGCCGCGCCCCCGCCGCCTCGCACGCCGCCAGGAGGCCCACGAACGCCCCGTCGTCCAGGCGCTCCCCCGTGGGGTTGTTGGGACTGCCGGCCACCACCAGGTCGGCGCGCGCCCGGCCCACCGTCTCGCACACCTCGGCCGCGGGGAACTGCCCCAGGTCGGCCCGGGGCACCGTGACCACCTCGGCCCCGGCGTGCACCAGGGCGGCGGCGTACTCGCCGTAGGCGGGGGCGACGACGACGGCGCGGCGGACGCTTAAGGCGCGGGGCACCAGGTCGATCAGCTCCGTGGCGCCGTTGCCCGCCAGGACGGCGCCGTCGGGCAGGCCGTGGGCGGCGGCGAGGGCACGGACCAGCGTGGCGGCGTCCGGCTCCGGGTAGCGGTCGGCCTCGGCCACCGCCCGGCGCGCGGCGGCGAGGGCCTCGCGGGGCGGTCCGAAGGGGTGCGTGTTGACCGAGAAATCGACCAGACGCGGGGGCACCCCCCACTTGGCGGCGACCTCGTCCACGTTGCCGCCGTGGTGCTGGTGCGGGAGGGTCACGCCCGGGGCACCTAGAGGAAGACCGCCCACCGCACGGCGACCGCGCACAGGGCCGCGAGGCCCCCCGCGAGCCACGTCAGGCGCACCGCGCGCCCCACGTCCGCCGCCGCGGGCACGCCGCCGCCCCCGCCCAGGACGGCACGCATGCGCACCGCCCCGTGGTAGGTCGCCGGGCCGCCGAGGGCCACGCCCAAGGCCCCCGCCACCGCCGCCTCGGGCCAGCCGGCGTTGGGCGAGTCGTGCCGCCGCGCATCGGACCGCGCCACGCGCCACGCGCGCCTCCCCGACAGGCCCAGGAGCGCCGCCGCCGCGACCAGGAACAGCGCCGTCAGGCGCGCGGGGACCCAGTTGGCGAGGTCGTCCAGGCGCGCCGCCGCCCGGCCGAACTCGGCGTAGCGCTCGTCCCGGTAGCCGACCATGGAGTCCGCCGTGTTGACCGCCTTGTAGGCCAGGGCCAGGGCCGGGCCGCCGAGGGCCAGGCAGAGCAGCGGCGCCGTGACGCCGTCGGACGTGTTCTCGGCCGCCGACTCCACCGCCGCCGCCGCGACCTCGGGGGCCTCCAGCCGGGCCGTCTCCCGCCCCACGACGTGGGCCACGGCCGCCCGCGCGCCCTCCAGGTCGCCCGTCGCCAGATGTCGCCCCACGGCCGCCACCGCGTCCGCGAGGCCGCGCAGGGAGAGGCAGGTGTAGGCGAGGTAGACGGCCAGGGCGAGACCTAGGATCGGGTGGAGCGCTGACGCGAGGGCGAGCAGGCCCGTGGCGACGAGCCACGTCAGCACCGGCAGCCCGATCGCCAGGACCCCGCCGGCGACACGCAGCCCCTGGGGGGTCGATACCCCGCGCCGGACGGCACGCTCGTAGCCCGCGATGGCCGTGCCCATGAGGCGCACCGGGTGGGGCCAGCCGGGCGGATCGCCCAATAGGGCGTCGAGGGCGACGGCCAGGGCGATCACGCCCGGGCCCGCCAGGAGCGCATCAAAGGAGGGCACGCACGGCCTCCACGTCCAGGTGCTTGCGGACCGCGCCCGCGAGGCGGTCGATGGCGGCGTCCAGGGCGGCGGCGTAGGACACCGGTGGCGGCTCCGGCAGCCCCCGCGCGGTCCGGAGCGGCGCCAGGACGGCGCGGCGGAGGGCGTCGTTCTCGAACAGGCCGTGCAGGTAGCAGCCCCACACGTTCCCCGCCCGAATTCCCGACCCCGCCGGGGCGTCCGCGAACAGCGGCGTCCCGCCCGT
>CAZGRJ010000063.1:4810-13336 GCA_964528115.1 uncultured Nitrospirales bacterium
TCGGCCAGCGTCGCCTTGGTGCCCGGCAGGACGACCAGGTCGGCGCCGTCGAGGGCCTCGGGCCGGTCGGCGTAGCGGACGGCCACGTCGGCCTCGACGCGCAGGGGGTCCAGGTCGGTGAAGTTGGCGATGCGGGGCAGGCGGATCACGGCGACGGTGAGGGGCCGGTCGGATGCCTGGGAATCCACCGTCCCCAGGCCGTCCTCCTCGGGCAGGTCGTGCTCCAGGTGCGGGATCACGCCCAGGGTGGCGACGCCGGTGCGGACGCGCAGGTAATCGAGGGCGGGCTCCAGCAGGGAGCGGTCGCCCCGGAACTTGTTGATGACGAAGCCCTTCACCCGCGCCCGGTCGGCGGGGTCCATCAGCTCCAGCGTGCCCGCCAGGGCCGCCAGGACACCGCCCCGGTCGATGTCGCCGACGATCAGAACCGGGGCATCGGCGACCCGCGCCATCCAGAGGTTGGCCAGGTCGTGGTCGCGCAGGTTCACCTCCACCGGGCTGCCCGCGCCCTCGAGGACGACGGCGTCGCAGCCCTCTGCGAGGGCCGCATAATGCTCGGCGACGACGCGGCGCCCGTCCGTCTCCTGCCAGCGGTGGTAGGCGCGCACGTCCATCGTGTCGAGCACGCGCCCCGCCACCACCACCTGGCTGCGCAGGTCGCCCACGGGTTTCAGGAGGATCGGATTCAGCCGCACGCCCGGGGCGATGCCCGCGGCGCGGGCCTGGAGGGCTTGTGCGCGGCCGATCTCGCCCCCGTCCGCCACGGCGGCGTTGTTCGACATGTTCTGGGCCTTGAACGGCGCCACGGCGAGGCCGTCGTCCCGCAGGATGCGGCACAGGGCCGTGACGATGAGGCTCTTGCCCGCGTGGGACGCGGTGCCGCAGACCATGAGGGCCCGGGCCGTCACACCTCGGGCCCCTTCTCTCCGGACGGCACCGGCGCGTTTTCCGGTTCGCCTCCGGGCGGTTCGCCTCCGGGCGGCTGGCCGGGCGGCGCGGGGGCCACGTGGAGGTAGGGCACCTGGGCCCACATCTCCACCCAGGCGTCCAGGTCGGCGCCGTGGCGATCCGCCTCGGGCATCTCGGTGCTCACGAGGGTGGTCGAGCGCACGCCCAGGCCGTCCCAGTTCGTGATGACGCCGTTCCGCCCGGGGAAGGTGCGGACCCAGAGGTACTTGTAGAACGTGGGGGCGCCGCACGACGTGGCGAGGTCCGCGATCCACACGTCGATCTTGAGGGCGTAGGGCGCGTCCGGGTCGCGGGCGGCGACCAGGGCGTAGTCCGCCGGGACGCGCCGCCGCAGCTCGCGGAAGGCGTGGTTGATCACGTCGTTCCAGCGCTTCAGGTACGCCTCGCGGCCCGGCTCCCCTTCCTTCGGGAAGGCGTGGGTCTCCGGGTCGCGGAACGGCCACAGGGCGGACATCTCGTCCACGTTCACGTACACCGCCACCGACTGCGACGCGGGCGGCGCCGCGGTCGCGGGCGCCGCGAGCCCGGCGACGCACGCCACGGCGAGCAGAAGCGGCCGGAGGCGCACGCTCACGCGTCTCCCGATCCCGCGCCCGCCCGGGCCCCGCGCCGGAAGCCGTGGGAGAACGCCGGGTCGTACAGCTTGGAGTGGCGGAACGCCTCCGGGGCGAGCGCCATCTGGTCCAGGACGCGCCCCACGACGATCAGGGCCGTCATCTTGATGCCCGCCGCCCGCGTCTTCTCCACGATGTCGTCCAGGCGGCCGCGCACCACCTGCTGGTCGGGCCAGGTGGCGCGGTAGACGACGGCGACGGGGGTGTCCGGCGGGTAGCCCTCCGAGAGGGCCTCCACCACCTTGTGGATCATCTGGGTCGAGAGGAACAGGACCAGCGTGGTGCCGTGCCGCGCCAGGTCGGCGAGGTCCTCGCCCTCGGGCACGGGCGTGCGGCCCGCCATGCGGGTGAAGATGACGCTCTGGGCCACCTCCGGCAGGGTGAACTCGCACCCCAGGACCGCCGCCGCCGCCATGGCCGAGCTGACGCCGGGGACGACCTCGACCGGGATGCCCGCCTCCGCCAGGGGCCGCACCTGCTCCGCCAGGGCGCTGTACAGGCTCGTGTCGCCGGTCTGGAGCCGGACGACCCTCAGGCCGGCGCGGAAGGCGTCCGTCATCGTTTGCACGATGTCGGGCAGGGCCATGCCGGCGCTGTCGTGCAGGGCGGCGTCCTCCCGCGCCCAGGAGAGGAGCTCCGGGCTGACGAGGGAGCCCGCGTACACCACCACGTCGGCCGCCTGGAGCAGGTCGCGGCCCCGCACCGTGATCAGGTCGGCCGCGCCGGGCCCGGCCCCGACCACGTAGATGCGGTCCCAGGGCTGATCGCCCATCCCGTCGGGGTTGGACGGCGACCCGGCGGCCACCGCCCTAGTCCTTGCGGGTGGTGATCAGGTACGCGGGGTTGAAGCCCTCGAAGTACTCCAGCCCGCCCCGCTCGACCGTCTTGGACAGGTTGACGATCACCATCTCGTGGCGCAGGCGCTGGGCCTTGAGCACCTGCTGGACCTCCGTGAGGGCGTCCAGCGTGGTGGCGTTGATCACCATGACGCCCTGGGGCTTGAGGCGCTTGAGGCACGCCTCCAGCACCGAGGTCATGCGCCCGCCGCAGCCGCCCACGAAGATCCGGTCCGGCTCCGGCAGCCCGGCGGCGAGGGCCTCGATGTCGCCCTCGATCACGGTCACGTTCTCGACGCCCAGCGCCTTGATGTTCTCGTAGATGTTGCGGATCTGGGCGAAGTCGCGCTCCACCGCGAAGATCTCGCCCTCGTTCGCCACCCGCGCGGCCTCCACGGCCAGGGCGCCGCTCGCCGCCCCCACGTCCCACATGCGGCTGGCCTTGGTCAGGCCCAGCTTCGAGAGGACGATGACCCGCATCTCGGCGCGCATGAGCTTCTCGGGCCGCGCCGCCAGCATCTCGTCCGGGATGCCCAGGCCCGTGACCAGGTCGTACTTGGGCGCCCGGCCGGGGGGCGGGATCTCCTTGAGCCCCTGGCCCTGGCGCCGGCCGCCGTCGCCCTTCTGGCTCTCGCGTCCCTGCGCCTCGCGGCCGCCCTGGGGCGGCGCGGCCGGAACGTCCTCGGCGTTCTTGAACAGGATCATCACCGAGAGGGGCGAGAAGTTCTTCTTCCCGATCTCGTCCAGGGTGCCCATGATGATCCGCTCGCGGGGCGAGCCCAGGTCCTGGCAGACGTAGCAGCGCGCCTCGACCCCGTGCTTGGCCAGCACCCGCGCCACCGCC
Source organism: uncultured Nitrospirales bacterium (assembly GCA_964528115.1). GTDB lineage: Bacteria > Nitrospirota > JACRHL01 > JACRHL01 > JACRHL01 > CAZGRJ01. Next base: position 8,074 of record CAZGRJ010000063.1, read on the forward strand.
CGGGGGCTGCGGCGCTTGTCGGTGAAGATGCCGACCTTGGCGTTCTGGCGCACCACCTTGAGCAGGCGGTCGATGTTGCGCCCGGAAGCGGTGGTGACCACCGCGTCGTTCATCGGCTCCTTGATCGCCGCGAACGCCAGCTGCATGGCGCTGACGTGCGGGATGATGGTGATCTCCTCCTTCTTGAAGCGCTCCAGGAGGAACTTGGACAGGCCGTAGAGGTTCGGATCGCCCGACGCCAGGACGGCGATGCGGGCCACGGTCGCGGGCTCGCCGGAGGCCGGCTGCTCGCCCGGGGCCTCGGCCTCGCCGGTCTCGCCCGTCTCGCCGGTCTCACCGCTTTCCGGGGGCGCGTCCTCGGCGACTGCCGGCGCCTCGGGAGCCTCGGGCGCCTCGGACGGGGCACCGCCGGGGCCGAAGTCCACGGCCACGCCGCCGCCGGGGGCGTCGTCGTCCTCCTCGGGCGCGGTCTGGCCGGCCTGGACCTCCACGGAGAAGGCCACCGTCGGGTCGTCGGCGTCCAGGACCGACCGCTCGGGCACGTCGCGCGCGCGGTCGTCGTCCGTGCTCGCGTCGTTGCCGGATTCCGGACCGTTTCCCGGGCCGTCGCCCGTGCGCTCGGCCGACATCCCCTCGGGTTGCCCCTCGTCCGACGAAGGCCCGCCCCGTCCGCGCCCGCGGCTGCGGGGCGAGGGGCGGCGCCGGCCACGGCGGCGGGAGCGTCCCCCGCCTCCACTCCCGGAATCGCCCTCGCCCTCGCCGGTCGCGACGGCGTCACCGTCGTCCCCATCGGTGTCGTCGTCCTCGATGTCGTCCTGCACGTCGTCCTGCGCGCCCCGTCCCCGCCGGACGAAGGCCTCCTGCACGTCGCGCCCCTCCACCACCGCGGCTGCCGCGCCGTCGATCACGTCGGCCAGCTGGCGCAGGTTGGAGGACATCGCATAGGTGGGGATGCCGAGGTCCTCGAACTCGGTGACGACCCGCCGGCCGCCCACGATCAGGTGGCAGCCGCGGATCAGGTCGAGGGTCCCTCCCACGAGGGACTGGCGCCCCTCGGGTCCGACCCCGATCAGATAGATTTCCCTTGCCATTCGGCAGAACCCTTTCCCGACGGGGCCCTCATGCGGGGCGCCGTCGCGTTACGCACCGGGCCGGTCGTCCGTTTCGTCGTCGGCCTCTCGATGAGCGCGACCATCGGCGTCGCTGTCGGACTCGAGGACGGCCTCGGGTGCCGGCTCGCCCGGGATGCGGTGGGCCTCGGTGGCCCAGCGCCCCAGGTCGATCAACCGGCACCGCTCGGAACAGAACGGCCGGTGCCTGTTTTCCTCCCAGGTGGTCGTGGCGCCGCAGGTGGGACAGTTCACCCGCATCGTCCGCACGCGCACCGGGAGGGTGGATTGGATGGAGAAACGAAGCGCCGCGCGGCCACACGCATCCCCCTGCGTCGGGAGACGCGCGCGTCGCACGTTCCGGCGCCCGACGCGAGCCGCGCCAAGACGCCGAGGTCCGCCGATCGGCGGACGACGGGACGTTCGGTCATGCCAGACCGCACCCCTTTGTGAACCACGACGGCCCGCCCGCCGTTTCTCCGGCCCGCCGGCCCCGCGCACACGGCACGTCCGGCCGGCCCCGGGCGGGACCGCGCAAACCTAAAAAAAGCCCCCCGGGACGTCCCAATCTCCTCCGCCGGCGGCCGCTCCGCCGGCCGGGACACCCGGGAAATTCCACCCGGACGATTCCGTCCGTTCAGCCGGGCGGGTCGCAACGACATCGGGCTGAGCGACCCGCCAATTCCAATTGCCATGCTACCATCGGTTTCGGCCGGATGGCAAACCCCGTCGAGGGCTCCGGTCCTGCGCCGATCGCGCCGGTTTGACAGGGTTTTGGCCCTCTGATAGATTCCGCGCCGCGCCGCCCCGCGCGGCCCCGCCCCGACCGCCCCCCTTTGGCCGTGCACGCCCCCACCCGCCCCCTGCTCGCCCTCGCCCTGGCCCTCTGCCTCGCGGCGTGGCCCCTGGCCGGCTGCCAGAAGGGCGCGAAGGAGACATCCGCCCCGGCGCCCAAGGCCCCGGCCGATGCGGGCCCGCCGGTCACGGGCGACTGGCTCGTCGAGCACCTTCTCTCCGACCCGGAGCAGCTCAACCCCCTGACCAGCAACGACGCCACCGCGTCGTCCCTGCTCGCCTACATGGTCGAGTCGCTCCTGGACCGGGACCCGGACACCCTGGCCCTGCGCCCGCTCCTGGCCGCCTCCCTGCCGGAAATCTCCGACGACCACCTGACCTACACCTTCCACCTGCGCCCGGACGCGAAGTTCTCGGACGGGAGGCCGGTCACCGGCGAGGACGTGCTGTTCTCCATCAAGGCGATCAAGTGCGCCAAGGTCAACGCCCCGTTCCTGCGCGTCTACTACGCCTCCATCACGGGCGCGGCGCTGGTGGACCCGCTGACGATCCGCTTCACCGCCGCCGAGCCGTACTTTTTGAACGAGAGCGTCCTGGGCGGCATCCCCGTGCTGCCCAAGCACTACTACGACCCGGACGGCGACCTGGACGGTGTCACCTTCGCCCAGATCGCGGGCGAGGACCCCGCCGCCGCCGACCCGGTGGACGCCTTCGCCCGGAAATTCAACCGCGACTTCGCCCGGAGCCCCCTGGGCAGCGGCCCTTACACCTTCGGGGAGTGGAAGACCGGCGAGCGGGTGGTGCTCGTGCGCAACCCGGACTACTGGGGCTACGGCCACGAGGGGGTCGAGACCCCCTACATCGACCGCCTGGTCTTCAAGATCGTCAACAACACCGACGCCGCCCTGGTCACCCTGAAGGCGGGCGACCTGGACGTGATGGGGCTGGACCCGCTCCAGCACCTGCGCCAGACCGAATCGGCCAAGTTCAAGGAGAATTTTTCAAAAATAACTTATTATTCGCCAAGTTACACGTACCTTGGGTGGAACAACGACAGCCCCATCTTCCGCGACCGGGACGTGCGGCGCGCCATGACGATGCTGATCGACCGGGAGGCGATGGTGAAGACGATCCTGTTCGACCTGGGACAGGTGATCAACAGCCCCATCTACCGCTTCCGCCCCGAGTACGACGAGTCCCTCGTCCCCCCGCCCTACGACCCGGCGGCGGCGGAGAAGCTCCTCACCGAGCGGGGCTGGACGGACAGCGACGGCGACGGCATCCGCGACAAGGTGATCGACGGCAGGAAGACCCCGTTCTCGTTCGAGATCAAGATCAACTCCGGCAACGAGGTGCGCAAGAGCGTGGCCCTGACGGTGCAGGACGAGCTGCGCAAGCACGGGATCGAGGTGAAGATCCGCGAGATCGACTGGACGATCTTCCTGGACGACGTGCAGGGCCGCCGCTTCGACGCCGTGGTCCTGGGCTGGGCGATGAGCGTCAACCCGCCGGACGCCTACCAGGTCTGGCACTCGTCCCAGATCGCGAACGGCGGCTCCAACTTCATCGGCTACCACGACGAGCGCGTGGACCAGATCCTCACCGAGTACCGGCGCACCTTCGACGAGCCGAAGCGGATCGCGCTCTACAAGGAGTTCCAGCAGATCCTCAACCGCGACCAGCCATACACGTTCCTGTTCATGCGGAAATCGGTCCTGGCCTACCAGCGCCGCTTCCAGAACGTGAAGGCGCTGCCCATCGGGGGCGTGGTCGTCAGCCGCTGGTGGGTGCCGAAGGCCCTGCAGAAGTACGGCACCGCCCAGGCGCCCACGCCGTGAAACGCGTCCGTCGGGGCGGCGCCTGACCCGTGGCCCGCTACCTCGCCGTCCGCGTGCTGTGGATGATCCCCACCTTCATCGGGATCACGCTGATTTCCTTCCTTATCGTCCACATGGCCCCGGGCGACCCGGCCAAGCTGGCGGCCGGCGGCGGCCTGGGAGCAAGCGGCGGCGCGGGCCTGGCGGCGGACAAGCGCGCCGCGGTGGACCGGGCCGTGACCGAGTGGCGCGCCCAGTTCGGCCTCGACAAGCCGCTCCACGTCCAGTACGTCGTCTGGCTGGGAAAGCTGGTCACGCTGAAGTTCGGCGAGTCGTTCAAGGACCAGCAGCCGGTGATCGACAAGATCGCCCGCCGCCTGCCGGTGACGATCCTCCTGAACGTCCTGTCGATCATCCTCATCTACGTGGTCGCCGTGCCCCTCGGCATCTACTCCGCCACGCACCCCTACACCTTCCTGGACCGGCTCATGACGGTGGGGGCGTTCGTCCTGTTCTCGCTGCCCACCTTCTGGGTGGCGATCCTGGCGATCGTCTTCTTCGGGGGCGGCGACTTCTACGACGTCTTCCCGCCAGGGGGGCTGCACGCCACCGACTACTCGACCTCGTGGCCGCCGCTCGAGCGCGCGTGGGACCTGGGAATCCACCTGTTCCTGCCGGTGGTGATCCTCTCCTACGGCGGATTCGCCGAGCTGTCGCGCTTCATGCGCGGCAGTCTGCTGGAGACCCTCACCCAGAACTACATCCTGACGGCACGGGCGAAAGGCCTGTCGGAGCGCGTCGTGGTCTACAAGCACGCCCTGCGCAACTCCCTGGTGCCCATGGTCACGATCCTGGCGGGCATCCTGCCGTCGCTCATCGGCGGGAGCGTCATCGTGGAGTCGATCTTCTCCATCCCCGGCATCGGCCAGCTCGGCTTCCAGGCGGTCCTGGCGCGGGACTACCCGGTCATCATGGCGGTCTTCACCATGGGGGCGCTCGTGACCCTGGTGAGCATCCTGCTCTCGGACATCCTGCTGACCGTGGTGGACCCGCGGGTCACCTTCAAGCGCCGGGTGGCCTCGTGAGCGCCCGCCCCCCGTCCCGCGACGTCCTCGCCCGCCTGGTGGCGAGCGGCACGGCCCGGGTCGCCCTGGTGCTGCTGGTGCCCCTGGTGTTCTGCGCCCTGTTCGGCGACCTGCTCGCCAACGACCGGCCCTACACCATGACCTTCAAGGGCGAACGCTACTACCCCGCGTTCCGCGGGATGCTGGTGGACTTGGGATTTACCCGCTGGCCGGCGCCGCTGGTGGGCATGGACTTCAAGGACGACGCCGGGCCCGACGCCGTCTTCCCCCCTATACCCTACCGGCCGAGCGGGATCGACCTGACGAACCCCCTGGCGCCGCCCTCCGCCGACCACCTGCTCGGGACCGACAAGCTGGGGCGCGACATCCTGGCGGGGATGATCCACGGGGCGCGGATCAGCATGACCATCGGCATCGTGGCGGTGGGCATCGCCACGATCATCGGGGTCTTCCTGGG
>CAZGRJ010000064.1:0-13103 GCA_964528115.1 uncultured Nitrospirales bacterium
CGAGCGCAACGCCGCCCGCAAATCCAAGGACTTCGCCCGCGCCGACGCCATCCGCAAGCAGCTCGAAGCCGCCGGCATCATCCTCGAGGACCGGCCCGATGGCACGACGCGCGTCAAACGATAGGGCGCCGAGGCCCGAGCCGGAGGCCGCTCCGGAAGGCCCGGCCTGCGTCTACGGCGTACGCCCGGTGGAAGAGCTGCTGGACGGGGAGCCGGACCGCGTCGTTCGCCTCCACTTCGCCCAGGGCCACCACGGCGCCGCCCTGGGCCGCCTCCTGGCCCTCGCCAAGGCCCGCCATCTCCCGTATCACTTCGAGGCCCGCTCGCGCCTGGATACCCTGGCGGGCGGGGCCCGCCACCAGGGGGTCGTGGCGGAGGTCGCGGCGGTGCCCTATGCCGACCTGGAGACGGTCATCGCCCGGGCCCTGGCCGACCCCCCGGGGCTCGTCGTCGTCCTGGACGGGGTGGAGGACCCGCACAACCTGGGGGCGGTCATCCGCACGGCCGAGGCCGCCGGCTGCCACGGCATGATCGTCCCCAAGCGCCACGCGGCCCCCCTGACCGGCGTGGCGGCGAAAACCTCGGCCGGGGCCTCGCTGCTGCTGCCCCTGGCGCGGGTGGAGAACACGGTCCGGGCTCTCGAGACGCTCAAAAATAGGGGATTCTGGGTCTTCGGCCTGGACGCGGCGGCCGAAACGACGGTGTCGGGGCCGGATTACGGGGCCCCGGTGGTCCTGGTCGTCGGGGCCGAAGGAAAAGGCCTCCGCCCGCTGGTGGCGCGGGCCTGCGACACCCTGGTGCGCATCCCCCTCAAGGGCCGCACGCCGTCCCTGAACGTCTCCGCCGCCGCGGCCGTGGGCATCTTCGCCGTCCGCGCCCGGCGGGAGAAGTGGGGCGGAACCGGCTAGCCCCCTGGGGACCGCGGCCGGACTGGTTTATACTGCTCGTTCCGGGACCCTATGGAAGACGCCCCCTTGCCCAGCGTGGAAATCGACCTGCTCCGGGCGCTCGCCGAACGCGAGGCGCGGGACGCGGAAGAGCCCGAGGAACCCGAGGAGCCCGAGCCCCGGGCCCAGGACCCCTCCCTCTCCGGCCCGGCCACCACCGACGTGGTGCGCAGCTACCTGCGCGACATCCGCCGCTCCCAGCTCCTGACCTTCGACCAGGAGCAGGACCTCGGCCGCCGCATCCAGGAGGGCGACGAGGACGCCCGCCGGCAGATGATCGAGTCGAACCTGCGCCTCGTCGTCTCCATCGGCAAGCGCTACGTGAACCGCGGACTCCCGTTCTCCGACATCATCGAGGAGGGCAACCTGGGGCTCATGCGGGCGGTCGAGAAGTTCGACTACACCAAGGGCTTCAAGCTCTCCACCTACGCCTCCTGGTGGATCCGCCAGTCCATCGAGCGGGCGATCATCAACCAGTCCAAGGTGATCCGCCTCCCGGTCCACGTGGTCGAGCGGGTCAACCAGTACTTCCGCGCGGTGGAGCAGCTCCTCCAGGCCCTGGGCGAGGAGCCCAGCGTCGAGCGGATCGCCGAGGCCCTCAAGAAGACGCCCCAGGAGGTCCACGACATTCAGGGCCTGCTCCAGAGCACCTACTCCCTCGACAGCCCGGTGGGGGACCAGGAGGACACGGCCTTAGGCGACCTGATCGAGGACACCCGCATCGCCGCACCCTCCAGCAGCGCCGAGGGGATCATCCAGCGCGAGCGCATCGTCCAGTGGCTGGGCGTGCTCAAGGAAAAGGAGCGCAAGGTGATCGTGTACCGCTTCGGGCTGGAGGGCGAGGAGCCGAAAACCCTGGAGCAGATCGGCAACATTTTCGGCCTGACCCGCGAGCGGGTGCGCCAGATCGAGGCCGCCGCCCTGGCCAAGCTGCGCGCCCTGGTGGCGGAGCAGACGCTCACCGCGAGCGAGTTCCTGTAAGGTAGGGGCGTGGCCCCTGATCGGAGCGTGTGTCCCCCGAGAGTGTGACCCCGAGATGATGACAATGGACCTGAAGCGCTTCATCCGCGAGGTGCCGGAGTTCCCCAAGCCCGGCATCAACTTCTACGACATCACCACGCTCCTGAAGGAGCCGGCCGCCCTGGCCGAGGCCGTGCGCCGCATGGCCGAGCCGTTCGAGGGCATGGGGGTCGGTCGGGTGATCGGGACCGAGGCCCGGGGCTTCATCCTGGGCGCCCCCGTGGCCCTGCACTTGGGGGCCGGCTTTGTGCCCGTGCGCAAGCCCGGCAAGCTGCCCGCCGCGACGTACCAGGCCAGCTACGAGCTGGAGTACGGCGACGACACCCTGTGCATCCACCAGGACGCCATCCCGGCGGGCTCGCGGGTGCTGATCGTGGACGACCTCCTGGCCACCGGCGGCACCATCGGCGCCACGGTGGAGCTGGTCGAAAAAGTGGAGGGCACTCTCATCGGCATCTCCGTGTTGATCGACCTGAAGGACCTGGAAGGCTGCCCGGCACGCCGGAAACTGGACGGTATCAAGCGGCACGCCACCCTCGTCTACTGAGGCCTGGCCCGTGACGCGAGCGTGTGTGGCGGCACTGGTGGCGGCGCTGGCGGCCCTCGCCCCGGCGGCCTGCACCGCCCCCATCGAGAACGAGCTCGACACCGCCGCCCAGGAGATGCGTCAGGGCTCCTACGAGGACGCCATCAAGCTGTATCAGGACGTCCTCACCCGCGTCCCGGACGCACCCAACATCCACAACAACCTGGGCTACGCCCTCTCCCAGCTGGGCCGCTACGACGAGGCGCTCACCCATTTCGAGGCCGCCGGCAAGAAGGGCGGGCCGGTGCCGCTGCAAGCCACGCTGCTGCACAACTGGGCCAACGCCCTGGAGAAGCTCGGCCGCTACGACGAGGCCGAGAAGAAGTACGCCCAGGCCGCCCAGGCCGACCCCTCCCGGGCCGACGTGTTCGTCAACTGGGGCAACGTCCTGGTGCAGCTCAAGGAGCCCGAGGCGGCCGCGGACCGCTACCGCCAGGCGGTGCAGATCAACCCCGACTCGGCCTTGGGGTGGTTCAACCTGGGCAACACCCTCGAGCGCCTGGGCCGCCCCGAGGAGGCCCTCGCCTGCTACCGCACCTTCCTGGGGATCCAGGGCGACGTGCCCTCCAACATCGTGGAGCACGCCCGCCGCTTCGTGGCCGCCGCCGACGCCGCCCGCCCGGCCCACAAGGGTTCGACGTGAGCGCCCGGCGCGTCATCATGGCCGCCTTCCTCGCGGTCGTCCTGCTGCCGCTCGCCCTGGCCGTCCTGCCGGGTCTCGCCGGGGCCGAGGAGATCCTGGTCGTCAAGAGCAGCGACCTGGGGCTCTACAACAGCGCCGTGGAGGGGGTCCTCGGCTCCTACCGGGTCGAGCGCGGCGAGCACGTGACCCTGATCACCCTGCACCCCAAGGGCGCGGCACCCGACGCCCCGCCGCCCAAGGGCCCCGACCTGCCGCCCGACGTGATCGTCGCCGTGGGCGCCGCCGCCACCCGCTACGCCACGACGAACTACCCGGACACGCCCATCGTCTACACCATGGTCGTGCGCCCCGACCGGCTGAACCTCACGCCCCACACGATCGGCATCTCCATGTTCGTGCCGCCCGCCGACATGGTGGCGACCCTCAACCTGATCTCCCCCAACATCCGTTACGTGGGCGTCCTCCACGGCCCGGAGCACAGCGGCCTGATCGGCGACGCGGTCACGGGCCTGCGCGGCTACGAGACCCAGCTCGTGCCCGTGGAGGTGGACGACGAGCGCGACCTGCCCCACCTCGCCAGGCGCCTGGTGCGGCAGGTGGACGCCCTGTGGATCGTCCCCGGCACGGTGACGAGCCTGGACGCCTTCCAGTTCCTCCTGAAGCTGTCGTTCGAGCACCGGGTGCCCCTGGTGGTGGACGCCCCCGCCGCCGTACGCTCCGGGGCCCTGCTCGCCATCACGCCGGACCCCGTGGACCTGGGGCGCCAGGCCGCGCGCCTGGCGGGCTACCTGCTGTCGGGGGAGGGGCTGCCGCCGGACAAGCTCTTCTACCCGGACATGTCGAACCTGGCCATCAACCTCAAGACCGCGCGCTCCCTGGGGATCCAGGTGCCCGAGATCCTGGTGGAGTTCGCCTCCCTGACGGTCCAGTGAGCACGCCCGCCCCCCACAAGCCTGCCCCCAAGCATGCCAACGCCCCGCCCCGGGCCGTCCCCCTGCACCGCAGCGTGGCGGCCAAGGCCCTCCTTGTCCTGACCCTGGTGGTGGTGGCGGTGACCGTGGTCACGGGCTACCACTCCCTGCGCGGCGCCCGGACGCTGCTGAAGGACCAGCTCTCCGAGCGCGGCCTCGTCCTGGCGCGCAACCTGGCGATCAACTCCGGCTACGGCGTCTTCACCGAGGACGTGCTGACCCTGAACCGCCTGCTCGACAACGTCATGACGGAGCCCGACGTCCTGTTCGCCGTCATCACGGACAAGGACGGCAAGACCCTCGCCAAGCGCGTGCGCTCCGGCCAGGACGCGGCCCTGGCGGGCGTCCAGGCCCAGCTGCCCCCGGGCGAGGCCGAGTCCGTGACCCCCGAGCGGGTGGGGTCGGACAACTTCCTCCTGCTCTCGGCCCCCGTGCGCACCCGCGAGTCGGTGGTCGCCGACGAGGAGGAGACGTTCCTGATCGGCTTTCTGGACCTGGGCTTCTCCCCCGACCAGCGCCTCGAGATCCCCCGCGAGGAGCGCACCGAGTTCCGCGGCAAGGTCCACCTGGGGCTCTCCACCGCCGACATCGCCGCCGGCATGGGCGACGTGACCCGCAAGGTCGTGGTCCTGACCCTCATCGTGATCCTGGCCGGCATCGCCGTCTCGGCCGTGCTCGTGCGCTTCCTGACGAAGCCGCTGCTCGCCATGACCCACGTGACGGCCCAGGTGGCGCGGGGCGACCTGTCGGCCAAGATGGACGTGAAGGGCGGGGACGAGGTGGCGCTCCTGGGCACCGCGTTCAACCGCATGACCGACGCCCTGCACGCCCGCGACGAGGAGATCCGCCGCAGCCACGAGCGCCTGGCCGCCGCCAACCGCGAGCTGGCCGACCTGAACGCCCACCTGGAGGAGCGCGTGGCCCAGCGCACCCGCGAGCTGGAGGCGAGCAACCGGGAGCTGGTCCAGGCCACCGAGCGCAAGAGCCGCTTCATGGCCAACCTCGCGCACGAGCTGCGCACGCCCCTGAACTCCGTGATCGGCTTCTCCGAGGCCCTGCGCGACGGGCTCCTCGGCCAGCTCACGGACAAGCAGCTCAAGTACGTGGAGAACATCGTCACCGGCGGCCGCCACATCCTGGAGATGAGCGGCGGCATCCTGGACCTGGCCAAGATCGAGGCCGGCACCGTGGAGGTGCGCCTTGAGACCCTCGACGTCGCCCGCGCCCTGCACGAGATCGTGACGATCACCGAGCCCCAGGCCTCGCGCAAGGGCCTGAAGGTCCAGGTCGCCCTGGAGGCCCTGGACGGCGGGCGCACCTACGTCGCCGACCGGGGCAAGTTCAAGCAGGTGCTCTACAACCTGGTGAGCAACGCCATCAAGTTCAGCCCCGAGGGCGCCGGCATCGAGGTGGCGGCGGGCTCCCTGGGCGACCACCTCGTCGTCTCCGTGAGCGACCACGGCCCCGGCGTGCCCGACGAGGCCCGGGAGGAAATTTTTGAGGAGTTCCGCCAGCTGGCCGTGGGGGAGTCGGCCGGCGGCTCGGGCCTGGGTTTGTCCATCACGCGCAAGCTTGTAGAATTGCACGGCGGCCGCATTCGCGTGTCGGATACCCCCGGGGGGGGCGCGACGTTCGTCGTCGAGTTGCCGGAGAACCCCCCCACGCCGCCGGGCAGCGGCCCGGTCGGCTGACGCGGCCCCATACCCGGCCCTAAAGGAGCCCCCATGGCCAAGATCCTGCTGGTCGACGACAACCCCCAGAACATCGAGCTACTCACGCTGCGCCTGAACGCCGCGGGGCACGACACCATGGAGGCCAAGAACGGGGAGGAGGCCCTCGAGGCCGTGGAGCAGGGCATCCCGGACCTGATGATCCTGGACCTCCAGATGCCCAAGGTGGACGGCCTGACGGTCCTCAAGACCCTCAAGGAGCGCCGGGTCCACATCCCCGTGGTCGTGATCTCGGCCTTCGCCACCGTGGAGCGGGCCGTGGAGGCCATGAAGGCCGGGGCCCTGGACTTCATCACCAAGCCGTTCGATCCCACCCACCTGGAGCTGGTGGTCGAGCGCGCCCTCGAGCGCACCGTCCTGGAGAACCAGAACCGCTTCCTGACCGAGGAGCTCAACGCCCGCTACCACTTCGTCCTGGGCAAGAGCGAGGCCATGGCCAAGGTGTACGAGGACGCCCTGCGCGCCGCCGCCACGGACGGGCCCGTGCTCGTCCTGGGCGAGGCGGGCACCGGCAAGGAGACCCTGGGCCGCCTGATCCACAAGGAGTCCTCCCGGGGGCGGGGCGCCTTCGTGGCGGTCCACTGCGCCGCCATGCCGGTGGAGAGCCAGGACGAGGAGCTGTTCGGCGTCCACGGCCGCAAGGGCAAGGTGGAGCTGGCCGCGGGCGGCACGCTGTTCCTGGACGAGGTGGGCTCGCTGCGCCCCGAGACCCAGAAGAAGCTCCTGGGGCTCCTCTCCACCCACGGCTTCACCCGCGTGGGCGGCACCACCACGCTGCCCGCCGACGTGCGGGTGATCTGCGCCTCCACCACGGACCTCAACGAGCTGGCCCGGGAGGGCACCTTCGACGCCGACCTGGCCGCCGGCCTCCAGGGCGGCGTGAACATCGACGTGCCCACCCTGCGCGACCGGCGCGAGGACATCCCCGAGCTGGTCTCCTACTTCGTGGAGAAGTACAACCGCGAGATGGGCCGCGCCCTGCCCGGGGTGAGCGCGGACTCCCTGGAGCTGCTCACCGGCTACCCGTGGCCCGGCAACGTGCGCGAGCTGGCCAACATGATCGAGCGGGCGGTCGCCACCGGCAAGGGCGACACGATCGAGCCCGACGACCTGGGGGTCGCCGTGCGCGGCATGGTGGCGGCGCGGGGGCCGTCGGGCAAGCCGGTGTTCACCGGCGACTACCGCCAGCAGGTGCGCGAGGCCCGGCGCCAGATCGTCCTGGGGGCCCTCACCGAGGCCCAGGGCGAGACCGACCGCGCCGCCATGCGCCTGGGGATCGAGGAGCCGGCCCTGGACCGGCTCATGAGCCTGCTCAAGATCCGCCGCTGACGCCCGGCGCGCCCCGTCTAGTTCATGGACAGGTCGGGGGGCATGGTGGCGTAGAACTCGAGCGGCCCGCCCACGCGCGCCATCAGGTCCTGCCACACGGTGAGCGGGCTGCGCGAGAAGACCAGGTCCACGTCCCCCGGCAGGAGCAGCCACGCCCCCTGGTCGATCTCCGCCTCCAGCTGCCCCGGCCCCCAGCCGGCGTAGCCCCGGTAGGGGCGGAACTCCCCCGTGATGCCCTGGCCCGTGGCGGCCTCCTTGAGGGCGTCCAGCGTGCCCCCCAGGGCCACCCCGTCCAGCACCTCCACGAACCCCTCGGCCGGCTCCTCGGCGCGCGCCAGCAGGAGGATGCGGTCGGTCTGCACCGGTCCCCCCAGGTACACGGGGATCTCGTGCCCCTTGAGCAGGGTCTCCTGGGGCAGGGCCTCGGCCAGCTGGAGGGGGGTGGGGCGGTTGACCACGATCCCCATGGCGCCCTCCTCGCTGCCCGCGTCGCACAGGAGGACGACGCTCTGGACGAAGTTGGGATCGGTCAGGGAGGGCAGCGCCACCAGGAGCGACCCCCGCGTCAGGGGCGCCCGGCGCACGTCGACGGGCGGTTCGCCCTGCGGCGGCCCCGAATCGCTCACCCGGCAATCTCCCGCCACGCGTCCAGGTACGCCCCCAGGTGGGGCCGCTCGGCGCGCTCGGAGTCCAGGTAGCTCGCCACCTCGGCCGTGCACGCCTCGTGGATCGCCGGGCTGATCGTCCCGCGCAGAAGCTCGAAGCGCAGGAACAGCAGGTACGTGTTCACCACGTCCGTCTCGCAGTAGTTCCGGATCGACGCCACGTCGCCCGCGGCCCAGAGCGCGGCAACGTCCTCGCCGGTGGTCTCCATCTTGCCGGGCAGCCCCAGGACGCGGCACACCTCGTCCAGCCGCACCCGGGCGCTGGCGCCGAAGTCGCTCAAGGACTCCAGGAGGTCCGTGTGCCAGGCGTCGGCGTAGCGCTGGGTGTAGTTCTCCCACTTGTTGGAGGTGTCGAAGAAGCGCGGCGCGCTGATGCCGTGGAGCATGGCGCGGTACTTGAGCACGGGCAGGTCGAAGGTGCGCCCGTTGAACGACACCAGGCGCGGCTGGGCCTGCTCCACGTAGCCGAAGAACCCCTCCACCAGCTCCCGCTCGCCGCTCTTCTCGTCGCCCCCGGACCCGACCCGCGTCAGCGTGTAGCGCACCTGCCCCGGCGCCGTGACCTGGGCCTCCTCGGCCCGCTCCACGTTGCACTGCACGTACGAGATCGCGACGACCTTCCAGAACGGCTGTCTCAGGAAGGCGTTGCGCCCGTCCGTGACCTCCAGGTGGTACGCCTCCAGCGCCTCGGCGACCTCCTCGTCGGACGCGTCCGGCAGCTTCAGGAACCGCCGCCCCGCGTCCACGTCGGGGACCGTCTCGATGTCGAAGACGAACAGGTGCTTCTTGGGGATGGTGGGCGCCACGGTCTCTTGGCCTATTGTTGCGCCCCGGGGCGCGTCGCCTCAAGCGTGAGCCAGCCGGCGCGGGTGTCGTAGGCGGCGGGGACGAGCCCGAATTTCGCCAAGGCCGCCTCGATGCGGTCCCCCTGGCTCGCGAGCAGGCCGGAGAGGACCAGGCGCCCGGCGGGGGCGAGGACACGGACCAGCTCCGGCATGAGGTCCACGATCACGTTCGCCAGGAGGTTCGCCACGACCACGTCGAACGGCCCCCGCACGGCCTCGATGCCGCCCAGGACCAGTTCCACGCCGGGCAGGGCGTTCAGGTCGCGGTTCGTCCGGGCGTTTTCGAGGGCGTCGGGATCGATGTCCAGGCCCAGGACGCGCGTCGCCCCCAGGCGGGCGGCGGCGAGGGCGAGGATGCCGGAGCCCGTGCCCACGTCCAGGACGGACGCGCCGGGACGTGTTTCCAGGACGCACTCAAGGGCCTCCAGGCACGCCGCCGTGGTCGGGTGCTCCCCCGTGCCGAAGCCCAGGCCGGGCCGGATGCGGACGGGGAGGCGCTCCCCCTCCGCGCCCGGCGGCGCCCACTCCGGCAGGACGATCAGGCGGTGGCCGACGGCGAGGGGCACGAAGCGGTCCTGCCCGGCCGTCACCCAGTCCCGGGCCGCCTCCTCGCCCCAGGCGAACGCCGGCGGTGCCCCGTCCGCCAGATCGCCGAGCCAGCCCGCCACGCGGGCGTCCACGGCCGCCCGGTCCGTTTCCTGGGGGAAATAGGCCACGAGGGCGTCGCCGTCCTCCCAAATGCCCAGGGCCCCCGCGTCCATCAGGAGCCCCGCCAGGGGGTCCCCCAGGGCCCCGCAGGGAGCGATCCGGAGCACCCCCCACGTCACCTCCGCCACGTCCACACCGCCTCCGCGCCGCCGGGCAAAGGGAGCAGGGCCAGTCGGGGGGCGGCCGGGGAGGACGGGTGCCGGTTCGCCAGGGTGTGGCCGACCCACAGGCCGATGGCCGCGCCGCCCCAGACGTCCGAGGCCCAGTGGGCGTCCTTCTCCACCCGGGCGAAGGCCGCCACGGTCGCCAGGCCGTAAGCGGCGTAGGGGACGGGCGTGCCGGGGTAGGACACGGCGAAGACCGAAGCCGCCGCGAAGGCGTTGGAGGCGTGCCCCGAGGGGAACGAGAGGTAGTGGTCCGGCCCCGTGCGCGGCCCGGTCCAGTCGTGGGGGCCCTGCTCGGCCCGGGGCCGGGCCCGCCCGAGGGCCGCCTTGAGCCCCACCGTCGCCCCCCCGGCGAACAGGACCGCCTCCAGGGCGGTCCAGCCGGTGGCCTCCAGCCTGGGCTGGTCCGTGACGCGGCCCGCGAGCGCCCCCGCCACGAGCGCCGGTAGCAGGTAGAAGCCGTCCCCCACGGTGTTGCCCACCTCGGCGATGCGGTTGCCCGCGCTCCCGCGGTGGTCCAGGTTGAACTTGCGGATGTCCCCGTCGCGCTGGTACAGGGCCACGCCCCCCGCCGCCGCGAAGGCCAGCGCCCCCCAGGCCGCGCCGTCCCATTCGGCCGGGGCCGTGGCGAGGGCCCCGGCGTCGCCCAGGACGCGGTCCACCGGCGCGGGGGCGGCGTAGGTGTTGGACGAGAGGAGGACCAGGGCCAGCGCCCCGGCCGGGACGAACCGCCTCAAGGCGGGCCGAACGGCCCGGCGTCGCCGGGACCCCGGTAGATGCGCACCTGGCCCCGCGCCACGGCCGCGTCGAACCGGCGCCGGAGCCAGATCTTGAACCAGCGGCGGGTGGGCGGGAACAGGATGAGCAGGCCGGCGCCGTCCGTCAGGATCCCCGGCGTGATGAGCATGACCCCGGCGGCGAAGATCAGCAGGCCGTCGATCATCTCCTCCGCCGGGACGATGCCCGCCTGGAGGTTCTCCTGGGCCCGGATCATGGTGCGGTAGCCCTCCAGGCGCGCCAGGTAGGCGCCCGTGACGCCCGTGACCAGCACCAGCGCCAGGGTGTTCAGGCCGCCGATCACCGTCCCGATCTTGATCAGGAGGTACAGCTCCACCAGGGGGAGCACGGTGAACAGGAGGAGGAGACGGGGAAACACGGGAACGCCCGCATTCTACCCCATCCGGGCGGTCTGCACGGGACGGGCTCGCGCCGCGCGGGCGGCCAAACCGGATTGTCGCGGAATCAGGCCCGGGCGGCCCTGGCCTTGGCCTCGGGGGTTGCCTCGGACTCGGGGGCGGGGCGCTCCAGCTCCTCGACGAGCTGCTCCTCGTGCTCGAACTGGGCCAGGATCGTGCGCAGCACGTCCTCGGCCTGGTCCCCCAGGGCGTCCCGGTCCACGGCCGCCAGGGGGCCGCCGCCGGCGGGCATGTCCCAGTTGGCCAGGCCGTTGCGCAACATGCCGCGGCCCGTCTCGATCAGCTCGTGGGCCGCGTGCACGGCGGCGAGCAGGTCGGGGGCGGCGCCCTTGAAAAGCTTCTCCTCCTCGCGCTCGTGGACCGCCAGGCGGGTGTCGAGCATGTGGAGGGTCTCCTCCAGGGCCATGCGGCTCACGGGCCGCCGGGCCACGCGGGGCAGCAGCGCCTCCACTGCCACGCGGATCTTGGCGTGCTCCGCCTTCAGCCGATCGAGGATCTTCGCCATGGCAGCCCCTCCACGGGCTCGTCTCCACAAAAGCCGTACAGGTTCAGCGCCACACAGAAACGCGCCGGTTCGACGCCGGGCACTCCCTTCTTTAAAGCACCCGGGGAGGGCCCCAGTCAACCGCGGGGCCGATTTCACGGGCCCTTCAGGCCCCGGACCTCCTCCGGCGTCAGGTGCCGCCAGCGCCCCTCGGGCAGGTTTTGCAGACCCACGCAGTCGATCCGCACGCGTTTCAGGGCCGTCACGGAGAAGCCCACCTTGCGGCACATGCGCCGCACCTGGCGGTTGCGCCCCTCCGTGAGGACCAGCCGGAACGTATTCGGCCCCGTGCGCCGGACCTTCGCCGGCCGGGTGCGTGTCCCCATCATGGGGACACCCGCGGCCAGATGGGCGAGCACCCCGTCCGGCACCGGCCGGTCCAGGGTCACGTCGTACTCCTTCTCCCTGGCCCCCGGTTGGTTGAGGGCCGTCACGAGCGTCCCGTCGTCCGTCAGGAGGATGAGCCCCGTCGTGTCCCGGTCCAGGCGGCCCACGGGGAACAGGCCCGGGATGTCCACCAGGGCGGTGACCACCTTCGGCTCGTCCGGGAGCGGCTTCGCCAGGGACACGTAGCCCGCCGGCTTGTGCAGGGCGACGTAGGTCCGGGGTGCGAGGCCGGCGGTGTCCACCGCCACCGTGTCCCGCTCCGGGTCCACCTTGAGGCCCATCTCCCGGACCACCTCGCCGTTGACCTTCACGCGCCCCTCGGCGATCAGGCGGTCGGCCTCCCGCCGGGACGCGAGGCCCATTTGGGCGATCCGCTTGTTGAGGCGCACGGGCTCGGACATGCCCGTATAATCGCAGTTTGAGCCCGGCCACCGATATGACCGACCCCGAACGCGCCAACCAGGAGCCGGAGGTCGACACGGGAGGCGACGCGGTGGTGGACCTCCCCCCCGCCGCGCCCGCGGCGCCGGTTCCGCACGACCGCGGGATCGTCCCGTTCGACCCGGTCCAGCGCTACCTCGCCGAGGTGCGCCAGCACCCCTACCTGGACCGGGAGGAGGAGCACCGGCTGGCCGTCGCCTACCACGAGCGGGGCGACCTGGAGGCGGCCCAGCGCCTGATCCTGGCCAACCTGCGCCTGGTGGTGCGCCTGGCCTTCGAGTACAAGAAGACCCCCATCCAGATCCTGGACCTGGTCCAGGAGGGCAACCTGGGGCTGATGGCGGCGGTCAAGAAGTTCGACCCCCACCGCGGCATCCGCCTGGCCACCTACGCGGCGTGGTGGATCAAGGCCTACATGCTGCGCTACATCATGGCGAACTGGAAGATCGTCAAGATCGGCACCACCCAGGACCAGCGCAAGCTCTTCTTCAACCTGCTCAAGGAGCAGCGCCGCCTGGAGGGCCTGGGCTACGAGGTGGGCCCCAAGCTCCTGGCCGACAACCTCTCCGTCAAGGAGAAGAGCGTCGTCGAGATGCAGCAGACCCTGGGCCAGTGGGACCGCTCCCTGGACGAGCCCATCGGCGAGGAGGGGACCACCCACGGGGATATGCTTCCGGGCGGGGAGGGGACGGCGGACGAGCGCCTCGCCCAGCGCGAGCTGCGCGAGCTGATCGGCCGCCACCTGGCGGCGTTCGCCAAGGACCTCAGTGGCCGCGACCGGGAGATCTTCGCCGACCGCCTCACGGCCGAGCGCCCCGTAACCCTCCAGGAGATCGCCGACCGCCACGGGGTCAGCCGGGAGCGCATCCGCCAGAACGAGCAGCGCCTCCTTTCCCGGATGCGCGCCTACCTGACCGAGCGGATCGA
>CAZGRJ010000065.1:0-13083 GCA_964528115.1 uncultured Nitrospirales bacterium
GTTCACCGAGCCGTGCGGGTTGTGGCAGATGGCGCAGTTCTCCTGCACCGGCTGGTGGGTGCGCACGAACGGCCCGCGCTTCTCCATGTGGCACTGGTAGCAGGTCTCGTTGACGTTCCCGCGCACGAGCATCTTCGGCGTGAGGGTGCCGTGGGGGTTGTGGCAGTCGGAGCAGACCACCTTGCCCTCCGGCACCGGGTGGTGCGAGGGGAGCCGGAACTGGGCCCGCTGCGTCTTGTGGCAGGTGAAGCAGACCTGCGGCTGGGTGGCCCGCTCGCGCACCGGGTCGTGCTGGGCGTGGATGCGGTGGCAGGAGGTGCAGGCGACGCCGCGGGAGGCGTGCACGCCGCCGTTCCAGTGCAGGCGCGCCCCGCCCCGGTGGCACTTCAGGCAGGCCGCGTTGCGGTCGGCGGCGGGGGTGGCGGACCGGTTGTCGAACAGGCGGTCGGGCGGCTGGGCGGCATAGCTCGCCACGTGGGCCTCGCTGCGCCCGTGGCAGCTGGTGCAGTCGGGCGTGCGCGGGTCGGCGCCGACGCCGTGCCGGGTGCGGGCGATCGCCGCGACCTCGGGGCCCGTGCCGTGGCAGCGCAGGCAGGTCGTGGACCACGCCTTTCCGGCCACCGGGGCGGGCTTGCTCTTGGGCTCCGCGTGGCACTTGTTGCAGTTGCCGACGGGGGCGAAGGCCCGCTTGCCGTCGTGGCAGGCGTAGCAGAACTTCTTCGACGTGTGGTCCGCGAAGGTGATGTGGGCGGCCCCGTGGCGCTGCTCGAAGAGCTTTTCGTGGCAGTCGGGGCACGACAGGCCCTTCTGCGCGTGCACGGCCCCGTCCAGGACCACGGGGCCCATGTCTCCGCCGGGGAAGGTGATGCTCATGCCGGGCGGCACGGCGATCGCGTCGCCGGTCCAGGCCAGCGCGATCCCGACGGCCATGGCGAGGATGAACGCGAGCGGCGGCCGGTCAGGGCTCGGCTCGGCGGTGACGGCGGCGTGCCGGTAAGCACGATAGCGACGCATCAAACGACGCATCAATGATCTCCCCCTTAAAGACGGCCGGTCGTCCGGCGATGCGGTCGGCACACCCGGGCTCGCCCGGCGTGCCGGGTCCGCCCTGTCCCCTTGTCGGAAACGAACCCGGCCGACACAAGGCCCTTGTGCGTGGATAGAATGATTTCCATGTCCCCCGCCCGTATCGCCGCCTGCCTGCTTGCCTGCGCCGCCCTGGCCGTGCCGGCCCGGGCCCAGGCCCCGGAGGCGACGCCCGGCGTCGGCGGGGCGCCCGGCGCCGGCGAAACACCCGGCGTCGAGCGGGTGTACGTCCTGTTCCAGGCGCCGGTGACGGAGGCCTCCGTCAACGAGCTCATCGACGACCTGCTCAAGTACGCCCGGTCGGGCGTGCCCGAGGTGGACCTGCTGATGGCCACCCCGGGCGGGGAGCTGACCCAGGCGGTCACCGCCTTTCACATCCTGCGCGCCCAGCCGTTCAAGCTGGTGACGTGGAACGTGGGCGAGGTGGCCTCGGCGGGGGTGGTGCTGTTCCTGGCCGGGGAGGAGCGCTACGCCGCGCCCCACGCGACCTTCGCCTTCCACGAGCCGGACTTCGCCCCCGACGGCCGCCTGGACGAGGCCGCCGCGGGCGCCACCCTGGAGCGCCTGAAAATCGCCCGGACGGGCCTGGTGGGGCTGATCGCAGACGCCACCGGCATGGCCGCGTCCGACGTGGACGGCCTGCTCCGGTCCGGCGCCACCCTGGACGCCGAATCCGCCCTCGCCCGCCACCTCGTGAGCGCCGTGCGGGAGCCCGCGATCCCGGCCGACAACCCGGTCCGCAAAGCGATCCACTGACCCCGGGCCCCAAGTGGCGGGCGGCGCCTCGTCGCGACCGCGCCCGGAACCCGCCCTTCCCGACACCCTCGTCGCCCAGGGGACCCTACCGTCGGGTTTCGTACACGGGCGGGTGGGGACCACCATTTCTGCATCGCCCAGGCATCCCGAGCGCAATCAACGTGTTGTGGCCAAACGGCGGGGTTGGCACCGGACTTGCGCTCGGCGGCGGCGCTAGGGGGGGTCGTGCTGGCCGTCGCCGGTGTGGACCCCTTGGGTCCAGACAAAGAGAGGTTTGGCGACCGGCCCGCTGCAGGTGTTCCAGCCGCGGGAGGGCGGCGCGCAAGACGCAACGAGAGAGAGGAGATCGGGATGCGATTCAGCAAGCGTTGGGTGGTGGTGGCGGCGGCGCTCGCGACCATGGCCGGATTGGGGGCCGCCCCCGCCTCGGCGGTGTCCGTGGGTGGCGACATGGGGGTCTTCAGCCAGTACGTGTGGCGCGCCGTGCCCCAGACCCCGCTGGGCACGCCGGCCGTGCAGGGCGACCTGGGCGTGGACATCGGCGGCGGCCTTTCGGGCGGCGTGTGGTTCTCGAACGCGTACACGGCCGGGACCCCCAGCGCCCTGCCGGTGGTGGAGTTCGACTGGACCCTGGACTACTCGGGCAGCGCCGGCATGTTCGGCTACTCCGTGGGTGGCATCTTCTACTCGTAC
Source organism: uncultured Nitrospirales bacterium (assembly GCA_964528115.1). Lineage (GTDB taxonomy): Bacteria > Nitrospirota > JACRHL01 > JACRHL01 > JACRHL01 > CAZGRJ01. Next base: position 2,536 of record CAZGRJ010000065.1, read on the forward strand.
CTGTACGACGGCCACTCCAATTTCGGCGAGGCGTACGTCGGCGGCTCGCTCGACACGTTCCTGGCGCCGACCCTCACCGTCTATTACACGGTGGGCGACTCGGGCAACAGCGTCTACCTGGGCGGCGACATGTGGGTCGACCTGGGCGTGAGCGCTTCCGGCGGCGGGTTCGACTACTCCGGGACCCTGTCGTTCGCCAGCTGGCAGAGCGACAGCACGCGCAACAGCGACAACTTCCAGGATGGCCTGAGCGCCCTGGCGCTGGGGGCGAGCAAGGACGTGACGGTGGGTGACCTCACGGTGACCCCGTCGCTTACGGTCACCGTGCCTCTGGCGAGCGATTCGGCCGACGGCAACAAGAAGATCTACGGCGTGGCCGTGGACCCGGCGTTCATCGCGGGCGTGAACGTGGCCTACTGACGGGCGGTCCCCCGCCCCGCGCCCCCCGGCCCTGCGCCCGGGACGGCGGGCGCGCGTGGAGGGTTCTCATCCCATTCCCCCACACACGTCGGCCACGCGGGCCGGGCGGTGCCCACCACCGCCCGGCCCTTTGCGTTTTCGGCGCCGCGGCCCGGGCGGAGCGGTTCAGCGGGCCTCGCGCACGATCCGGTCCGCCAGCATCCGGTAGTCTCCGCCGAAGTGGTGCCCCCCACGCGTGACGACCACCGTCACCCGTTGCCGGTCGAGCTCCGGGCACAGGGAGTCGGTGTCGTCCGCCCCGTAGACGCACAGGACCTTGCGGCCGGCGAGCTTGTCGATCTCGGGCTTGACCGGATGGGTCCCGGCGGCCGCCGTCGCGGGCAGGAAGTCGCGGACGCGGATCTCGAAGTCGATCGCATGCCGCACGCCGAGCAGCGCGATCAGGGCCGTTCGCCGCACCTGGTCGGGGCGCAGGCGGGTGGCCATGAAGGGAAGCACGTCCGCGCCCCGCGAGTAGCCCACCAGGATCACCCGTTTCATGCGCCACGCCTCGAAGTAGTGGTCGAGGATGCGCTCCAGGTCGCGGCCGGCCTCGTCGGGGGTGCGCCGTCGCCAGAAGTAGCGCAGCGAGTCCAGGCCGACGCTTGGGATGCCCCGGCCGGCCAGCGCATCGGCCACGGACCGGTCGATGCGCGCCCAGCCGCCGTCGCCGGAGACGATGACGGCGAACGTGGAGCCGGGGTGGGCGGCGCGCACCTCGACCAGGGGCAGGTCCCCCAGCGTGGCCATGGGCGGGTGCGGGGAGGCGGTGTCGGCGGAGCGGGCCGGCGGCGCGGATAGGAGCGTCGCCAGCGCCACGACGGCCGCAACGAGGACGGGCGAGGGGCCCGCCGTACGCGCCCGGGCCTTTGGCTCCGGCCGGCCGAGTCGGCGGTGCGGGCCCGGCGGGAACGGGGACGCCCCTACGGGCGGGCCTTCATCTTGTTGGTGATGCGCACCGCCGCCGGCCCGGCCGGTCCCGCTCGGCGGCATGCGTCCGCCCGGCAGCCCCTCAGGGCTGGGCCTTCAGTCGGTTGGTGATTCCCACCAGAAACCGCAGGGCCTCCTGGGTCTCCGGCGCCGAGAGCAGGGCGACGGTGGCCATCAGGCCGCCCCGGGACGGGGCCGCGGCCGACTCGGCCCGGGCCTCGCGCATGGCCTCCTTGGTCTCGTGGGCGAGGTCCGCCACCTCCTCGTTCGCCATGTTGGAGAGCAGGTGCTCGAACAGCGTGGCGCCGCGCTCGACCATGCTGTCCGTGGCGGCCGAGCGCACCGCCCCCAGCACGTGCAGCAGCTCGAACGCCGCCTGCAGGTCGCCCGTGCGGTGCAGCTGGGTAATCCCCGCCAACAGCGCGTCCACGGCGTCGCGGGTGTCCGGGTCGTTCAGCCGGTCCGCCAGCTCCATGGAGTTGGACAGGGTGGTGGCGAGCCGCTCCACCATGCTGTCGGTCATGGCGTTGGCGGCGGCGCCCAACGCATCCGAAACGGCGTTCGTGGAGTCGTTCATGCCCATGGCCTACATCAGCCCCCGCGCCGAGAGCCAGTACATCCGGTTGTAGGACAGCTTGAACCAGTGGACCATCTTGGACGGCGGCACGGGCTTCGGCGGCGTGCGGTAGTTGAACCACACGTAGGAGCCCGTGTTCAGGCCGGTCTCGATGAAGCAGAAAACCTTGCCGTCGTAGTCCCGCGCCATCCGCCCTTCCTTGATCAGCGAGACCAGGTTGTCCACCAGGGTGTCGGCCTCGAAGTGGGCGGTGGAGCCGGCCTTCGAGATGGGGATGTTGGTGGTGTCGCCCACCACGAACACGTCCGTGGAGCCCTCCCGGTGCAGGGTCTGCTTGTCCGTGGGCACCCAGCCGCCCTTGCCGAGCCCCGAGTCCTCGATCACCGCCGCGCCCTTGTGGGGCGGGATGGTGACCAGCAGGTCGTAGGGTAGGGTGGAGCCCTCCACCGAGGTGATCGTCTTCTTCTGGGGATCGACGGACTCGGTGTTGAAGAACGTCTCGTACTTGATCCCCAGGCGGTCCATCTCGGGCTGGGCCCACTCCGCCACCGGCTCCAGGGCGTGCAGGCGGCCGATGGGGTAGGTGTAGGTGATCGTGGTGCCGTCCATGAGGCCCCGCTCCGTCAGGAAGTCGTGGAGCATGAAGGTGACCTCCAGGGGGGCCACCGGGCACTTGTGGGGGACGTTGACGTTCACCACGATGTTGCCGCCCGTGAAGGCATTCAGGGCCTCGCGCATCTTGCGGGCACCGTCCAGGTCGTAGAACCAGTGGGCCCCCTCGGCCATGCCGGGCACCTCCTCGGGCACCAGGCGCGAGCCCGTGGCGAGGACCAGGTAGTCGTAGGGGTGGCTCTTGCCCGACTGGGTCTTCACCTCCTTCTTGTCCACGTCCACGTGGACGGCCGGGTCCACGTGGAAGGCGATCCGGTGGTGCAGAACCTTGCGCTGCTCGCGGAACAGCTCGGTCTCGCGCATGCGCCCGAAGGGGATGTAGAGCAGCCCCGGCTGGTAGAGGTGGCTCTCCGAGTCCCCCAGCATGGTGATGGCCACCTCGCCCGAGGCCAGCTCACGCCCCAGCTGGCGGGACAGGCCGTTGGCCACGATGGTTCCCGCCAGCCCGCCGCCGACGATCAAGATGCGCTTGCTCATGCCCGGCTCCCGATATTGGGGCCCCGAGGGCCCGCCTACACGTCCGCTATCTATATCTAAGCGTCTATTTGAGCTTCTTGGCGACGAACCGGCAGTAGTCCGGGAACTCCTCCACGGCCACCAGCTCGTGCCCCACCTTCGCCAGCCAGGCCGGGATGTCCTTGTTGGAGCCCCGGTCCGACGAGAGGACCTCCACCTCGTCGCCCACCTCCAGCCCCTTGAGGGAGGTGATCAGGGAGATCAGGGGGCCCGGACAGGGCATGCCCCGGGCATCGACGACTTCACGATCCGCCACCGGTCGGCCTCACACGCAGGTTGGCGCCAATCCGTTGAAGGATAGAGGATTCCGCCCATTGCGACAAGGCGGCCCGGGCCCTCCCCATTCGTTACCGAAACGTTAACGTACCGCAACCGCCCGTTTAACCGCGGGTCCTAGACTTGGGACCCGTGGATGCGGCCCGGGCGGGACCCGGGGCACGCGATATTTGGACGCGTTATCGTGAGGAGAGAGAGATGAACCGCTACTGGATCGCGCTTCCCCTGGCCCTGACCCTCGCCGCCGGCGCCGGGTGCATGGCGCACGACAAGATGTCGGACGAGGGCATGATGAAGGACCAGGGGATGGACAAGCCCATGTCCGACTCCGGGATGTCCGACTCGGGCATGATGGACGACGGCATGAAGGACAAGAAGATGATGGACGAGGGGGGGATGTAGGCGGCCCCATGGCGCGGCGCACGTTCCATACGGCCCTCGCGGGCCTGGCGGCCGTGCCGGTCGTGTGGCTTCTCACCGCGGCCCCGGCCGGGGGTGTGGACGTGGGGGCCCCGGCCCCGGACTTTCGGGGCGAGGTCTGGCTCAACTCCGAGCCGCTGACCCTGGCGTCCGAGCACGGCAAGGCGGTCCTGGTCTATTTCTGGACCTTCGGCTGCCACAACTGCCGGGCGGTCCAGCCCCACGTCCAGGAGTGGTACACCCGCTACCGGGAGGACGGCCTCCAGGTGGTGGCCGTCCACGCCCCCGAGTTCGCGTTCGAGCGGAACGTGGACAATGTGCGGGACTACGTCACCGAGCACCACGTGGACTATCCGGTGGTGATCGACAACGACTTCAGCATCTGGCGACGCTACGGCAACCGCTACTGGCCGGTGGTCTACCTGATCGACCGGAGCGGGAAGCTGCGCTACCGCCACATCGGCGAGGGCCGGTACGAGACGACCCGGCGCTGGATCGAGCGGGTCCTGAAGGAGTCCGCGTGACGGGACGGTCGTAAGCCAGACGGTCGTAAAATAGCCCCATGAAGATCGGAAAGGACATGAACGGAAGAATCATCACGATCGCGGCCCTGTGGCTCGCGTGCGCGTTGCTCCTGGGCGTCGCCGTCGGCGGAACCGCGGGTGCCGCGGGCCGCGGCGACCACGCCATGGCGCCCCCGCCGGACCGCCCCCCCGGGTCCGAGGTGGCCATCTTCGCGGGCGGCTGCTTCTGGTGCGTGGAGGCGGCCTTCGACCCCGTGCCGGGGGTGCTCTCCACCACGTCGGGCTTCACCGGCGGCCACACCGAGAACCCCACCTACGACGAGGTGTCCGAGGGCGGCACGGGCCACGCCGAGTCGGTGGAGGTGGTCTATGACCCGTCCAAGCTGAGCTACGCGAAGCTGCTGGACGTGTTCTGGCACAACATCGACCCGGTCACGGCCAACGCCCAGTTCTGCGACCACGGCACCCAGTACCGGTCCGCGATCTTCTACACGGGCGAGGCCCAGAAGAAGGCCGCCGAGGCGTCCCGCGACGCCCTCGCGGAGTCCGGCGAGCTGCCCGGGCCCATCGTGACCCAGATCGTGCCGGCCTCCACCTTCTACCCGGCCGAGATCTACCACCAGAACTTCTACAAGAAGAATCCGGTGCGCTACAAGTTCTACCGCTTCACCTGCGGGCGCGACCAGCGCCTGCACGACCTGTGGGGCGACGCCGCCGGCGGCCACGCGGCCCTGACCGGGGCGGGAGGTTCCCATGGGTAGGCCAATGGACAGGCGGGACTTCGTTCTGGGCGCCCTGGCGGTCGGGGCCGCCGCCTGGCTCGCGCCGGGCCTCCTGCGGTCCGGGCGGGGCGCGGCCGCCGAAGACATCTCGGGAGATATGTCCGGCATGGCCGGCGCGACCGGCCGGGAGGAATGGCCCATGTGGCCCGACAAGATCGTGCCGATCGAGAAGACCAAGGCCGAGTGGCGCGAGATCCTGCCGCCGGACCGGTTCGCGGTCCTGCGCGAGGAGGACACGGAGCCGGCCGGCTCCAGCCCCCTCAACGACGAGCACCGGGAGGGGACCTTCGTCTGTGCCGGGTGCGGCCTGGCGCTGTTCACCTCGGACATGAAGTACGACAGCGGCACGGGCTGGCCCAGCTTCTTCACCTCGGTGGAGGGCCACACGGCCACCAAGCGCGACTTCAAGATCATCCTGCCGCGCACCGAGTACCACTGCGCCCGCTGCGGCGGGCACCAGGGCCACCGTTTCAGTGACGGCCCCGAGCCCACCGGCCAGCGCTGGTGCAACAACGGCCTGGCCCTGAGGTTCATCCCGAAGGAGGGCGCCGGTTAACCCTTCCGGCCAGGGACCGGCCGACCCCACCGGCGGGGCGCCGGCTCAGCCGGCGGCGGCCTCGCGCTCGCTGTCGAGCATGGCCATCCGGGGTTCCGGATAGCGCTCCCCCGCCGCGGCCCCCGCGGGCACGTCCGCCTCGATCCGGACCAGGTCGTCCGGCCCGAGGCGGACGTCGAGGGTGCGGGTCTGCATGGGGCGCTTCCGTGCGGGGGTGGGTGCGGGCCCGGTCTACCCCGGGGCCACCGGGCACACGAGTCCGCCGGCGGGGCGAGCCCGCGATCGTTGGAGAGGAAAGGCCGGGCTTGGGCCGCGGCCTAGAGGGCGGGGCGCTCCTCCTCGGGCATCTCCATGGCCCGCTCGAGCTTGATGATTTCGTCCAGGTGGCCCGCCTCCATGCGCGAGAGCTCCTCGCAGAAGGCCTTCACCGCCGGGTCGTCGGTGCCGCGGGCCAGGGCGCGGTAGGTGTCGCGCGACTCGATCTCGAGCCGCTTGGCGAGCTTGAGGACGGCCGGCATGTCGCCCTCGCGGATGGTCTGCTCGTCCTTGGGCGACACCGTGGCCTGCACGGACTCCTCCAGCTTGGCCACGTAACTCGGGGCGTCGAAGCCCTTGTAGTAGGGCGAGTCGGCCACCCGCTCGCACAGCTGGCGGGCGTGGTCGCCCTCGAAGTCGGCCAGCTCCATGAACACCATGGCGCAGTCGTCGCGCTTGGTGGACTCGGCGGCCATCCGGTAGAAGACCTCGGACTTGACCTCGTTGAACAGCGCCGTCTTGAAGGTTTCTACGTTCGTCGGCATGGGGCACCTCCCTTCGAAATCACGCAACCGGCTACGCGGAACGCAGGGCGCCCCCGGCGGCGGATCGCCCCGGGTGTCCCTACCCGGAATCCTCCGGAAGGCGCAGGCGTCGGCCGTTCGCGGGTTCGGCGGTGCGCGGCGGCGGGACGGCGCCCTCGCCTCTCCGCCGCCGTGTCTGTGGCTGTTCCCGAAGGCCCAGGGGTTCGCTGCCCACGCCCCGGTCCCTTTTAATGTGGCGTAGGGTGACCCCTTTAGGCAAGCCGGAGCCGCCGGGTCGGAGCGTTTATCGTGCGATATCAATGTGTTCCGGGTTCATGCCTTGACCCGGTCTCCCCCGGGCGATAGGGTGGGCCCATAGACGACGTGGACGGTTTCCGGCCCGGCTGTTCCCCGGATGTTCCCCGGATGTTCCAGGGGGGACCGATGACCGGGGATTCGGGACTCCGGCGAGCCGGAGTCGGCAACGGGATTTCACCTGGCGAAACGCAGGCGCGGTCAGGCAAATTCATGGTGGACCAACCCAGCGGAACCGGGTGAGAATACCGCCCAGGCAAGCCTGTCGGCACGGGAGTTCCCGGCGTGTTTTCGGAGCCAGGGGCGAAACAAGCGAGGTGGCGGACAATCCATCGGAGTCTCGTGCTTTCCCTTCACGTCCCGGTGGGGCGTGAGCGCCCCCGGGGCCCGGCGCCCGTGAGGAGGGGCGCGTAAGCGTGGACGTTCCTCCGGAAAAACCGCTGGCGCAGGCCCTCGCGACCGGCGAGACGACCTTTCCGGCCCTCGCCGAGCACCTGGAGGCGTGGGCCGGCGACGACGCCGGGCGCGCGGCCGTCGCCGCGGCGGTCCAGGCCATCGCGGCCACCTCGGCGCGGGTCTCGGAGATCATCGCCCGGGGCAGCCTGGAGGGGCACCTCGGGGCGATCGTCGGTGACAACGTGGACGGCGACGCCCAGAAGGCCCTCGACGTCCGCGCCGACGAGATGTTCATCGAGGCCCTGAAGGGCGGCCCCGTCGCGATCTACGGCTCCGAGGAGCAGGAGCAGCCCGTGCTCCTGAACCCGGGCGGGCCGCTGGCGGTGGCCATCGACCCCCTGGACGGCTCCTCCAACATCGATACGAACGTCTCCATCGGGACGATCTTCTCGATCCTCCCCACGGAGGGCGTGCCGGCCGAGCCCCGGGACGCGGTCCTCCTGCAACCGGGCACCCGGCAGCTGGCGGCCGGGTTCGTCATCTACGGGCCCCAGACGGCCCTGGTGCTGACGGTGCTCGCGGGCACCCACGTCTTCACCTACAGCCGCGAGCAGGGCACCTTCCTGCGCACCCACGCCGACGTGCAGATCGCCGGGGGCAAGCGTGAGTACGCCATCAACGCCTCCAACTACAACCACTGGGACGAGCCCCTGCGGGCCTACATCGACGACTGCATGGCGGGGCTGGACAGCCCCGACCGCACCCAGTTCAACATGCGCTGGATCGCGTCCCTGGTCGCCGAGACCTACCGCATCATGGCCCGGGGCGGCATCTTCCTCTATCCCAGGGACAAGCGCCCCGGCTACCAGCACGGCCGCCTGCGCCTGGTGTACGAGGCCAACCCCATCGCCCTGCTGGTGGAGCAGGCGGGGGGCGCGGCGGTGGACGCCGAGCGCCGCATCCTGGAGATCGTTCCGGAGAAGTTCCACGAGCGCGTTCCCCTCATCTTCGGGGCCCGCGAAAAGGTGGAGCGGGTGGTGCGCTACCACAGCGACCGGCACCAGATCGGCGAGCGGATGCCGCTGTTCGGCCGCCGCGGCCTGTTCCGCGAGTAAGAAGGGGAGGGGATGTCCCAGAAGCACCCGATCATCTCGGTCACCGGCTCCTCGGGGGCCGGCACGTCGTCGGTCAAACGGACCTTCGAGCAGATCTTCCGGCGCGAGAGCATCAACGCCGTCTTCATCAAGGGCGACGCGTTCCACCGTTACGATCGCAAGGAGATGAAGCGGGTGATGGAGGAGGAGGGCAAGCGCGGCAACGCCACGTTCAGCCACTTCGGGCCCGAGGCCAACCTGCTGGAGGAGCTGGCGACGGTCTTCAAGGAGTACGGCGAGACCGGCAAGGGCCGCCACCGCTACTACATCCACGACGACGAGGAGGCCAAGGAGCACGGCGCCGCCCCGGGTACCTTCACCGACTGGGAGGACATGCCGGAGGGCACCGACCTGCTCCTGTACGAGGGCCTGCACGGCGCGGTGGTGACGGAGAAGGCGAACGTGGCGAAGTACGCCGACCTCAAGATCGGCGTGGTGCCCGTGATCAACCTCGAGTGGATCCAGAAGATTCACCGCGACCGCGAGGCCCGCGGCTACACCACCGAGGCGGTGACCGACACGATCATCCGCCGCATGCCCGACTACGTGCACTACATCTGCCCGCAGTTCTCCGAGACCGACATCAACTTCCAGCGCGTGCCGACGGTGGACACGTCGAACCCGTTCATCTCGGCCTGGATCCCCACCCCGGACGAGTCCATGGTGGTGATCCGGTTCAAGGACCCCTACGGCATCGACTTCCCCTACCTGGTGTCGATGATCCCCAACAGCTTCATGTCGCGCGCCAACTCGATCGTCGCCCCCGGGGCCAAGCTCGATCTGGCCATGCAGCTCATTCTCACCCCGATGATCCGCCGCCTGGTGGAGATCAAGCAGCGTTCCGCCTGACCCCTTGGAGGGCCCGATGAAGACGACCGAGACGACGCTCGACCCGACCGGTGCCGTGGGGCACGCCGACCTGGCCAACGCCATCCGGGCCCTGTCCATGGACGCGGTGGAGGCCGCCCGCTCCGGCCACCCGGGCATGCCCATGGGCATGGCCGACGTGGCCACCGTGCTGTTCACCCGGTTCCTCAAGTTCGACGCGGCGGCGCCCGGCTGGGCCGACCGCGACCGCTTCGTCCTGTCCGCCGGGCACGGCTCCATGCTCCTCTACAGCCTGCTCTACCTGACCGGCTACGCCGACATGACCGTGGACGAGCTCAAGCGCTTCCGCCAGCTCGGCGCCCGCACCGCGGGCCACCCGGAGTACGGCCACGCCGCCGGCATCGAGGTGACCACAGGGCCCCTGGGGCAGGGCCTGGCCACCGCCGTGGGCATGGCCCTGGCCGAGCGCATGCAGAACGCCCGCTACGGCGACGCCCTGGTGGACCACTACACCTACGTGCTGGCGGGCGACGGCTGCCTGATGGAGGGCATCAGCCACGAGGCCATCGACCTGGCCGGGCACCTGCGGCTGAACCGGCTCGTCGTCCTGTTCGACGACAACAAGATCTCCATCGACGGCGCCACCTCCCTGGCCACCTCCATGGACCAGCGGGCCCGCTTCACGGCGGCCGGCTGGAACGTCACCCGGGTGGACGGGCACGACCCCGACAGCACCGCCAAGGCCATCGGCGCGGCCCGCGCCAGCGACCGGCCGACCCTGATCATCTGCAGCACGGTGATCGGCTACGGCGCGCCCAACAAGCAGGGCACCGCCGCCACTCACGGCGAGGCCCTGGGGGCGGAGGAGATCGCCGCCACGAGGAAGGCCCTCGGCTGGCCCCATCCGCCCTTCGAGGTCCCCGCCCAGATCCTCGCGGCGTGGCGCGCCGCGGGCGCCCGGGGCGAGGTCGACCGGATCGGCTGGGAGGGCCGCCTGGCGGCGGCCGAGCCGGCCGTGCGCGAGCGCTTCCTGGGCGAGACGGCCGGGGCCCTGCCCGCCGGGTTCGACGAGGCGCTCCGGGGCGTCAAGAAGACCTTCGCCGAGGAGGCCCCCAAGCTCGCCACCCGCCAGTCGTCCCAGAAGGTGCTCGAGGCCCTGACCCAGGCCGTGCCCCACCTGATCGGCGGCTCGGCCGACCTGACCGGCTCGGTCGGCACCAAGACCAAGACCTACGCCCGCATCGCCCCCGGCGAGTACGGCGGCACGTACATCCATTACGGGGTGCGCGAGCACGGCATGGCGGCGGCGATGAACGGCATCGCCCTGCACGGCGGCTTCATCCCCTACGGCGGCACCTAAAGCA
>CAZGRJ010000066.1:0-13063 GCA_964528115.1 uncultured Nitrospirales bacterium
AGTCCTTGTCGCGGCGCTTCTGCACGCCCAGGTTGGCGATGTTCCAGGTGGCGACCAGGCGATTGGCGGCGGTCCGGGCGGGAAGGCGCCGGTCGGGCTGATTCCGCCACTTGCGCAGGGCGGCGATCTCGTCGTCAGCCTTGTACTTGTAGGCGACGGTTGGCTTCGGAAACGCGACCATGGTTCCCCTCCACTCACCCGGGCCAACGTGACCGGCCCCCGTGCGGAGTTCCCGGTCGCGCCGCGGCTCACGGCCCCCCGCGCCGGGCGACACCACGCCGCGGCGGGTCGGCACACGGCCGATCGCTGTCTATGGGCGCGACACTATCTCTCGAACGGGAGGGCTGTCAATACGCACAAAAACGTGGCTGGCAGCGTGGGAATCGCGGGAACAAGAAGGGGTCAGGCCCCGCGACCTGACCCCATGCGACTCGTGGTGGGCCGTGTAGGGATCGAACCTACGACCCGCTGATTAAGAGTCAGCTGCTCTACCAACTGAGCTAACGGCCCACGAGAAGTGGCGCGCCTGAAGGGATTCGAACCCCTGGCCTACGGAACCGGAATCCGTCGCTCTATCCAGCTGAGCTACAGGCGCGAAATTTCCAGCCCTTCCGGCCCGGCGGGTGGTGGACGATGCTGGACTCGAACCAGCGACCCCTACCGTGTGAAGGTAGTGCTCTACCAACTGAGCTAATCGTCCGTGCCGGCCGAAGGGCCGACATTCTAGCAGGAAGGCGGGCGCTTCAAAAGGGGCGGCGGCCCGCTTATGGCGCGGGCCGCCGCGTGTCGGTGCGGGTCCGGCGTGCCGGCGCGTCAGGACTTGCCGGCCGGGATGATGTTCGTGAGCTTGCCCAGGAACTTCGTCAGGCCCGACTCGGCGCGGGTGGTCTCGGGCTTCAGCTCCTCGCCGGCGTAAGAGAGCACCTCGTCGAACTGGAACTTCTCCATGGTGATGCAGCGCGTCGGGCAGCGCATGGCGCACAGGCCGCAGCGGATGCACAGGTAGCTGTCGAACAGCATCACCGCGCCCTTCTCGGTGGCGATGTCGCTCTCGCCGGCCTGGGGGCCGGGGCCCTGGACGAACTGCTCCGGGGCCACCCCGAAGATGGGCTCGGCGCCCTTGGCGTAGAGGTCCGCGTCCTCCACGTGGTCGGCGGGCACGAGCTTCAAGACGTTCTCCGGGCACACGTCCACGCAGCCGTTGCAGGCGATGCACAGCTCGCCGTCCATGACCACGTTGATGTTGCAGCGCAGGCAGCGGTGCGCCTGGGCGATGGCCTCCTCCTCCGGGTAGACGAAGTCCACCAGGGTGTTGGTGAAGCCGCCCTGGCCGTCCTGGCGCTGGGGCAGCGGCAGGTGCGGCTCGTGGGCGCGCTGGATGGAGGTGTAGCGCTGCACCGTCTCGTACTGGGTCATGGGCCGCATGACCGCGTGGGGCTGGATGTCGATCTGCTTGCCCGAGAGCTGCTCGTGGATCGCCCGCGCCACCCGGTGGCCGTGGGCCACGGCGTCGATGAACAGCTTGGGGCCGGTGGCGATGTCGCCCGAGATGAACACGTCCGGCGCCGAGGTCTGGTAGGTCTTCGGGTCGCTGCGGATCACCCCCGGGGCGGCCAGGTCGATCCGGTCCTCCTCGCCGGCCAGGAAGTCCATGTCGGCCTGCTGGCCGATGGCCAGGATCACCTCGTCGGTGGGCCAGATCTCCTCGGTGCCTTCCACGAAGCTGGGGGCGAAGCGTCCCTGGGCGTCGAAGATGGACGCCACCTGCTTGAACTCCACCCCGATCAGGGTGCCGCTGTCGTCGCGCACGAAGCGCAGCGGGCCATGGTCGTTGGTGATGCTCACGCCCTCGTAGCGGGCCTCGATGCGCTCGTACTCCGAGCCGCGCATGCCGTCGGCCGGCTCCAGGCAGACCACCTTGACGTTGGTCGCCCCCTGGCGCAGGGCGGTGCGGCAGCAGTCCATGGCCACGTCGCCGCCGCCGATCACGATCACGCTGCCCTTGTGGGGGATCTTCTCGCCGAAGTTGCTGCGGCGCAGGTAATCGATGCCCTCGATGATGCCGTCGCCCTCGTTGCCCGGGATCGGGAGCTTGCGGGCGTCCTGGAGCCCGGCGGCGATGACGGTGGCCTTGAAGCCGTCGTCGCGCAGGTCCTGGATGGTCTTGTCCTTGCCGATGCGCACGCCGTACTGCACCTCGATGCCCATGTCGGCGATGGCGTCCACCTCGGCGTAGACCACGCGCCGGTCCAGGCGGAACACGGGCACGCCCTGGGAGAGCATGCCGCCCGCGCCCACCCGGGGCTCGCGCTCGAACACGGTGACCTGGTAGCCGAACAGGTTCAGGTCGTGGGCCACGGTCATGCCGGCGCAGCCGGAGCCGATGACGGCGATTTTGGGCCCGGTGTTCTTCGTCTCCCGGTCCAGGACGCCGGTGGTGCCCATGAGGCGCTTGATGTTGCTGATGTCGTACTCGTGCCGGGAGTCGGCCTCGTAGGTGCCCTTGAGCACGTCCTCGAGCACCTTGTTGCGCTTGTCGGGGCTCTCGGGGCCGAACTGCTCGCACACGAAGCGCTTGAGGGCCCGGATCGCCACCGGCGAGTCCATCTTGCCGCGCCGGCAGGCGGCCTCGCACGGGGCGCCGCACACGCGCCCGCAGATCGAGGCGAAGGGGTTCGGCTCACGGGCGATGCGGTAGGCGTCCTCGTAGCGCCCCTCGCCGATGGCCACGATATAGCCCCGGGCGTCGGTGTGGACCGGACACCCGTATTGGCACTCCACGGTCTCCTGGAAGTGCTCGTAGTCGAAGCTGACGACCTTCAGTGGATTCGGCTGGATCATCGTGCCCCCCGCAAACGCGTATCTTTCCCGGCGAAACAGGCCTGGCGAAGCAGGCCGGCGAAAACCGTTCCCGCGAAACGGTCCCGGCGAAACACTCCGGCGAACTCGCCCCGGCGGAATTGTCGGTGGTTCGCCTGATTATGACATAGGTCATAACGTGGGGAAACCGCCCCGGTCAAGCGGAAAGGCAGGACCCTCCTCCGGGGCCCGTGGCGCAGAAGTGCCGCACGCCGCTATGCTTTGGGGTCGGGCGCGCCCAACCGGTCCGCCCGAAAAAAGCCGCCACCCCGATGCCCGAGCCCCCGATGCCACCGCCGGACAGTGTTCCCGATCCCGCCGCGGTGGTCACCGCCCGGCGGCTGACCAAGCGCTTCGGCGCCACCCTGGCGGTGGACGACCTCTCCTTCGACATCCGGGCGGGCGAGATGTACGGTCTCCTGGGTGCCAACGGGGCCGGCAAGACCACCACCATCGCCATGCTCCTGGACCTGATCACCCCCACCTCCGGGGAGATCCGCATCCTGGGAGAGCAGTACCCGCAGGGGCGCGAGCGCATCCTCTCGCGGGTCAACTTCTCCTCCACCTACGTCTCCCTGCCGTTGCGCCTGACCGTGTGGGAGAACCTGCGGGTGTTCGCGTCCCTCTACGGCGTGAAGCGCCCCGCCGAGCGCATCGAGGAGCTCCTGGAGCGCTTCGAGATCACCCACCAGCGCAAGCGCCGCGTGGGGGACCTGTCCTCCGGCCAGAAGACCCGGGTCTACCTGGCCAAGGCGCTGCTGAACGAGCCCGCGATCCTTTTCCTGGACGAGCCCACGGCCAGCCTGGACCCGGACATGGCCGACAAGACCCGGCGCATGCTCGAGCAGATCCAGGCCGAGCAGGGGACCACGGTGCTCATCACGTCGCACAACATGACGGAGATGGAGCAGCTGTGCGACCGGATCCTGTTCATCGACAAGGGCCGGCGCCTGATGGAGGGGACCCCGCGGGAGATCCTGACCCGCTACGGCCGCGCGACCCTGGAGGAGGTCTTCCTCGACGTCGCGCGGGGGGCGACCCGGGGCGAGGCGCGGGCGGAGGAGCCGGCGTGAACCTCACCCGCGTGGCCGGGCTCACCCGGCGCTACTTCTACCTCTACCGCAGCTCGGTGCCGCGCCTCTTGGAGCAGCTCTACTGGCCGGTGGTGGACCTGCTCGTGTGGGGGTTTCTCACCATCTACCTGCGCCGGTTCGAGGGCACGCTGCCCAACTTCATGGCCTACTTTTTGGGCGGACTGATCCTGTGGGACATCCTGTTCCGCTCCCAGGTGGGGGTGTCCGTCGCCTACCTGGAGGAGGTCTGGTCGCGCAACCTGCTCAACCTCTTCGTCAGCCCCCTGCGCACCGGGGAGTTCCTCACCGCGGCCATGTCTATCGCGGTGATGCGGGTGGCCTTCACCACCACGGTCACCCTGACGATCGCGTGGCTGTTCTACGGCTTCAACGCCTTCGTGATGGGGATCTGGATCGCCCTGTTCATGATCAGCCTGATCTTCATGGGATGGTCCATGGGGATGTTCATCTCCGGGCTCATCATGCGGTTCGGGCAGGGGGCGGAGTCCCTGGCGTGGGGGCTGGTCTTCCTGGTGCAGCCGGTGGCGGCGGTGTTCTACCCGGTGGCGGTGCTGCCCCCGGCGCTGCAGCACGTCTCCCAGGTGCTGCCGGCGGCGCACGTGTTCGAGGGGATGCGCCAGGTGCTGGACGGCAAGGGCCCGCCCTGGGGACATCTCGCCTGGGCCTACGGGCTGAACGCGCTGTACCTGCTGGCGGCGGGGGCCTACTTCTACCACACCCTGGCCGAGGCCAAGCGGGAGGGGCGGCTGCTGCGGGTGGGCGAGTAGGGGCCCCTCAAGCCGGGGGCGGGCCGATGGCCTTGCCCAGCATGAGCCCCAGGCGGCACAGGGGCAGGCCGACGACGGCGAAGTAGTCGCCCTCGATCCGCTCCACGAACACCGCCCCCTTCTCCTGGATGCCGTAGGCGCCGGCCTTGTCCATGGGCTCGCCGGTGGCCACGTAGGCGGTGATCTCGGCCGCGCTCATGGGGCGGAACCAGACCCGGGTGACCTCCACGGCGTCGGCGTCCATGCCGTCCGGGCCGTCCGGGCCGAGCAGCGCCACGGCGGTCAGGACCCGGTGGTCGCGGCCCGCCAGGCGGGCGAGCATGGCGCGGGCCTCGGCGATATCCCTGGGTTTTCCAAAAACCTCGCCGGTCACCTCGACCACCGTGTCGGCGGCCACCACCACGGCCTCGGGGCGCTGCTTGCGGGCGGCCTCGGCCTTGGCGCGGGCGAGGCGTTGGACGGTCTTGCGGACCGTCTCGCCGGGGAGGGGGGACTCGTCCACGTCCACGATCATGGACTCGAACGGGTAGCCCAACAGGCCGAAAAGGGCCCGCCGGCGGGGCGACGCCGAGGCGAGGACGATCTTGGGGTTCAACCTGGGTTCCACAAGTTGGGGGTGGTCTCCGGGTCCAAGTTAGGGACCGGTCACGCCGCCATCCGGCGCAGGGCGTCGGCGACGGCCGAAAAATCCGCCGGGGGGTCGGCGTCGAACTTCAGGCGCTCGCCGGTGACCGGGTGGTCGATGCCGAGGTGGGCCGCGTGCAGCATGGGGCGCGGCACGGACAGGCCCGGCACGGCCGCGCCGCGCCCGCCGTACACCGTGTCGCCCAGGACCGGGTGGCCCAGGTGACCCAAGTGCACGCGGATCTGGTGGGTGCGGCCGGTCTCCAGCTTCAGCTCGACGAGGGCCGCCAGGGTGCCGAACGCCTCCAGGACGCGGTAGTGGGTGACGGCCCGGCGGGGGCGGTCGGTGCGGGCGGAGAAGCGCTTGCGGTCGGTCCGGTCGCGCCCGAGGGCGAGGTCGATCGTGCCGTGGCGCGGGCGCGGGACGCCCTTCACCAGGGCGCGGTAGCGGCGGTCCAGCTTGTGGGCCTTGAAGTCGGCCGAGAGGCGGGCGTGGGCGGCGTCGGTTTTCGCGACGATCAGGAGTCCGGACGTCCCCTTGTCGAGGCGGTGGACGATCCCCGGCCGCTCGCGCCCGCCGATGCCCGAGAGGCCCTTCAGGTGGTGCAGGAGGGCGTGGACCAGGGTGCCCTCCCAGTTCCCCGGCGCCGGGTGGGTGACGAGGCCCGGGGGCTTGTCCACCACGGCCACGGCGTCGTCCTCGTAGACCACCGTGAGGGGGAGGTCCATGGGGGCGATGTCGAGGGGGGTGGGCTCGGGCACGTCGGCCGCGATCCGCTCCCCGGGGCGGACCTGGTGGCTGGCGCGCACGGCGTGCCCGTCCACGGTGATGCGGCCCTCGTCGATGAGGCGCCGGGCCTGGGCGCGGGAGGGGGCCATGCCGTGGGCGGAAACGTAGAGGTCGAGGCGGGCGGGGCGGGTCCCGGCCGGGACGACGAGCGCGGCCTTGGACACGCGGCGTTCAGGAAACGGGGCCGGAGTCGCCGGTGCCGCCGCCCCCGCCCCCGCCGCCGGTGCCGCCCTCGGCCTGGACGCCGGGGAGGCGCTTGGGGAGGCTCCAGGTGGCCACCTGCCGGGTGACCGCCTCGCGCCGCTCGCGGCAGTGGGCCAGGCGCGGGTGGTTCGGGCGGAGGCGCTCGGCCTCGTCCCAGTGGCCCATGGCGGCGCAGGTCTCGCCCAGGTCCGCCAGCAGGTCGGCCAGGTCCAGATGGGCCAGGACGTTCCGGGGGTTCGCCCCCACGGCGCGGGTCAGATAGGACCGGGCCTGGGCGATGTCGCCCTGGCGCAGGGCGGCGTGGCCGAGCATGCGCAGGGGCTCGTCGGCGTTGGGGGCCAGGCTGACCGCGCGCTCCCAGGCGTACACCGCGGCCACGGGGCGGCGCAGGCGCTCGTAGATGCGGCCCATCATGACGAAGGCGTTGACGTTGTCGGGGTGGGCCAGGGTGATCTCGGTGTAGAGGTCCAGGGCCTCGGTCAGCCGGTTCAGGCCGAACAGGATCTGGCCCTTGATCTCCCGCGCCGGCAGGTGCGTCGGGTCGATCCGCACGGCCCGGTCGAAGTAGGCGATGGCCAGGTCGTGCTGGGCCATGGACTCGTAGGCGAGGCCCGCGTGGTAGGCGAGGTCCGGATCGTCCGTGCCCTCGCCGATGAGGAGCGTGTAGAGGGTCAGTGCACCCTCCGGGTCGCCGTGGGCCAGGCGCAGGTTGGCCTTCATCACGAACAGCTCGCGCTGCTCGGGGGTGACCGGGCAGACCGTCTCCGGGTCGTCCACGTGGGCCCAGGAGAAGGCCGTGTCCACCACCTCTTCGGCCAGGGCGTAGCGGCACTGCTCCAGGTAGATGCGCGCCAGGAGGACGGCGCAGCCGAAGTCCTGGGGCACCCGGACCAGCTCGTCCTTGAGCAGGTTCACGGCCAGGAGCCAGTTGCCCCGGTCCAGGGCCTGGTGCGCGCGCCGGACGTTGCGCGACAGGCACCCGGGGCGCGACGGCGGGCGCGGCGGGCCGGGCGGGGTCACGGCAGGTCCTCCGGGCGCATGTCGCGGGCGGGCGCGGCGTGGCGTTTGGCCTCGCGCTCGCGCCAGGCTCCCAGGATGAACAGGGTGATCCCGATCGTGATGCACGAGTCGGCCATGTTGAAGGCCGGCCAGTGGTAGCGCCCCAGGTAGACGTCCAGGAAGTCCACCACCTCGCCGAACCGGATGCGGTCGATGAGGTTGCCCACGGCGCCGCCCATGACGAGCACGGCCGCGACGCGGCTCATCCGGTCGGCGTGGGGGCTGCGCAGGTAGAAGACCGTGAGCAGCCCCACGGCCAGGACCGAGACGCCCACCAGGATCGCCATGCGGGCCAGGTCGCTCATGCTGGCGAACAGGCCGAAGGCGGCGCCCGGGTTGCGCACGTAGGTGATGGAGAAGAAGCCGGGCAGGACGGGCCACGACTGGAACAGGTCCATGTGGCCCATGACCCACAGCTTGGTGACCTGGTCGAGGGCGACGATGGAGAGAGGCGTGGCGACGAGCATCCGCACCGACGGGGCCTGGGTACCTCCTGCCGGTGCGGGGCCTCTCATGCCGTCACCACCGCGGCGCAGCGGGCGCAGATGGTGGGGTGGGCGGCATCGGACCCGACGTCGGTCAGCCACATCCAGCAGCGCGCGCACTTGGTCCCCGGGGCCCGGTCCACGGCCACCTTGAGGCCCTTGACGTCGATCGCATCGACCGCCTCCGCGGGCGCATCGGCCACGGGCAGGACGCGCGCCCCGGACGTGATGAACAGGGTGGCGAGGAAAGACTCGTAGGGGCGGAGAAAGTCGCTCAGGTCGGCGTCGGCGTAGAGCGTCACCCGGGCCTCCAGGGAGTGGCCGATGGCGCCCTCGCGCCGGGCCGCCTCCAGGACGCGGGTGCCCTCGCCCCGCACCCGCCGGATGCGCTCCCAGCGGGCGGCGAGGTCGTCGTCCAGGAGCCCCTGGTCCACCTCGGGGAAGTCGGCCAGGTGGACGCTCGCCTCGCGCTGCCAGCCCTCGGGCATGTGCTCCCACACCTCGTCGGCGGTGAAGGAGAGCACGGGCGCCATCAGGCGCGTGATGCCGGAGAGCAGCCGGTGCATGACCCCCTGGGCGGCGCGGCGGCGCGGGTCGTCCGCGGCCTCGCAGTAGACCAGGTCCTTGGTGACGTCCAGGTAGAAGGTGGACAGGTCCACCACGCAGAAGCGGTTGAGGGCGTGGACCACCTGGTGGAAGGCATAGCCGCTGTAGGCACGCCGGACCTCGTCGGTGACGCGCTGGAGGCGGTCGAGGGTCCACCGGTCCAGCTCCGACAGGCCCGCCTCCGGCATGCCGTGGGCCTCGGGGTCGTAGTCTGCCAGGTTTGCGAGCAGGTAGCGGCAGGTGTTGCGGACCTTGCGGTAGGTCTCCACCAGGTGCGACAGGATTTCCCCGGAAATGCGCACGTCGTCCCGGTAGTCCTCGGCCGCCACCCACAGGCGCAGGACCTCGGCCCCGTGCTTCTTCACGATCTGCTCGGGGGCGACGGTGTTGCCCACCGACTTGGACATCTTGCGCCCCTCGCCGTCCACCACGAAGCCGTGGGTGAGCACGGCCCGGTAGGGGCTTGCCCCGTCCACCCCGACGCCCACGAGGAGGGAGCTGTGGAACCAGCCCCGGTGCTGGTCCGAGCCCTCCAGGTAGAGGTCGGCGGGCCAGGAGAGGCCCTCGCGCCGGCGCAGGACGGCGGCGTGGCTGACCCCCGAGTCGAACCAGACGTCCAGGATGTTGTGCTCCGGCGCGACCTCGCCGCCGCACTCGGCGCACGCGGCGCCGGGGGGCAGCAGGTTCGCCGGGTCGTCCGAAAACCAGAAATCCACCCCCTCCGTGTCGGCGCGTTCGGCGAGCTTGTCGATCCAGTCCGGGTCCAGGACGGCGTGGCCGCACGCCTTGCAGGCGAAGGCCGGGATCGGCACGCCCCAGGCGCGCTGGCGCGAGATGCACCAGTCGGGGCGGTTCGCCACCATGCCGTGGATGCGCTCGCGGCCCCACTTCGGGATCCACTCCACCTTGTCGATGGCCGCCACGGCCCGGTCGCGCAGACCACCCACCGTCATCGAGATGAACCACTGCGCCGTGGCGCGGAACAGGACCGGGCTCTTGCAGCGCCAGCAGTGGGGGTAGCTGTGACGGATCGTCGTGGCGGCGAGGAGCAGGCCGCGGGCCTTCAGGTCCAGGGTGATCTCGGGGTTGGCGTCGCGCACGGCCTTGCCGGCCCACTTCGGCACCTCGGCGGTGAAGCGGCCCTTGGCGTCCACCGGGGCGAAGACCTCCAGGCCGTTCGCCCGGCCGATCTCGTAGTCGTCCTGGCCGTGGCCGGGGGCCGTGTGGACGGCGCCGGTGCCGGCGTCCAGGGTGACGTGACCCGCCAAGAGCAGGGGCACGTCCCGGTCATCGAACGGGTGGCGCGCGGCGAGGCCCTCCAGGGCCGTGCCGTCAAACGTCTGCGGCGACTCCGGCGCGGGCACGCCGAGGGCCTCGGCCACGGCCGCCACGAGGGGCGCCGCCACGAGCACGGGGCCGTCGGGGTGGTCCAGGAGGGCGTAGGGGACCTCGCCGCTGACGCACACCGCCCGGTTGGCGGGGAGGGTCCAGGGGGTGGTGGTCCAGATGGCGACGGCCGCGTTCGCGGGCACGCCGAGCTTCTCCGCCGACTCCGCCGTGAGGGGGAAGCGCACGTAGATGGAGGGCGAGGTGATCTCGGCGTACTCGACCTCGGCCTCGGCGAGGGCGGTCTCGTCCCGGGGGCACCAGTGGACCGGCTTCTTGCCCTTGTACACGCCGCCCGTGCGGACAAACGCCGCGAGCTGGCGCAGGGTGTCGGCCTCGTACCGGGGGTCCATGGTCAGGTAGGGCGCATCCCAGTCGCCCAGCACCCCGAGGCGCTCGAACTCCTCGCGCTGGATGGCGACGAACTTCTCCGCGTGCTTGCGGCATTCCGCGCGGACCTCCGGGCGGCCCATCTCGCGGGCCCCCGGCCCCAAGGCCTTCATCACCTGGTGCTCGATGGGCAGGCCGTGGCAGTCCCAGCCGGGCACGTAGGGGGCGTCGTGGCCCGCCATGGTGCGCGACTTGACGACGATGTCCTTGAGGACCTTGTTGAGCACGTGGCCCGCGTGGATGTGGCCGTTGGCGTAGGGCGGCCCGTCGTGCAGGACGAAGCGCGGCCGGCCCGCCGAGCGCTCGCGGAGCTTGGCGTAGAGGCCCTCGCGGGCCCACCGGGCGAGCCGCTCCGGCTCGCGCTCCGGCAGGTTGCCGCGCATCGGGAAGGACGTCTGCGGCAGCTGGAGGGTGTCTTTGTAGTTCATCGCCCTGGACCGCCCCCGCCCGGGGGCGCCGCGCGGCCCGAAGGGCGGCGCATCAACGCTTTAGGATATCGGCGCGCGCGCACACCGGTCAACGGAATGGCGCGCGTTTCACGCCATTCGAGGGGGGCGGGCGGGAGGGGCTTAGGAGAGGGCGGCGGAGGCGTCGGCCGGGCCGGCCGCCTCCTGCCGGACGGGGGTGCCCAGGGTGGCGCCGTCGAAGCGGAACAGGTTGTTGCGCCGGATGATGTGCACGACGTCCGAGGTGTAGGCGCTGCCGCGGGTGCTGTACTTGATGAGGCTCTCGGCCATGGACACGACCGCGCCGGGATCGTCCGCGTCGTCCAATGCCGCCCGGCGGTCGCGGAAGTCGGCGTAGGCCCAGTGGGTGTTCAGGTTGTGCAGGTAGGCCCGGAAGGCGCTCGACAGGTCGGGGAAGACCGCCAGCTCGTACTTGGCCCCGTGGGGGCGCTTGTGCGGGATCAGGCCGGTGCCGGGGCGGAAGGTCCAGTGCCCGAACAGGTTGTTGCCCACGGCCGCGAACCGGGAGGTGCCCCAGCCCGACTCCAGGGCCGCCATCGCCAGGGCCAGGGACGGCGGGATCGGGGCGACGCGCTTGGTCAGCTCCTCGCGGCCCTCGGCGGAGAGGGGCGGATCGGCCACGTCGTAGCGCTCGGCCAGGGACTCGAGCCAGGCCATCTCGTAGGCGGTGGGCGTAAGGCCCCGGCTGTCCCGGTCCAGGATGCGCAGGAGCCACGTGCGCTGCTTGCCGACGCGCTCGTTCTCCATCAGGACGATGGGCAGCACGCTCTGGTAGAAGAGGTGCTTGCGGGCGGACAGGGGGGTCACGTCGCCCAGGTCCTCCGGGAGCGCGTTCACCCGGACCCGGGGGACCGACGTCCGCAGGTCCTCCCAGCGGTAGTCCAGGCGGCGGAAGGCATCCTCCAGATGGGAGACGGACGGGGTGGAGAGGACCACGTCGGCGGTGTCGCTGGCCAGGCCCGGCCAGGCGTCGGGCGCGAAAATGCCCACGGGCGTGCGATCGGAGGCGTCCGCGGGCGGGTCCGGCAGGTGCGCCAGGAGCGCGCCCACGGCCACCACCGGCACCATCAGGAGGGTGCCCGTCGCCAGTCGTCTCATGCGTTCACGCAGGTCCATGGGGGGTTCGTGTCCAGTCGTAAACACAAACCCCGTGCCAGAAATCCCAATCCGATCGACGGGAAGGCGCGAAAGGTACCTTTGCAGGGGGGTTCTACGCAACCCGAAAGTGGGATAAACCGGCGCGCGCGGGCCCGCAAGGCCATGATTTCGCACAAACGGGCCCGCCCCCGGGGGCCGGCGGCGGCGGGGGTGATAATCTTACGGACGCCGGGCCCGGACCCGCGTGGAGGTGGGCCGGCTTGGGCGGAACATTTCTGCCTAATTTGTAGATATATAGGATCGGAATGGGATCGCCGTTCGACATCGAGGCCGAGGGGGCCCGCATCCGGGAGGAGAGCCGCTTCCTGGAGGAGATCGCCGCCGAGGTGGGGCGCGTCATCGTGGGGCAGCGGACCCTGCTGGAGCGCCTGGTCATTGCCCTCCTGTGCCGGGGCCACGTCCTGCTGGAGGGCGTGCCGGGGCTCGCCAAGACCCTCATGGTCAAGGCCCTCGCCGGGGCCATCGGGGCGGACTTCGCGCGCATCCAGTTCACCCCGGACCTGCTGCCCGCCGACCTGGTGGGCACCCAGGTGTACATGCCCGACGCGGCCCGCTTCGCCGTGAAGCACGGGCCCGTGTTCGCGAGCGTGGTCCTGGCCGACGAGATCAACCGGGCCCCGGCCAAGGTCCAGAGCGCCCTGCTGGAGGCCATGGAGGAGCGCCAGGTGACCATCGGGGAGGAGACCTTCCGCCTGCCGGAGCCGTTCCTCGTCCTGGCGACCCAGAACCCCATCGAGCAGGAGGGCACCTACCCCCTGCCCGAGGCCCAGATGGACCGCTTCCTGTTCAAGCTCAAGGTGGACTACCCCACCCGCGAGGAGGAGGCCGACATCATGCGCCGCATGGCGGGCCGCGTGCCCGAGCCGGTGCGGCCGGTGGCGACGGTCGATGCCGTCATGGCCGCCGCCAAGCTTGTCGAAGAGCTGTACGTGGACGCGGCCCTCTACGACTACGTGGCCCACGTGGTCCACGCGACCCGGCGGCCCGCCGCCTACGGCCTGGACGACATCGCCCCCCTGGTGGCCTTCGGCGCCTCGCCCCGGGCCTCCATCGCCATGATCCGGGCGGCCCGCGCCCACGCCTTCCTGCGCCACCGCGCCTACGTGACGCCGGACGACATCAAGGCCGTGGGCCTGGACGTCCTGCGCCACCGGGTGCTGCTCACCTACGAGGC
>CAZGRJ010000067.1:0-13051 GCA_964528115.1 uncultured Nitrospirales bacterium
GTGGAGGCCTTGAGGAGGGAGTACTCCGTGTGGCAGTGCAGGTGCACGAACGGGGCGTGGCGCATCGGGTCCGGGGCGTCTCGATTTCGGGGGCGCGGGATCGATCGTTAGGACCGGCCCATTGTACCCGTCGCGGGGGGGCGTGACCACGGGTTCGGCACACCGCGCCGTAGGCGGCCGGAGCCCCAATGGGGGAACCCGATTTCCCAATTGTGGTCGGGGCTTGACCCCCGAATGTTGCGGGGGTCGGAGGGGGGTGCGGGCCTAGCCCGCGATCAGGAAGGTGCCCACCAGCAAATACACGGCCGGCAGGACGATGCGTGCGTTCAGCAGATGTTTCATCCCAAGCGCTCCAAAACGGTCCCGGGACCCCCAAAGGTCCCCTATCGGCGCCGTCGCCGACACAAATAAAGCATTCCTCGTGCCATTCGATGCCGGGCGGTGTCCGGCGCGGGAGCATACACCCGCTCCGGCGTCTATGTGCGTGTCGGGGGGAATATCAGGGAAATATGCCGACGGAAACCCCCGGCACGGCGGCCCGGATCACTTCGGCGATCGCCTCCAGGGCGGCCTCCGGAAGGGGCGTGACGTACGACTCGGCGGGGGGCCGGGCCACGGTGTAGAGCTGGACCGCGCGCACGCCCCGGCCGCCCTCCCCGGCGATCTCGCGGACCCGGCCCGCGTAGGCGGCGACCTCGGCGTCGGGGGGCGGTGCGCCGTCCATGGCGAACAGGCAGGTCTGGAGGGTGATCGGGTGGCGGGCGGCGGTCTCCTTCAGGTTGGCGAGGACCCGGGCGAACGGCACCTGGGAGCCGTTGACTTGTCTGTAATAGGCCTCCGTGCCCGCGTCGAGCTTGCCCCACACGTCGCCCCCCGCGGCGAGCAGGCGGTCCACGCCGGCCCGCACCTCGGGCCGGTCCAGGCCGCTGGCGTTCGTGATGAGGACGAGCGGCAGGTTTTCCCAACCGGTGGCCGCCATGACCTCGAGGATGCGCGCCACGATCCGGTCGAAGCGCGGGGCGCTGGTGGGCTCGCCGTCGCCCGACAGGGCGACGTCGCGGACCTCCTTCAGGGTCTCGGGCAGGTCCCGGAAGCGGGCGTGGGCGATCAGTCGGCCCGCCTTCGCGGCGGCGAGGACGCGGGTCAGCTCGTCCGCCAGGGCATCCGAATCCACGGCCGAGGGGGGCGGCATCACGGACCGGTCAACCTGGCAATACACGCAGTCGAAATTGCATCGCTTGTCGGGGTTCAGATTGACCCCGATCGAGATGCCCCCCGAGCGGCGCGAGAGCACGGCGTAGACGTATGTGGTGCCGTCGAGCTCGCGGGGGTGGCTGCCGTGCTCGCGCCGGACGGCGGCGGGCTCTTTCATGGGGTCATTGTAGGGCCGGGTCGCGGTTGGCGTCCAAGCGTTGACGGCCTTCACCACCGTTTTTGACGGCGCCCCGTTCGCCCCGTACCATCCCGCGATGGTCCCCCCCTCCGCCCCCCCGAAAGTCGTGGCCCTGGGCGACTCCATCACCTTCGGCTTCCCCTACGGCCGCCACGCCTCCTGGGTGCGGCGGGTGGCGGACGCACTGGGGCTGGAGATCGAGAACCTGGGCGTGAACGGCGACACCCTCTCCGAGGTGCGCGCCCGCGTCCCGCTGGCGCTCTCCCACGGGCCGCGCTGCTGCATCGTGTCCGGGGGCACGAACGACGCCAGCCTGGGGCGGCCGCCGGAGGAGATGGCGCGGGACACGGGGGCGGCCGTGGAGGCCTTGCGCGACGCCGGGGTTTTTCCCATCATCGGCATGCCGCCGCCCTACGGCGACCCCGTCTGCGAGCAGAACCTGGCCGCCTACCGCCACTTCGTCAACGCCTACGCCGGCACGCGCAAGGTGCGGGTGATCCACTTTGAGCGCGCCCTCGTGGATGCCGAAGGGAATCCGGACCCCCGTCTGTTCGCGGACGCCACCCACCCGAGCCTGGAGGGATACGAGGCCATGGCCCGCCTGGTGATCGACACGGGGGCCCTTTCCGACTGCATGGAGACACCCGGTGCCTGAGCGGTTCGACATGGTGGTGATCGGCGGCGGCTCCGGGGGCTACACCTGCGCGGCCCGGGCGGCGGAGCTGGGGCTGAAGGTGGCCCTGGCCGAGGCCGGCGACTTGGGCGGCGCCTGCCTGCACCGGGGCTGCATCCCTACCAAGGGCCTGTTGCAGCCGCCCCACCCGGACGGCATCGCGGCCCGCATCGCCAGGAACAAGACGGCCATCGAGGCCCTCCAGAAGGGCGTGGTCCACCTGCTCAAGGGGGTCACCGTGATCCCCGGCCGGGCGAAGCTCGCCGGACCCGCCCACGTGGACGTCCAGGGCCACGGCATCCTCGACGCGGGCCGCATCGTCATCGCCACGGGTTCCCGGCCGCGCCCCCTGGGGGCCCTGCCGTTCGACGGGACCCAAGTCTTCTCGAGCGACGACGCGGTCCTGCGCGAGAACGTGCCGGAGCGCCTGGTGATCGTGGGCGGGGGCATCGTGGGGGTCGAGATGGCGGACGTGTACGCCGCCTACGGCGCCCAGGTGGCCATCATGGAGGAGGCGGCGCAGGTCCTGCCCCAGGAGGATCCCTGGCTCGTCCGCCACCTGATGCGCGCCTTCGCCCAGCGCCGCATCGCCGTCTCCGCCGGGACCCACGTGGCCGCGGCGGAGCGCGAGGGGAGCCGCCTGCGCCTGACCCTGGTGGGGCCCGAGGGGCCGGAGGGCCTGGTGTGCGACCACGTCCTGGTGGCCATCGGGCGGGCGCCGAACGTGGAGGACCTGGGGCTCGAGACCGTGGGGATCACCCTGAAGAACGGCGCCATCCCCGTGGACGGCCTGGGGCGCACGCCGGCCCAGGGGGTGTTCGCCGTGGGCGACGTGACGGGCCCGCCGCTCCTGGCCCACCGGGCCACGCGCCAGGGCCGCATCGCGGCCGAGGTGGCGGCCGGCCGGAAGCCCGCGCCCCTGAAGACCCGCGTGATCCCGTCGTGCGTCTACACCCGCCCCCAGCTCGCCTCCGTGGGCCTGCCCGCCGACCCGGACAAGGGCGACGTGACCGGCGAGGGCTACTTCCGCGCCAACGGCCTGGGGGTCGTCACGGGCCGCACGGAGGGCGGCGTGCGGGTCGTGGCCGAGGCCGGCACGGGCCGCCTGAAGGGGGCCTTCATGGTGGGGGCCCAGGTGACGGAGATGGCGGGGGCGTTCAGCGTCGCCCTGTCGGCGGGGCTGACCGTGCCGCAGATGGCCGAGGGGATCTTCCCCCATCCGACCCTGTCGGAGACGGTGCACGACGCCCTCGAGGCCGCCCTGCGCAAGCTGTAGCGGTCCCCGCCGCGCTCCGGCTCAGACCGACAGCACCAGCCAGTCGCAGACCCGCGCCGCGATCCAGACGCCCAGGAACGTCAGGGCCGCCGGCACGTGCCAGCGCCCCAGCTTGTGCCACCCCACGGTGCGCGAGAAGCCCAGCACCGCGACCACGCAGTAGGCGCCGATGGAGGTGTTCGTGATCGTGTTGTGGGCGCCGCGCAGGCCGATCGGCACGTCCATGATGCTGCGGCCCACCTGCATCATGTGGATGTTGATCAGCGCCAGGGCCACGATGTCCAGGAGGAACGCGCCCACCGTGAGCAGGATGTGGACCGTGCGGTGGATCCGCCGGCGCCACATGAGGAACCCCGCCGCCGCGTAACCCGCGAAGGACAGGGCCCAGAGGCCGATCAGGGGGAGGAGGAAGCCTTGGGTCATTGCCTTGGGGGCCGTATTCGGCCGGGGCGCACTATACGGCCGGGACCGGGACGGCGCAACTGACCCGCGCCGCCCGTCGAAGGGCCCGAAAACCCCGGCGGGAGGCGGCCCGGAGGGACCCGGAGGCGGGCGCGCGCCGGTTGACGGACGGGCGCTCCGGGTGCTACCTTTCGACATTCTCCCGCCCCTGATTTTATGGGGGTTTGCGGGGATCGGCGGGGCCCCGGCGAGGGGCCCGTCCAACATCGGGTGACGCCGGGCGCGACGGGTGCACGAACCACGGACGACAGCAGCGGGTGACATGCCGGGGGTGACATGCTGAACGATCCCCTCGAGACGGGTCTGACGTTCGACGACGTGGTCCTCGTCCCGGCCCGTTCGGAGGTCATTCCGGCCGAGGTCGACACCCGCACCTGGCTGACCCGCGAGATCGCCCTGAACATCCCGGTGGTCTCGGCCGCCATGGACACCATCACCGAGGCCGCCATGGCCATCGCCATGGCCCAGGCCGGCGGCATCGGCATCGTCCACCGGGCCTGCTCCATCGCCGAGCAGGCGCTGGAGGTGGAGAAGGTCAAGAAGTCCGAGGGCGGCATGGTGGTGGACCCCATCACCGCCGGGCCCGACCGCCCCATCGGCGAGGCGGTGGCCATGATGGGCCGCTACCGCATCTCGGGCATCCCCGTGATCGACGACGATGGCCGCCTGGTGGGCATCCTCACGCGGCGCGACCTCCAGTTCGAGGAGGACATGTCGGTGCCCGTGGGGAGCCTGATGACCTCCGAGGGCCTGGTCAGCGCCCCCGAGGGCACCACCCCGGACGAGGCCAAGGAGATCCTGCGCCGCCACCGGATCGAGAAGCTCCCCGTGGTGGACGCCGAGGGGCGCCTGAGCGGGCTGTTCACCATCAAGGACGTGGAGAAGCGCATCCTCTACCCCAACGCCTGCAAGGACGCCAAGGGGCGCCTGCGGGTGGGGGGCGCGCTGGGCGTGGGCGCCGACACCATGACCCGCCTGGAGGCCCTGGCGAACGCCCAGGTGGACGTGGTGGTGGTGGACACGGCCCACGGCCACTCGGCCCGGGTGCTCGACCAGATCCGTGAGGTGAAGGCCGCCTGGCCCGCCCTGCAGGTGATCGGCGGCAACATCGCCACCGCCGAGGCCGCCGAGGACCTGATCAAGGCCGGGGCCGACGGCGTGAAGGTGGGCGTGGGGCCGGGCTCCATCTGCACCACCCGCATGGTCTCGGGCGCCGGCATGCCCCAGATTACCGCCATCGCCGAAGCGGCCAAGGTTTGCGGCAAGCAGGGCGTGCCCGTGATCGGCGACGGCGGCATCAAGTACTCGGGCGACGTGACCAAGGCCATCGTCGCGGGCGCCGACTGCGTGATGCTGGGCGGATACTTCGCCGGCACCGACGAGTCGCCCGGCGAGGTGATCCTGTTCCAGGGCCGCAGCTACAAGTCCTACCGCGGCATGGGCTCCATGGGGGCCATGGTCCGGGGCAGCGGCGACCGCTACTTCCAGGAGGGCGTGGAGGGCCCCAAGCTCGTGCCCGAGGGGATCGAGGGCCGGGTGCCCTACAAGGGCAAGGCGAGCGACGTCCTCTACCAGCTCGTGGGTGGCCTCCGGGCCGGGATGGGCTATCTGGGCTGTTCGACGATCGCCGACCTCAAGCGCGACGGCCGCTTCGTGCGCCTGACCCACGCGGGGCTCATCGAGTCCCACGTGCACGACGTGATCGTCACCAAGGAGGCCCCCAACTACCAGCGCGAGCCCTGACGCCGCCCCGCCGCGCCCGCCGTTGCATCCCCCTCTCGCCCCGCCGCCCATCGCCGCCGACCGATGACGGTGCACGAAGACAACATCCTCGTCCTCGACTTCGGGTCCCAGTACACCCAGCTCATCGCGCGCCGCATCCGGGAGTGCCGGGTCTACTCCGAGATCCTCCCGTGCGACGCGCCCATCGAGCAGGTGCGGGCCTTTGCCCCGAAGGGGATCGTCCTGTCGGGCGGCCCGGCGAGCGTCTATGCGCCCGGCGCCCCCATGGTCGATCCCGGCGTGTTCGACCTGGGGGTCCCGATCCTCGGCATCTGCTACGGCATGCAGCTCGTGACCCGCCACTTCGGCGGCGAGGTGGGGGCCGCCGGCCACCGCGAGTTCGGGCGCGCGGACCTCATCATCGACAAGCCCGCGGGCCTGTTCGACGCCCTGGGGGAACGCACCACCGTCTGGATGAGCCACGGCGACCGGATCGACCGCGCCCCGGACGGCTTCACCACCATCGCCCACACGACCAACGCCCCCGTGGCGGCCTTCGCCGACCTGAACCGGCGCATCTACGGCCTCCAGTTCCACCCGGAGGTGGTCCACACCCCCGAGGGGTCGGCCATGCTGGAGAACTTCGCCTTCTCCGTGTGCGGCGCGCGCCCCACCTGGACGATGGCGTCGTTCGTGGAGGAGCAGACGACGCGCATCCGCGAGAAGGTGGGGGGCGCGGGCGTAATCTGCGCCCTGTCGGGCGGGGTGGACTCTTCCGTGGCGGCGGTCCTGGTGCACCGCGCCGTGGGCGACCGGCTGACCTGCGTGTTCGTGGACAACGGCCTGCTCCGCGCGGGCGAGGCCGACAAGGTCGTCGCCACGTTCCGCGACCACCTGGGGCTGAAGCTCGTCAAGGTGGGCGCCGCCGACCGGTTCCTGACGAAGCTCAAGGGGGTCACCGACCCGGAGGCGAAGCGCAAGGCGATCGGGGCGACCTTCATCGACGTGTTCCACGACGAGGCGGTGAAGCTCTCGGACGTGCGCTTCCTGGTGCAGGGGACGCTCTACCCGGACGTGATCGAGAGCGTGTCGTTCAAGGGCCCCTCGGCCACGATCAAGACCCACCACAACGTGGGGGGACTGCCGGAGGACCTGAAGTTCGACCTGATCGAGCCCTTCCGCGAGCTGTTCAAGGACGAGGTGCGGGCCATCGGGCGCGAGCTGGGGGTGCCGGAGGAGATCATCACGCGCCAGCCCTTCCCGGGGCCGGGCCTCGCCATCCGCATCCTGGGGGAGGTGACGCCGGATCGGGTGGCGCTGTTGCAGCGGGCCGACACGATCGTCCTGGAGGAGGTCCGCGCCGCCGGGCTGTACGAGCGGATCTGGCAGTCCTTCGCCGTCCTGCTGCCGGTGCAGTCGGTGGGGGTCATGGGCGACGAGCGGACCTATGAGAACGTTGTGGTCCTGCGGGCCGTCACCAGCGTGGACGGCATGACCGCCGACTGGGCCCAGCTGCCCTACGAGCTCCTCGGCACGATCTCGAACCGGATCATCAACGAGGTCCGGGGCGTCAACCGGGTTTGCTATGACATCTCCTCGAAACCCCCGAGCACCATCGAGTGGGAGTAGGGCGTCCGGCCGACTAGGCGGGCGGTGACCGTGCACCGCCTCTGGTTCCTGCTCGTGGGGCTCGCGCTGGCGGCGGGCGCGTACCTCCTGCTCTCGGCGCCCGAGGTGCCCGAGTCGGCGCCGGTCCCGCCCAGGGAGGCGGCCGCCCCGCCACCTCCGCCCGCGCCGGCCACGAAGAAGGACGCCTCCGACGGCGACGCCCTGCCGTTCACGCCGGGCCAGTTTCCGGTCACGATCGTCCGGATCGACCAGACCGACCCGGACGCCACCCCCGGCGAGAAGGCCGCCGCCCGGGGCTGGAACGCCCTGGGGGACGGGCGCGACGCCGACGCCATCGCCGCCTTCAACCAGGCCGCGGCCTTGGGCGTGAAGGGCATCGCCTTCGGCATGGCGGCGGCGTTCCACCGCCTGAAGCAGACCGACGACGCCCTGCGCATGGCGAACCAAGCCGTCAAGGAGAACCCGGACAACGCCCAGGCGTGGAAGCTCCTGGGCGTCCTGCGCCACGACAAGGGCGACCTCAAGGGGGCGGTGGAGGCGTGGGACCAGGGCCAGGCGATCCGCCAGGACCCGCAGGTGACCGAGTGGCTCGCCGCCACCCGGCCCGACGTGGAGGTCAACGAGCACTACCTCGTGGGGCGGACGCGCCACTTCCGGGTGCACTTCGAGGGGCCGGGGGACGCTTACATGGCGAACCGCATCCTGGACATCCTCGAAGATGCGTATTCGAGCGTGGGTCTCGCCCTGGGGCAGTACCCGGACCAGGTGATCGACACGATCCTCTACACCGAGAAGCAGTTCTTCGACGTCACCCAGACCCCGGCGTGGGCGGGGGGCATCTTCGACGGCAAGGTGCGACTTCCCGTGGCGGGCACCGAGCCGAACCCGGAGGAGCTGCGCCGCATCGTGACCCACGAGTACGTGCACGCCGCCATCGTCCAGGCCACGTTCCCGGCCGTGGTCCCCACCTGGTTCCACGAGGGCGTGGCCATGAACCTGGAGGGCGGCGACCGCATGGCGTGGGCCCGCGCCCGGGTGGCGAGGCGGGTGAAGCCGGTGCCGCTCGCGGCCCTGACCGACTCGTTCATGGGGCTGGGCCAGTCCGACGCCGAGGCGGCCTACGCCGAGTCGTACCTGGTGGTCCGCTCGCTCCTGGACCGATTCGGCACCTTCCGCCTGGCGGACCTGGTGGGGCGCCTCAAGACCACGCCGTTCGACGACGCCTTCGTGCAGGTGTACGGCGAGGCCCCCGACCAGGTCCTGGCGCGGGCCGTGGAGGGGTTGGTGCGCCCGGGATGAGGGCGTCCCGGTTGCGGGTGGGCATGCTCCTGGCCGTGCTGACGCTGCCCGTGCCGTTCGCGCCGGCGCTCGCGGCGGACGCGCGGCCGGCGAACGGCCCGCAGCCGGCGAACGGCTCGCAGGCGGTGGCGGCGCTGCCCCGGGACGAGGGCCGCATCGACCGGGTGGACGTGGCGCTGGAAGGGCGGCTGGTGACCGTGTCGGCGCACCTGACCGGAGGCTTCCCGCCGGAGATCGAGGAGCAGATCGAGAGCGGCGTGCCCAAGGACCTCTTCTACACGATCGTCCTCAACCGCCGCCACCGGCGCTGGTTCGACGAGGAGCTCGAGAGCGCCACGGTGCGGTTCCAGATCAAGTACGACACCCTCTCGGGCCAGTACCGGGTGCTGCGCGTGGACCCCGAGGGCGTGCGCCACGAGGCGGAGCTCCAGACCTACGGCGACGCCGTGGCGGCCGTGTCCCACGTGGACGGGGTGCGCCTGGAGCTGCCCAAGGACAGCCCCGACTACACCCACTACGTCTCGGTGAAGGCCGAGATGCGCGCCGTGGAGCTGCCCCTCCACCTGGACTACGTCTTCTTCTTCATCCCCCGCCTCGAGTACGAGACCCCCTGGGCCCGCTCCGGGTACCTGGAGGACCTGCGCCGGTGACGCCCCCGCCCGACACGTCGCCCGGAACGCCGTCCGGACCGGCGGCGCCCCCGCCGCACCGCATGAGCACCGCCGCCAAGGCGGGCCTGGGGGTGCTCGCCGGGGTGCTGGCGGTCTCCCTGATGGTGCTCTGGCAGCTCCAGACGTCGGGGCGCAGCAACATCCTGGTGCTGACCCTCGTCAACGTGAACCTGATCCTGATCGTCCTCCTGGCGCTCATGCTCTCGCGCAACCTGGTCAAGTGGCTGCTCGAGGGGCGGCACCGGGTGGGCTCCCTGCGCACGCGCCTGGTGGCCGTGTTCTTCGGGTTCTCCCTGGTGCCCACGGTGCTGCTCTACGTCGTGGCGTCGGGGCTCCTGACGAACAGCGTGGACTCCTGGTTCGCGCCCCAGGTGCAGGGTCCCATGAAGGGCGCGGCGGAGGTGGCGCGCTCCCACTACCAGGCCCTGCACGACCAGGTGGAGTGGGACGCCGCGCGCATCGCCGCCCTCGTGCCGCCGCCCGACCCGGACGGGGGGAACGGCCGGGCGGCGTGGCTGCGCGCCCAGCAGGGGGCGTGGGCCATGACGGGACTGGCCCTGCGCGACGCCGCCGGGCACCAGATCACGGCCGGGGACGTGAAGGTGCCGGACGAGACCCCCGTGCGCGCCACCCGCAGCACCCGCCAGGTGCCGGAGGGGGAGCGGGTCCAGGTGGGCGTGCCGGTGCCCACGGGCGGCTACCTGTGGGCCGAGCGCCTGATCCCGGCCGCGGAGCTGGCGACGTTGCGGGACATCTCCAAGGACTACGAGGACTTCTCGCAGCTGTCCGCGATCCGGGGGCCGATCAAGAAGGGGTACCGGTTCTCGTTCCTGGTGATCGGGCTGGTGATCCTGTTCTCGGCGACCTGGTTCGGGTTCTACATCGCGCGCGGCATCACCGAGCCGGTCCAGCGCCTGGTGGAGGGCACCCGCGAGGTGGCGGCGGGCAACCTGAACGTGCGCCTGCACCGCCAGAGCCGGGACGAGGTGGGGGAGCTGGTGGAGGCGTTCAACGCGATGACGGCGGAGCTGAAGCGGGGCAAGGACGCCCTCA
Source organism: uncultured Nitrospirales bacterium (assembly GCA_964528115.1). Classification (GTDB taxonomy): domain Bacteria; phylum Nitrospirota; class JACRHL01; order JACRHL01; family JACRHL01; genus CAZGRJ01. Next base: position 10,179 of record CAZGRJ010000067.1, read on the forward strand.
CCCAGGCGAACGTGTCGCTCACCGCCGGCAACCAGGAGATCGAGGCCCGCCGGGCCTACATGGAGGCCATCCTCGAGAACGCCGCCACGGGCGTCATCGCCCTGGACCCGAACGGCCGCGTGACCCTGTTCAACCGTGCCGCCGCCGATGTGCTGCGCATGGACCCCGCCGCGGTGAAGGGCCGGCCGTACCGCGAGGCGTTTCGCGACGTGAGCCTGTCGGTCTTCTCCCAGCTCATCGACCTGATGCGGGAGGACGACCAGGCCCGGCGCGAGCGCGAGGTGCACCTGGACGCGGGGGGCGAGACCCTCACCCTGCGGGTCCACGTGCGCCGGGTGGAGAGCCCGTCGGGCGAGCCCCTCGGCGCCGTGCTCGTGTTCGACGACCTGACCGAGCTGATCCGGGTCCAGAAGGAGGCCGCCTGGCGCGAGGTGGCCCGCCGCCTGGCGCACGAGATCAAGAACCCCCTCACGCCGATCCAGCTCTCCGTGCAGCGCCTGCGCAAGCGCCTCTCCGGCGGCGGCGGCGAGCTGCCGGCGGTGGTGGAGGAGACCACGAACACGATCCTGGACGAGGTGGGGGGCCTCAAGCGCCTGGTGGACGAGTTCTCCGAGTTCGCCCGCATGCCCGAGCCCCATCTCATTCCCCAGTCCATCTGGGCCGTGGTCGGCGAGGTGGCGGCCCTCTACCGCAACGCCTACCCCAAGCTGGAGCTAAGCGTGGAGGAGGCCGACCTGGGGTCCCTGGCAGTGGACCGGGAGCAGCTGCGCCGGGTCTTCACGAACCTGTTCGAGAACGCCGTCCAGGCCATGGACGGCGAAGGCGCCATCCGCGTCTCCGGTGCCCGCACCCCCGAGGGGATGGCCGAGATCCGCGTCGCTGACACGGGGCCCGGGATCGAGAAGGGCGCCCAGGCCGAGGTCTTCCAGCCCTACTACTCGCGCCGCAAGGGGGGCACCGGCCTGGGGCTCGCCATCGCGGCGCGCATCGTGGAGGAGCACGGCGGCCGCATCCGGGTGGAGGACAACGCCCCGGGGGGCGCCGTGTTCGTCCTGGCGTTTCCCGCCGCCTCGCCGTCCGCCTGAGCCCGTGGAAAATGCCGTTCAGACGCCCGCCCACCGGGCCGGATTCGTGGCCGTGGCGGGGTGCCCCAACGTGGGCAAGTCCACCCTGGTCAACGCCCTCCTGGGCGAGCCCGTGGCCGTCGTCACCCCGAAGCCCCAGACCACCCGGCGGGCCATCCGGGGCATCCTCACCCTGCCCGGGTGCCAGGTGGTCTTTGTGGACACGCCCGGCATCCACGACCCGAAATTTCCCCTGAACGAGTCCATGGTGCGCGCCGCGCGCGAGGCGGTGGCGGAGGCCGACGCGGTGCTCCTGGTGGTGGACGCGGGGCGCCCACCGGGGGAGCGCGACCGGGAGGTGGCGGACCTGTGCACGGGGAGCGGCCGGCCCGTCGTGCTGGTGCTCAACAAGTGGGACACGGTCGATTCCGACGCCGCCGCCGCGCGCCGGGAGCAATTCGAGGCCCTGGGGACGTTCGCCGCCGTGCTGCCCCTGTGCGCCCTGGAACCGGGGGCGGCGGCCGGGCTCCTGGGGGTCGTCGTGCCGCTCCTGCCGGAGGGCCCCCCGTACTACCCGGAGGACCAGCTCTCCGACCAGACCCCGCGCGACGTGGTGGCCGAGCGCGTGCGCGAGCAGGTGACGCTCCAGTGCGAGAAGGAGATCCCCTATGCCGTGGCGGTGGCCGTGGACCGCTACGACGAGGGCTCCGAGGCCGAGGGCGACCGGGTGTGGGCCACGGTGTACGTGGAGCGCCCGTCCCAGAAGGCCATCCTCATCGGCCGCGGCGGGAGCCGGATCAAGGCCATCGGGACGGCCGCCCGGCACCGGGTGGAGGAGGTGACGGGGAGGCCCGTGCACCTGCGCCTGTTCGTCAAGGTGCGCCCGGGCTGGCGCGGCGATGCCGGGTTCTTAAGGGAACTGGGGTACCGGTGATACACTCGGCCCCCGTTTGACCCTGCCCCGCCCGCCGGGGCCCCGGCGAGGTGCGTGGTGCCTTCCAGCGAGATCTCCCAGCGGCATGCCCTGATCCTGGACGCGGTCCACCGCCTCCTGGGGCGCGGCGCCATGCGCCATCTGGGCCGGATGGTCAACAAGATGCACCCGGCCGAGGTCGCCAAGGTGGTCCGCCACATGGACGACCCGGCGGAGAAGCGCACCGTCATGGAGCTCCTGGAGCGGGTCGAGGACCGGGCCGAGGTGCTGTGCGAGCTGGACGAGGACTCGGCCGTGCCGATCTTCACCGAGCTGCCCCGCACCGAGCAGATCGACCTCCTGCGCAACCTCTCCACCGACGACGCCGCTGACCTCTTGGGGGCCCTGCCCCCGGAGCTCTCCGCCGAGCTGATCGAGCGCCTGCCCCGCACCGAGGGCGACGAGTTCATGGAGCTCCTGCGCTACCCGGAGGAGACCGCGGGCGGCATCATGACCCCGGACGTCTTCGCCGCCCCCACCACGAGCACGGCGCGGGAGGTCATCGCCCGCCTGCAGGGGGCGCCGGACGCCGAGATGGTGTTCTACGTGTACGTGGTGGACGCGGACGGCGTGCTGAAAGGCGTCCTCTCCCTGCGCGAGCTCTTGACCATGCCGCCCGACACGCCCCTGGAGGAGGTCATGGTCACCCCCGTGGTGCGCGCCCGGGTGGACATGGACCAGGAGGCCGTGGCCCGCATGACCGCGCGCTACAACCTGCTGGCCGTGCCGGTGGTGGACCACGACGAGAAGCTCGTGGGCATCATCACCGTGGACGACGTGATCGACGTCATCCGCGACGAGGCCACGGAGGACATGCTCAAGCTGTCCGGCACCGG
>CAZGRJ010000068.1:0-12929 GCA_964528115.1 uncultured Nitrospirales bacterium
AGGAGTAACGAGCCCATGGCGGCGCCCTACTACGTCTCGCCCGAGCAGCTCATGCGCGACAAGGCGGAGTTCGCCAAGAAGGGCGTGGGCCGGGCCCGCTCCATCGTCGCGCTCCGGGCGCAGGAGGGCATCCTGCTGGTGGCCCACAACCCGAGCGGCTCGCTCAACAAGCTCTCGGAGATCTACGACCGGGTGGGCTTCGCCGGCGCCGGCCAGTACAGCGAGTTCGAGTCGCTGCGCAAGACCGGGGTCCGGCACGCCGACCTGACCGGCTATGCCTACAGCCGCGAGGACGTCAACGCGAAGTCCCTGGCCAACGGCTACTCCCAGATGCTGGGCCAGATCTTCGCCCACGAGATGAAGCCCCTGGAGGTGGAGCTGCTCGTGGCCCAGGTGGCGCCCGAAACGACGGGGGACGAGATCTACCACGTCTCCTTCGACGGCTCCATCATCGCCGAGGGCGACTTCGCCGTGATCGGCGGCGACGCCGAGCGCGTGGCGGCGGCCCTGTTCCGCCACTTCTCGGGCGTGGCCGACCTGGCCGCCTCCCTGGACCTGTGCCGCAAGGCCCTGGAGGAGGGCGGCAACGCCGACCTGAAGGCCGCCGACCTGGAGGTCGCGCTCATCGCCCGCGGCGTGCCCGGCCGCGCCTTCAGGCGCCTGGCCGCCCCCGAGGTGGAGCGGCTCTTGTCGGGCTAGACGCCATGCGGCGCCGCATCCTGGGCCTGGAGACCGAGTACGGCCTCACCTTCTATCCCAGCGGCAAGTCCTACCTGCCGATGGAGAAGGTCATCGGCTACCTGTTCGAGGAGGTGATCCCCACCGGGTGGCCCTCCAACGCGTTCCTGGTCAACGGGGCGCGCTTCTACCAGGACACCGGCTGCCACCCCGAGTACGCCACCCCCGAGTGCGCCACCTTCAAGAGCCTGGTGGCCCACGACAAGGCGGGCGAGCGCCTCCTGGAATCGCGCCTCGGCCCGGCCCAGGCCAAGCTCGCCGACGAGGGCTTCGTGGGCCGGCTCTACGCCTACAAGAACAACACCGACTCGATGGGCAACACCTACGGCTGCCACGAGAACTACCTCGTCGAGCGCCACCTGGACTTCTGGCGCCTGGCCGAGCAGCTCATCCCGTTCTTCGTCACGCGCCAGATCTACTCGGGCGCCGGCAAGGTGTTCAAGGTCTCGGGCCAGACCCGGTTCGCCGTGTCCCAGCGGGCCACCCACATCCACGAGGCGTCGTCGTCGTCCACCACCAGCTCGCGCAGCATCATCAACACCCGCGACGAGCCCCACGCCGACGCCGAGCGCTTCCGCCGCCTGCACATCATCGTGGGCGACTCCAACATGTCGGAGTTCGCGACGTACCTGAAGGTGGGCGTGACATCCGTGCTGCTGTCGGCCCTGGAGGAGGGGGCGTCGTTCCCCGACCTGACCCTGGAGGACCCGGTGGACGCCCTGCGCCAGGTCTCCATGGACGTCCACCTGCGCAGCCCGATCCGCCTGGTCAACGGCCGCCAGAAGACCGCCCTGGAGATCCAGTGGCACTACCTGGAGGGGGCCGAGCGCCACTTCGCGGGCCTCTCCCAGGGGCCGTTCCGGGCCATCCTGGGGCACTGGCGCGAGGTGCTGGAGGGGCTCGGCACCGACCCCCCGTCCCTCGCCTCGAAAGTCGACTGGATCGCCAAGCGCGAGCTGATGCGGGCCTTCATGCAGCGCGCCGGCTGCACCCTGGACGACCCGCGGGTGGCCATGATGGACCTGCAGTACCACGACGTGGACCGCAGCCGGGGCCTCTACTACCTCCTGGAGCGGGACCGCAAGATGACGCGGGTGACCACCGACCAGGGGGTGCAGCACGCCATGGCGCACCCGCCGCCCGACACCCGGGCGCGCATCCGGGGGCAGTTCATCCGCTTCGCCAAGGAGGCCAACCGCCCCTACAGCGTGGACTGGACCTACCTGAAGCTGTCGGGCTACTTCGAGGAGACGATCCTCTGCACCGACCCGTTCGTCAGCCACGACCCCCGGGTCGAGGAGCTGGTGACCACCGCCTCCGGCGACCTGTACGAGATCTAGTTCAGCCCCGCCGCCTGCTGGCGCTCCCGCACGTAGGCGATGATCGCCTTCACCTCGGCGTCCGTGAGGCCGCCGATGCGCGGCATGTCGCCCAGGTGGGTGTGGTAGCCGTTCACGCCGTCCTGGATGGCGTGCTCGATGACCTCGTCGGGCTGGTGCGAGGCGGCGTAGAACGGGTCCAGCAGGCTCGGGCCGTGGTCCGTCCCCGCGGCCCCGGCGCCGTGGCAGCGGCCGCAGCGCCCGTCGAACAGGGCGGCGCCGTCCGCGGCCTTCCCCGGGGTGTCGGCGTCGGCTCCCAGGTGCGGGGCGTCCACCTGGCTGCACGCCGCCAGGAGGCCGAGCCCGATCGCCAGGGCCACGGCCACCGTGCCCCGTTGCGGCCTCACCTGGGGCCTCCTACAATGACGGCGTCCCCCGGACCTGCCATGAGCAAGCGCAAGAGCCCCGAGCAGCGGAAGCGGGAGGCGCGCGTCGCCCTCGTCGTCCTGGCCCTCGCCACGGCCCTGTTCATCGGGTCGGTGATCCACTTCATGCGCGTTGAAGGGATGTGGTGAAGGCATGGGGTGAGGGGCATGGGGTGAGGTATCCGATCCACACCGCCGTGGTGGGCCTGGCCTTCGCCGGCATCATTCTGACCTGCGTGTACGACGACCTGATCTACCCGGTGGACAACGGCCTGGTCTCGATCGGCTTCGTGTTCGTCTTCGCCCTGGCCCTGGGCACGCTCATCGCGCGGGCCAAGAAGGCCGAGGACGCCGCGAAGGCCGCGCGCAAGGCCGCCGCCGGCCCGGTCCCGCCGCACGGCGAGAGCCGGCCGGGAGCGCGCCCCTAGTCGGCGCTCTCGAAGTCCTCGGGCTTCAGGTTCTCCAGCCAGCGCTCGACCTCGCCGGTCTGGCTCTTCTGCAGGACCTTCTGGTCCACGAACACCGGGCAGTCGGCCCTGAGGGCCAGGGCCACGGCGTCCGACGGGCGCGAGTCCACGGTCACCTCGCCGTCCCCGCGCAGCAGGTGGACCTTGGCGTAGAAGGTGTTCTCGTTCAGGTCGTTGATCACCACGCTCAGGGCCTTGGCCCCCAGGGTGCCGATCACGGACTGGAGCAGGTCGTGGGTCATGGGGCGGGGCGGGGTGATGTCCTCCAGGGCCATGGTGATGGCGTTCGCCTCCGCCCGGCCCACCCAGATGGGCAGCACTTCACCGCTCTCCTCGTCGCGCAGGAGCAGCACGTAGGCCTGGTTGTACGGGTCCATGACGAGGCCCTGGACCCTGACCTGTACGATGGACACGGGCGTCGTCCCTCCTGGTCTCGCTCCGGCACAAACTTGCGCGGCGTCCGTGCGGACCCTTGTAATGTATCACGGACGGCCGCGCCTACGCGGGGCCGGACGGTCCGGGCCGGGGCCCGGGCGGGGGGGCGCGACGGCAAGGGGGGGGATGTGAAAGACGGGGAGGACGGAATGCGCGCACGGGCGGTGTGGCGGAAGGGCTACGGGCGGGTCTTCGGGCGGTTGGCGGCCGCTTTCGCGGCCGGGGCATTGGCCCTGCCGGCGGCAGCCCTGGCGGCGGACCGGGACGGGGTCGTGGTCGAGGTGCAGACCAAGGAGCGGAGCTTCACGCTCGAGAGCGGGAACGGGGGCCACGAGGCCCTGACCACCTTCCGCACCGACCCGGGGACCCGCATAACATTCGGGCACAAGGTCGTGCCGTTCGGCAACCTGGTGCCCGGCTACCGGGTTTCGGTGCGCTACCGCGACCAGGACCTGGGCCCGATCGCCACCGCCGTGCAGATCCACCGCCTGGCGCCGCCCCGCTGACCGGGCCCGCAAGAGGAGAGACGTGGACGAGATCGAGGCCGGGAAGGCCGCCTTCAACGCCCTGCTGGCCGAGGTGGACCCGCAGGCGAGCGCCGTCATCCCCACCCGGGCGAGCGACGACCGGTTCCTGATCGCCCTGACCAGCGGCGGGCGCCGGGTGTTCATCACCGTCTCGGAGGACGACCTGATCGACCTGCCCGAGGACGCGGACGTGGCGGGCGAGGTCCGGGACCGCGTCCGCGAGGCCCTCGCGGGCGGCTGACTGCCCCTTGGCATCCAAATCGTCCGGAGCCACCGGCCCCGCCGCCGCCCTGGCCCGCCTGGGGGAGCGGCTCCCTCCGCCCCCGGCCGCCCTGGGGGCCTACGTCCCGGTGCGGGCCGCCGGGGACCTGATGTTCACCAGCGGGATGCTGCCGGTGCGGGACGGGGAGATCGCCTTCACCGGCCGGGTGGGGGCCGAGCGGACCGTGGACGAGGGCAGACAGGCCGCCGCCCTGTGCGCCCGCAACGCCGTGGCCGCCCTGGCGGACGCGCTGGGGGGCGTGGAGGGCCTGTCCCGGGTGACGGAGATCGTCCAGGTCACGGGCCACGTCCTCTCGGCCGAGGGCTTCTCCGACCAGCCCGCCGTGGTGGACGGCGCCTCGACGTGGCTCGTGGACGTCTTCGGCGACGCCGGCCGCCACTCCCGCCTCGCCCTCGGGGCCTTCGCCCTGCCCAAGAACGCCGCGGTGGAGCTTGCGCTCGTCGTCCGCATCGCCGCGCCCTAGGGTGCACCGCCACCCGGCGCCGCCCACCCGGGCGGGGGCCGAGGCGGTGCTGGCCCTGCTCACGGAGTCGGCCGGGGCGGACGGGTTCGTCTCCGGCACCCGCCTGGCGGAGACCCTGGGGGTCTCCCGCACCGCCGTGTGGAAGCACGTCCGCCAGCTTCGGGCCGAGGGCTACGGGGTCGAGTCGGTGCCCCGCCGGGGCTACCGCCTGACGGCCCGCACCGACGCCCTGCTGCCCCGGGAGCTGGCCGAGGGCCTTGCCACCGCCTGGCTCGGCCGGTCGCTGGTCGCCTTCGAGCGGGTGGACTCCACCAACCGTGCCGCCATGGGGGACGCGGCGCTCCCCCACGGCGCCGTGGTCTACGCCTTCCGCCAGACCGGCGGCCGGGGGCGCCTGGGGCGGCCGTGGGCGAGCCCGCCGGGCTCGGTGCCGTTCTCCATCGTCCTGGCGCCGGGTTCGATTCGGAACCTGGCCCCTCAGCGGGCCCAGGTGCTCACCCTGGCCGCCGCCGTGGGGCTCATCCGGGGGATCGAGGCCGCCACGGGCCTCGCCGCCGACATCAAGTGGCCCAACGACGTCCAGTGGAAGGGCCGCAAGCTGGCGGGCATCCTCACGGAGGTGCGCTCCGACCCGGACCGGGTCACCCGCGCCGTGGTGGGCATCGGCCTGAACGTGGCGACGCGGCCGGGCGACTTCCCCCCGGAGGTGCGGGCCGGCGCCGCGTCCCTGGCGACGGCCTTGGGGACGCCGGTGCCGGCGGCGCCCCTCCTGCGGGCCGTGCTCCTCGGGCTGGAAGGGGCCTTCGACGCCGTCCTGGCGGAGGACGCCGGGGCCTTCAGGGCGCTGCTCGATACGTACCGCGCGCGCTGCGTCACCCTGGGGCGCGACGTGGTCGTGCGCGGGGCCCGGGAGACCCTCACGGGCCGCGCCCTGCGGGTGGACGACCTGGGGGCCCTGTGGGTCCGGCGCGCCGACGGGGGCGAGGAGGCGGTCTACGCCGGCGACGTGACCCTGGCGCCCGCGGCCCCGTTCGCCGCCGGGGCGCCGTGAGCGAGGCGTACCTGCTCGCCCTGGACGCGGGCAACACGTCCGTCGCCGTCGGCGTCTTCCGGGGCGACGCGCTTGCGCGGACGTTCCGCGTGCCCCACGGGGCGGGGCTGGATGCGGCGGTGAAGGAGGGCGTCTCCGGCCTGGGGACTTCCGGACCCTGGAAGGGCGCGGCCCTCGCGAGCGTCGTGCCGTCCCGCGACGACGGCCTGATCGCCCTGTGCCGCGCGGTCACGGGAGCGGCCCCGCGGGTGATCGACCACACCTCGGACCTCGGGATCACGATCGCCACGAGCGAGCCCGCGGCGGCGGGCGCCGACCGGCTGGTGAACGGCGCGGCGGCGTTCCTGTTGTTCGGGGGGCCGGTGGTGGTGGCGGACGCGGGGACGGCCCTGTCGATCACGGCCGTCACGGAGGACGGGCGCTACGTGGGGGGCGCCATCGCCCCGGGGCCCGCCATGGCCCTGGAGGCCCTGGCGGCGCGGGCCGAACGCCTGCCGGGGGTGACGTTGGACGACCCCCTGGGGCCCATCGGCGCCGACACGGTGGCGGCCATGCGGGCGGGGGCGGTGATCGGCACGGCGGGGATGCTGGACCGCCTGGCGGCGGAGACGGCGCGGGAGCTGGGTGAGGGCACCACGGTCTGCCTGACCGGCGGCTACGCGGCGCTTCTCGCCCCCTACCTGACCGTGCCGCACCGCCGGGAGGACCACCTGACCCTCACCGGCCTGCGCCTCCTGTACGACCGAGTGGGATCCTAGTCGGGGACCCGCAGAACCGCCCGCACCTCTCCGGCGCCGTCCATCTGGCTCGCGTAGACGAAGCCGATGCCGCCCGGCGTGCGGGCGACGGCGGCGAGGGCGTCGGCGGCCGTGCCGACCTGGCGCGGCGGCGTGCCGCCCTCCCGGAAGATGCGCTTGATCCAGTAGGTCTTGTAGACGTTCTCCGTCACGTGGAGGACGCGGTTCAGGAAGTCGTTCTGGACCTTGGCGCCGTCCACGTAGCCGACGGGGACGATCTTCACGTCGCCCCAGAAGGCCGTCTCGCCCAGGAAGATCTCCTTGACCTCCTTGGGCGTCAGGCTCTGGACCGGGGCGTTGGCGTTGACGATCACGACCATTTCCTCGGCCCGGGCCTGCCCCACTGTGGAAAGGAGCAGGACGAGGGTCACGGCGGCCAGCCAGGGGGCCAGGGCCGCAATCCGCGTCGTGTGGCATTGACGCTTCATGTTCGGAGCCCTCCCCACCCTTAGAAGGAGAACGACCACTGGACGCCGGCCTCGTTGTAGCTGCCGTCCAGGTCGTCGTCCACGGCCCGCAGCTCGAACTTGAGCGCGGCCCGGTAGTGGATATCGTATCGAACGCCCACGGTGGTGATGCTCTTCTGCCGTTCCTGGCCCGGCAACGTCATGCCCACGGCGATGAAGTAGGGGTCGTTCGCCTTGGCGTCCAGGGACTCGTAGCGCGCGTAGGGCGTGACCTTGTGGGCGAACTGGTAGCCCGCCTGGACGTAGTAGGCGGACGAGTCGTCGTAGCCCGACACCCGCGCGCTGTCGTTCATCCAGACGTAGTACTCGGCCAAGACCTCCAGGGCGTCGGTGATGTACTCCAGGTCCAGCACCCCGAGGGTCTGGTCGATCTGGTCGGGCGGATCGACCGTCCCGTCGGCGTTGATGTCGATGTCGGTGATGTTCACCTTGCCGACCTGGCCCGAGACGCCGACGCCCAGGCCCGGCACGGCCGCCGGGTGGATGGCCAGCCGCGCCGAGACGGCCTTGTCGTTGTCGTGGTCGCCGGCGCTGTCGGGGTTGAGCTCGGTGGTGTTCACCGTGCCCACCGCCACGGCCGTCGGGTCGCCGGTGATGGAGGCGCCGTTGCCGGCCATCATGCCCAGGGACACGCGCCCGGCCGAGGTGTTGAAGCGGCTGTCCCACCACAGGCCCACCATGTGGACCGGGATGACGCCGTTCTCGTCCTCGAACTCCAGGAAGAACGGGCGTCCGATGGTGGTCTGCAGGTGCGCCCCGTGGTGGTAGGCCAGGTTCCAGTAGCCCAGGAGGTTGTGGAACCGGCCGGCCCGGATCTTGTGGTTGTTGTTGAAGGCGTAGCCGATCTGGAGGCGCTCCAGGTCCACCACGAAGCCCTCGCCCGGCGACTCGATCACGTACTCGGCCAGCACGTCCAGGTGGTCGCTGAGCTGCTCGGCCAGGTAGAAGGCCAGCTGGCCCAGGGCGCAGCCGTTGTTGGACGGCGCGTTGTTGTTCGCCTCGGTGTCCGAGCAGGTGACGTCCCCGAAGCCGTTGAGCTCGAAGGCCCGCGCGGACCCCGGCGCCGCCGCCAAGGCAGCGGCCAAGACCGCCGCCCAGGCGAGCGGCGCCATGCCGGCGCGCCACATCCCTGTCCTCATGTCCCGCTCCTTTCCCGCTGGATCGGATGCCCCGCCGGGCACGTCCTTGGCCCGGCACCTCCCCTCGTCCAATGGGCGCCACGGGACGCAAGCCGCGGCGACATGCCGCCACGGGCGTCCGAAAGTGCCCCGAAAATTGGCAGATTTGTTCCCACTTTGGGCAAGCCCCTGGCGCGCTTGGCGCTCGGCGGGCGCTCGGTCCGAAGGACCCGAGCGGGCCGCGGCCCGTATCTTCGGCAGCCCCGCGCGCGCCTCGGCCCGCTGCCGGCCGTGTCTGGCGTCGTCCCCCCCTTCGGCGGCACCGCCCTTGCTAGCTTCCCCGTTGCGGCAGGGGGTGCGCCGGGCCGGGCGTGATTGGACAGGTTTTTGTCTGAAAGGTCAACAGCTTCGTGAACGGCGACGCAAACAGCGGCACGGGCGGCCAAGGGGGCCAAGTCGGCCGGGTCGGCGAGATCCAGCGCATGAAGGCCGAGCTCCAGGCCCACTACGAGCGCTTCAAGGCCCTTCGGGCCGAGGGGCGGGGCGAGGAGGCGGTGGCCCAGTTCAACGTGACGCTCAAGGCCGCGGGGGACCTCCTGGAGACCTCCACCCGGGTGCTCAAGGACCTGGCCATGAAGGGCGCTCTGGATGCAGATGCCGCGAGCGCCGCCGCTGAGGCGAACCCGTCCGCGGCCAAAGTCCTGCACCTGCCCAAAAAGCCGCGTACCCACTGAGCGCCTGACCCCCGTCACGCGGCCATCCCGATCGGGGTGCTTACGGCCGCCACGTCCACCAGCGTCACCAGCCGGTCGCCCATCTCATCGCCCAGCCGGCCGACCCCCATCACGTAGTCGTTCGGCGCCCCGCCCACGGCGCCGGCGGGCTCCAGGAGGGCGCGCTCCAGGCGCGTGACCTCGTGCACCCGGTCCACCACCAGCCCCAGGAGCACGGGTCCGATCCCCGCCACCACGATGCGCGTGGCCGGGCCGTGGGGGGCCCGGGGCATGCCGAAGCGGGTGCGCAGGTCCACCACGGGCACGATCTTGCCGCGCAGGGTGATGACCCCGTCCACGAAGGCCGGACAGTGGGGCACCGGCGTGATGGGGAAGACCCGGATGATCTCCTGCACCTTGAGGATCTCCAGGGCGAACAGCTCCTGCCCCAGGTTGAAGGTGACGAGCTGGACGAAGTCGTCCCCCTCCGCCTCGCGCACCGCCGCCTGGGCGCCCAAGGTCATGCCGCGGCCTCGTGCGGGACGGGGCCGGTCGGGCCGGACTGAGCGGCCTGGCGCAGGCGGAACTGGCCCACCACCGCCTTGAGGTCGGTGGCCATGCGGTTGAGCTGCTGGCCCGCCTCGGCGGACTGCTGGACCCCCTTGGAGGTCTCCTCCGTCACCGTGGCGATGCCCTCGATGTTGGTGGTGATCTCGTCCGTGGCGATGGCCTGCTCGCGGGCCGCGGTGGCGATCTGCTCCACCATGTCGGTGACGCTCGAGATCACCTCGATGATGTTGGAGAGGGCCTCGCCCGACTCGTTGACCAGGGTGGTCTCCTTCTCGGCCTCGGCCCGGCTCGCGTTCATCATCTCCACCACGCAGTTGGTCTCCTTCTGGATGGCGGAGATCATGGTGGCGATCTCCTTGGTGGCCTGGGTGGTGCGCTCGGCCAGCTTGCGCACCTCGTCGGCCACCACCGAGAAGCCCCGCCCCTGGTCGCCGGCCCGGGCCGCCTCGATGGCGGCGTTGAGGGCCAGGAGGTTCGTCTGGTCGGCGATCTCGTCGATCACGAGGACGATCTCGCCGATCTTGTCCGTATTGGCGCCCAGCTGGTGGATCGTGTTGGCCGACTGGGTGACGCGCTCGGCCAGCACCTGCATGCCGTTGATGGTCTGCTGGACCACGTCGCCCCCCTTGGTGGCGATGGTCATGGCCTGGCGGGCCGAGTCGGCCGCGACCGCCGAGTTCTTGCTCACCTCGGAGACGGTGGCGTTCATCTCCTCCATGGCGGCGGCGATCTTGAGTGCCTGGGCGGACTGGTTCTGGGCCCCGTCGGCCATGTGGGCGTTCTGCCGGGCGATGGTCTCGGTGGCCTGGGAGATGTCCATGGAGGCGCCGGCCACCTGGCCGATGATCTCGTGCAGCTTGTCGAGCAGGTTGTTGAAGTGGTTCGACAGCTCCCCCAGCTCGTCCCCGCGCCCGTCGGCCAGGCGGCGGGTCAGGTCGCCCCTTCCCTTTGCGATCTCGCGGATGGCCTCGGAGACGTGGCGGATGGGGCCCACGATGGTGCGCGACAGGCGTAGCGCCACGGCGGTGCCGACCACCAGGGTGCCGAGGAGGGACCAGATCATCACCCAGCGGGCCGTGGTCAGGCCGTCGCGCATGTCGGCGAGGCCCCCCTCGAAGTGCGCCTCGGCGCCCGCCAGGTACTGCTCCAGCATGGCCTTCATGTCGCGGGTGCTGTTGGCGTAGGGCTCCATGCGCGGCTGGATCTCCTCCATCCGCCCGGCGATCATGCCGTTGGCGATCTCGAGGCCCATGTTCAGGTTCTCGTCGAAGCGCCCCGCGATCAGTTTCAGGCGCGCCGTGTCGGCGTCCGGGTAGGCCTTGAGGGCGTCCAGGTTGGCGCGGAAGCGGGTGGCGACGGCGGTGGCGCGGGTGAGCTTGTCGGTGTCGCCCAGGTTGGCGGCGGTGTAGAGGACGTCGCCCAGCTCGTCGAACGACTGGGACAGCTGGGCCGCCTGCTTGAGGGCCGGGTAGTCCTGCGCGGCGACGTTCTTCAGGCCCTCCACGGAGCGTCCCGCGGTCAGGATGGAGATCCCCCCGGCCACCGCGAACACCAGGATCACCGCGTACACTCCCAGCAGCACGCGCTGGTGGATGCTCAGGTTCGGCATCGGGCTGCTCATGTCTGTCACCCCTCCGGTCGCTGGTACAGGACGGTCCCCGGGAACCGCACCGTCCGAAATCCGCCGTGAATCCCCCGCAGCGACTCCGCGTGGCCGATCACCAGATACCCCCCCGGTTTGAGGCTGTCGAACAGGTGACCCACCACCCGACGGCGGAATTCGCCGTCGAAGTAGATGAGTACGTTTCGGCAGAAAATCACGTCCATCTGAACTTTGGCCGCCATTTGGGCCCCCATCTGGGCCTGATCGGCGAAGTTCAGGACCCGGCAGGAGACCAGGCTCCGGGCCGGCGTCGCCACCGTGTAGCCCTCCCCGTGGCGCACGAAGTGACGCATCAGGAGCGAGCGGGGCACCCGGGAGACGGCGCGCCCCGTGTAGTGGGCCGCCTCGGCCGCGCGGATGGCGTCGTGGTCGATGTCCGTGGCCAGCACCTGGGGCTGCCACTGGGGGGCCTCCTCGCCCAGGGCCTCCAGGATCAGGATCGCCAGGGTGTAGGCCTCCTCCCCCGAGGCGCAGCCGGCGCTCCAGAGCCGCAGGCGCTTGAACATGCGGCCCTCCTGGCGCCGGATCGTGTCGGGCAGCAGGTGGTCGGTGAAGGCCTTGAGCTGGGCCGTGTTGCGGAAGAAGTAGGTCTCCCCCGTGGTGACCCGGCGGAAGACCTCCTGCCACAGGGGTCCGCCCACCGGCTCGGCGGTCAGGCGGCCCAGGTAGGCCTCCAGGCCGTTGTGGCCGAGCTGGGCGGCGTGCTCGGTCAGGCGGGCGCGCAGGGCGCCGGCCTTGGTGTCCGCCACCACGATGCCGCAGTGGCGCGCGATCAGGCGCCGAAGGGCCTCCAGGACGTCCGTGTCGACGGCGGTGGTCACGGCCTCATCCCGCTCCCGTGACCCCGGCCGGGGTCGCCCCCACCGCCAGGGCAATGCCCGTCGGCATGTGGGTCAGGTCCACGATCCGCGTGGCGATCCCGGCCTCCGCGACGGCCTTGGGCATCCCGTAGACGAGGCAGCCGGCCTCGGCCTGGGCCAGGACCACGGCGCCGCGCCGGGCCAGGGCCTCGGCCCCGCGGCAGCCGTCGTTGCCCATCCCGGTCAGGACCACCGCCACGGTGCGCTGCGGGCACCCGGCCGCCAGGGACTCGAACAGCACGTCCACGGCCGGCATCATGGGCATGGCCGGGGTGTCGCTCACGTGGGCCGCCAGGGCGTCGCCGTCCCCCCGAACCGTCAGGTGGTAGCCGCCGGGGGCGATGTAGACCTTGCCGGGGGCGAGGGGCATGCCGTCCTCGGCCTCGGCCACGGACAGGGGGCTCAGGCGGTCCAGGCGCTGGGCCAGGGCCCGGGTGAAGCCCGGGGGCATGTGCTGGACCACCAGCACCGCCGCCGGGAGGTCCACCGGCAGGGCCGGAATGAGCTGGCACAGGGCCGTGGGTCCGCCGGTGGAGGCGCCGATGGCGACCACGGGCAGACGCCCTTCGGGGGTCTCGACCCGGGGGACGGCGGTGGGCGGCGCGGCCGCCGGGGCGGCGTGGCGCCCCATGCGCAGGGCCTCGCGGGTGGCGCCGCCGCCCACGGCCCGGACCTTCTCGATCAGGACCGGCGCGATCCGGCGCATGCCGAGGGGCCCGCCCTCCAGGTTCTTGGCCAGGTAGTCCACCGCGCCCAGCTCCAGGGCCTCCACCGTGGTGCGCGCCCCCTCCTGGGTCAGGGAGCTGAGCATGATGACCGGGGTGGGGTTCTGGGCCATCAGGACGCGCAGCATCTCCAGGCCCGACAGGATCGGCATCTCCACGTCCAGGGTGATGACGTCGGGGGAGAGGTCGCGGGCCATGGTGAGCCCCGTCTTGCCGTCGCTCGCCTGGCCCACCACCTCGATGTCCGGGGCGGCGGCGAGCATCTGGGTGATGACCGTACGCATGAACGCCGAGTCGTCCACCACCAG
>CAZGRJ010000069.1:0-12817 GCA_964528115.1 uncultured Nitrospirales bacterium
GCCCACTTCCCCTCCCGCCCCCTATCCTCTCCCCCCATGAGCGCCACCGAAAAGCCCACCCCCACCCTGCCCGGCATCATCGACTCTCACGCCCACATCCACTCGGGCATCCTGGCGGACGACCTGCCGGAGATCCTGGAGCGGGCCAAGGAGGCGGGGCTGGTGGGGATCGTGACCATCGGGACGACGCTGGTGGACAGCCAGAAGGCGATCGAGCTGGCGGCCACCCTCAAGGGCGTCCATGCCACCGCCGGGGTGCACCCCCACGACGCGGTGCAGCACTCGGACGCGGACCTGGCGGAGATCCGCGAGCTGGCGGCGGGCAACGGGTGCGTGGCGGTGGGGGAGATCGGGCTCGATTACCACTACGACCACTCGCCGCGCGACGTGCAGCGCCACGTCTTCCGCGCCCAGATGGCCATCGCGGCGGAGCAGGGGCGGCCCGTGGTGGTCCACTCCCGCGAGGCGGAGGAGGACACGGCGGCGATCCTGGCGGAGTTCCCGGAGGTGACCGGGGTGCTGCACTGCTTCTCGTCGGGGATCGCGCTGGCCCGCAAGGGGCTCGAACTCGGGTACTACGTCTCGTTCTCGGGGGTGGTCACCTTCGCCAAGGCGGAAGGGGTGCGGGCGGCGGCTGCCGAGGTGCCCATGGACCGGCTGATGGTGGAGACGGACTGCCCCTACCTGGCCCCCGTGCCCTACCGGGGCCGTCCCAACCAGCCCGCCTGGGTCACCCTGGTGGCGGAGAAGCTGGCGGAGATCAAGGGCGTCACGGCGCAGGAGATCGCCGACGCCACCGCCGCCAACACGCGCAAGCTGTTCGGACTGCCCTAGCGGGCCGCCGCCTCCGGGTGGGCCTGGCGCCACTTGGCGGCCAGGTACGGGTCCCACATGGCGCCCGTGGCGCTCATGACCACGTCGGCCCCGGCGCTTAGGTAGGCGTCGGCGTCCGCCGGCGTCATCACGCCCCCCACGCCCACCAAAGCGAAGTCGTAGCGCTGGGCGGCCTTGAGCTTTGCCAGGGCCTGCAACTGAGACAACGCGCACGCCCGGATCGCCGCGCCGCACACGCCCGAGCGCAGGCGCCCCGCGCCCGGCAGGGCCTGGGAGCCGTCGGCCTTCACCACCTCGAAGGACAGCGTGTTGATCCCCGCCACCGCCGCCACGTGGGGCGCCAGCGCGCGCATGACGGCGGCCATGGCCTTGGGATCGACGTAGTAGCCCACCTTCACCATGAGCGGCGTGTCCCGCAGGGCCTTCGCCGTCTCGCGGCAGACTCGTCCGGCCGCCTCGGCGTCCGTGAACAGCTCCCCCTCGCCGCTCGTCACGTTGGGGCAGGAGAGGTTGATCTCCACCACCTGCGCCCCCGCCTCGCGGCACATGGCGGCGGTGCGGGCGAAGTCCCCCGCAAGATCGCTCCCGTTCGGCGTCCCCACGGCGCTCGCCACGAACACCTGTCCCGGGCCGCACGCGGCGCGGGCCTTCTCCACGTCCGCCTGCCACACCGCCGGGGCGCGGCTCGGCATGCCGAACGAGTTCGTGATGGAGATGCGGGCCGGGTCGTCGGGCGCCTTCTCCGTCGCCGTCAGGCGCTCGCCGAAGCGTTCGGCCGACAGGTCGCCCGGGTCGTCCAGGAACATGCAGTTGGGCGCCGGGTGGGCGGCCCGGGCGCCGGAGCGGACCGTCTTGTAGATGGGCACGTCGAAGCCCAGGCGGGCGTAGAGGGCGATCCAGGCGGCGTTCAGGAGCGGCCCGGCGGGCACGCCGAGGGGGCTGTTCAGGGGGAAGTCGAGGAAGCGGTAGCGCGGCGGCCCCTCGGCCGGCGGCGGCAGTTCGCCCGTGAAGAACGGGCCCTCGGCGTAGTTGTCGTCGTAGCTGCGGCCGATGTCGTACGTGGGCTCGGTCATGCCGATGCCCAGTCTACCACCGCCTTGCCACGGGCCGGGGACCGGCCGCCGGGCCGCCCGTTACAGCAGGACGGGCAGTTGCTCCCGCAGCTCGTCGGCCTTCAGGTGGACCAGGTTCTTGTTCACCTCGCGGGTGACCAGGGCCCCCAGGGGCGGGCTGAACTGCTCGCGCAAGAGGCCCAGGAAGGCCGGCGGCGCCACCACCAGGAGGCGCTGGAAGCGGTGGTCGGCGCGGGCCGATTCCAGGTGGTCGGCCACCTGCTTGCAGAAGACCATCGCCTCGTGCTGCTTGGGCGAGACCCGCGGGCCCTTGCCGTGGCGCTGGCCGCCGCCGTTGGACCCGCCGCCGTCGCTGCCGGGCAGGTCGGACGTCAGGTCCTGCTCGTGCATCCGGCTTTCCGGGTGGATGAAGCTCTCCTCCTCGCGGAACGGGGAGCGCCCGTTCTTGGAGAAGATCCGCGCATGGCTCTTGTCCGCCACCAGCACCCACGTCACCGGCATGGCATACACCCCCCAAACACTGGAAATGTAGGCTGATTGAACTGTTCGGGCCCGTGCACGGACCCCGCTGCCCCTGGCTTGCCCCACGCCTCTATCCTAGCGGACGGACTCGATCGGCGCGAGGGCGGACCCTCCACCGGGCTCAGGGCGGCCCCCCCTCGGCCGGCGCGTCCATCCCGGCCCCGGGCATTCCAGCCCCATCCAGGCGCGCCACCACCACCGACCCCACCGAGTCGCCCACCACGTTCACGCAGGTCCGGCACATGTCGAGCACCCGGTCGACCGCCAGGATCATGCCGATCCCCTCCAGCGGCAGGCCCACGCTCGTGAGCACCAGGGACATGGTCACGAGCCCCGCCTCCGGGATGCCCGCCGCCCCGATGGCCGCCGTGGTGGCGGTCAGGAAGACCACGATCTGCTGTCCCAGCCCCAGGTGAACGCCATAGGCCTGGGCGATGAACATGGCCGCGATGGCCTCGTACAGGGCCGTGCCGTCCATGTTGACCGTCGCCCCCAGGGGCAGGACGAAGCGCGTCGTCCGGCGCGGCACGCCGATCGCCTCCGCGCACTCCATGGTCAGGGGCAGCGTCGCCGACGAGCTGGCCGTGGAGAACGCCATCGCCCACGCCGCCCGCATCCCGCCAAAAAAGCGCCCGGGCCGCATCCCGCCGAAGACCGGCAGGACGAGCAGGAGCAAAAACAGGGCGTGGACGCCCAGGGCCATCAGGACCGTCGCCATGTACTTCGCCAGCCCCGCGAACACCTCCACGCCGCTCTTCGCCACCAGGCCGCCCAGCAGGGCGAACACGCCGATCGGGGTGAACTTCAGGATCACGTGGACGATCGCCATCATGGCGTCGTTCAGCGACTCGAAGAAGCGCCGGAGCGGCTCGCCCCGCTCCCCCATGCCGTTCAGGACGCCCCCCAGGAGCAGGGCGAAGGCGATGATGGAAAGCACCTTGCCCTCCGCCAGGGCCTTGAACGGGTTCATGAAGATGCCCGTGACGAGTTCCTTCAGGAACGTGCCGATCCCCACCTCCTGGGCCCGGATCGTCACGTCGCCCGCCCCGGTATGCAGGGCCGCCAGGTCGGCCCCGGCGCCGGGGTGGACCAGGTTCACCAGGACCAGCCCGATGGCCACCGCCACGAACGTGGTCGAGAGGAAGTAGGCCACCGTCAGCCCCCCCGTCCGCCCGGCGTGGTGGACCTCTCCCAGCCCCAGGAGCCCCGCCACCACGGAGGCCAGGATCAGGGGCCCGATGACCATCTTGAGGGCCCCCAGGAAAACCGTCCCCAGGAAGTGCACGGAGAGCACCCAGTCGGGGACGACGAGCCCGGCCGCGACCGCGAGGGCCATGGCCAGGAGGATCTGGTTGTGGAGCTTCATGCCTAGGGCCGGACCCGCAGGATAACGCGCCCCGCGCCCCGGACCAAGCCTCCGAACGACCCCGGCGCCGCCCCCCTCGGAAGGGGGAAAAGGGTCAAGAAACGCCCATTTCGGGCCGATACGAAGGGGGGCACACGCGCCCCGGCGGGGACCCCTACCCGGCGGCCCGGCGCGGGCCATGGCCACGGAGGCAGGATGGAGCAGCAGGCGTCACGCAGGCGGGGCCGGGGCCGGAAGAAGCCGGAGCCGCCCGAGCGCCAAAAGGTGGCCCTGGTCCTCTCCGGCGGCGGTATTCCCGGCTGGATGTACGAGATCGGCGCCCTCACGGCCCTGGGCGAGTTCTTCGCCGACGGCTTCGACGTGGGCCGCTTCGACATGTACGTCGGCACCAGCGCCGGGGCCGGCGCGGCCGCGCTCCTGGCCGCGGGCGTCCCGCCGCGCGAGGTGTACGACGCGATCGTGAACGACGCCGACTCGCCCTACAACTTCCGCCGGCGCGACATCTACACCTTCGGCACCGCCGAGACCTGGGCCATGGTCAAGAAGATCGCCGCCGTGGCCGGACCCGCCCTGGGCCAGGTGGCGCGGCGGATCTTCCGGCGCGACGCCCAGGGCTCGTCGCTCCTGGACCTGGTCATCACGATCCAGGAGGGCCTGCCCTCCGGCCTGTTCACCCTGGCCCCCCTGGAGCGCCGCATGGCGCAGATCCTGGCCGAGGTGGGCCCGGGCGACGACTTCCGCAAGCTCCCGAAACCCCTGTTCATCCCGGCGGTGGACCTGGACCGGGGCCGCTACCGCATTTTCGGCGCCCCGGGCCTGGACCACGTGCCGGTCAGCCGCGCCGTGGCGGCCTCGTCGGCGATCCCGATCCTGTTCCAGCCGGTGCAGATCGACGGCGCCGACTACATCGACGGCGGCACCGGCCGGGTGGCCAACATGGACGTGGCGGTGGACGAGGGCGCGGGGCTCCTGGTGGTGATCAACCCGGTGGTCCACCTGGACAACGACCGCCGCACCACCTGCCTGCCCACCTGCTACGGCTTCTGCCGGGGCCTCAAGTCGAAGGGCATGGCCTACATCGCCGACCAGGCGATCCGCGTCAACACGAGCATGCGCCTGCACATCGCCAAGGCCCAGCAGGAGTACCTGTACCCGGGCCTGAACATCGTGATCCTGGAGCCGGACCCGCACGAGACCGTCATGTTCACCCAGAACGTGATGGCCCACGACTCGCGCAAGGAGATCCTGCGCTACGGCTACCGCGCCACGGCCCAGTACCTGATCGACCACTTCGGCGAGCTGGAGGCGGTGTTCGGCCGCTTCGGCATCGGCGTCACCCTGTCCAACTTCCGCCACCGCCCGCGCACCGGGGGCTTCCGCGTCCTGGGCCCGAACGAGCGCACCCGCGTCCCCGGCGCCGAGCCCGTCGCCGAGCCGGGCTGATCCGCCCCGCCAGTCCTACTTCGCCCTTCCCGCCGCCCGCACCCACACCCGCAGGCGCCGCTCCGTGAACGGCGCCCCCAGCCGCGCCGCGAGGGCCGCCGGGTCCTGCCGGGCCAGGTCGCCCGTGCTGCGGATGCCCAGGGCCCACAGGCGCGCCGTGTTCGCATTGCCTAAGCCCTTCAGGCGCGCCAGCCGCGCCCAGGCCCGGGCGTCGCGCAGGACCTTCGGGTCGATTTCGGCCGCCCGCGACACGGCCGCGAGGCCCTCGTCCGACAGCCCCGCCAGGGCCTTCACCGAGCGTGCCCCATCGTCCCGCAGGGCCGCCCGCGCCACGCCGTCCAGGGGCGCCACGCCGCTCAGGCGCGGGACGGACGCGGCCACCGTGTCCCGGTCCATCGCGTTCAGGGTCAGGAGCCCCGCCGCCAGCGTCAGGGCGACCGCCACGGCCCGGAACCCCGGCCGCGCCCGCCGCCACCGGCCGTCCACCCAGGAGAGGAAGACGTACCCCGCCACCGCCAGGGGTGGGAAGCCCAGAAAGCCCAGGGGCGGCATCTCGAACAGCTTCACCCGGTCCAGGAACGGCACCGTGTAGACCCACCGACCCACGGCCAGGAAGTTCCATGCCTCCCACATGAGCCCGCAGATCAGGCCCGCGAGGAGCAGGAGGACGAAGCGCCGGGCCGAGCCCCGCTCCCAGTCGGCCAGGAGCGACGGCCGCCCGGCCCGGTGGTTGGCCGGGTCCAGGAGCAGAGGCAGGAAGCCCCATACGAGGGGAAAGGCGTAGTCCGGCCAGGCCAGGGGCAGGACGAGGAACAGCGCCCCCACGACCTGCACCGCCCCCCGGGGCCAGCGCGTCAGGCGCAGCGGCCGGACCCGGAAGGCGTCCCGGCGAACCCGGCCGTCCAGGAGCCGCTCCGTCACCAGGAGCAGGGGAAGGACCGTGGCGAAGGAGAGGGAGATGCCCACCCAGCGCACGGGCCGGAGTTCCGGCACCCCGACGTAGAACCAGTCGGCGATCCGCAGGTTGATGGCCTCGAACATGAGCCAGAAGGCCCACGAGGCGAAGGCCAGGCCGACCGTCCGCCCCCACGAGCTCAGGAGCGGCGTCCCCCGCCGGGCCAGGACCCCGTCCGCGATGGCCACGTAGGACCACCAGACCAGGGGGTAGAACCAGGTCGCCACGGGCTGCAGCTCCAGGGCCGCCCCCGCGTGGGCCACGACCAGCACCCCCCAGGCCCACGGCCGCACCGCCAGGAGCCCCGCCAGGCCCCCCAGGGCCGCGCGGCCTCGGCCGGCGCCCCCCGCCGGGCGGCCTTCGGCCCCTTTCACGGCCGGCCCCGCCGGCGGCCCGCCGAAAGGGCCGACTGTGGCACAATTTGTGCTCCATCCCGGATTGGATCCGTGTGCATGGGAACTTCCTGGACCGTGTCGTACCTACCGGTTTTCCCACATATTCGCATTCTTGGGTGCACCTGATGTCCCATACGTCACTTCGCCTCGCCGCCGGGCTCCTGGCCCTCGGCTTTCTCGCGGCCGGATCTCCGGCGGCGGCCCAGGGTACGTCCGGTGACACGCCGGCCGATATGCCCGGGGCCACGCCCGCATCCCCCTCGGACGAGGGGGCGGCCCCCGAGGCGCCCACGGGTCCCCGGATCGTCATTGAAACCGCCCGCGGGACGATCACCATCCAGACCTTCCCCGAGGACGCCCCCAAGACGGTGGCCCGCATCACCCAGCTGGTCGGGCAGGGCTTCTACGACGGCGTCACCTTCCACCGCGTGGTCCCCGGCTTCGTGGTCCAGGGGGGCGACCCCACGGGCACCGGCCGCGGCGGGTCGGGCCAGAAGATCCCGGCCGAGTTCAACCAGCGCAAGCACGTCACCGGCACCGTGGCCATGGCCCGGGCCCAGGACCCGAACAGCGCCGACAGCCAGTTCTACATCACCCTCTCGCCGCAGCCCCACCTGGACGGCAAGTACACCGTGTTCGGCCAGGTGATCGACGGCATGGACGCGGTACGGGCGATCCGCCAGGGGGACGTGATGACCCACGTCACCGTGCAGCGGCCCGAGGCGGCCGCCCCGGGCGTGCCCGCGCCGCCGGCGGCGGTGACGACGGAGCCCTAGGTTGACCCCGGCCCTGCATCGCGCGTGGCGGGCCCTGCGCCCCTGGCTGGCACTGGCGGGCCTGGCGCTGGCGTTCGGCTGCCAGCCGAGCGTGGACACGGGGGGCGGCGTGGCGAAGACGGACGACGGCTTCACCCAGATCGTGATCGAGACCGACGACGGCGACATCCGGTTCGAGGTGCTGCAGGACGTGGCGCCCAACACGGTCAGCGAGGTGGCCACCCTGATCCTGAAGGGCGAATACACCGGCAAGACCTTCTTCCAGCGCCAGGACGGCGCCTACGTCCAGTTCGGCGACCCGGACGCCGAGGCCGCCCTGCTCCCGGACCCGCTCTCCTTCGAGTCCAGCGGCGAGCCCCTGGACCGGGGCTACGTGGCCCTGGGGTGGGCGGGGGCGCGCAGCCGGCCGACCGACCGGATGATCTTCCCCCTCACCCGGCTCGACCCCAACCTGGACTCCCAGTACACCGTGTTCGCCCGGGTGGTCTCGGGCATGGACGTGCTCGACCGCATGGTCGAGGGCACCGGCATCCGGCGCATCTCGGCGCGCCTGAACCGCCCGATCATCCAGATCCAGACCGCCAAGGGCGCCATCATCGTCGAGCTGGACCCGATCTCGGCCCCCAACCACGTGCAGCGCATCAGCGACCTGGTGTGCCAGGCGTTCTACAACGGCCTGACCTTCCACCGGGTCGAGCCCGCCCTCATTCAGGGCGGCGACCCCAACGGCGACGGCACCGGCGGCAGCGGCACCACCATCGCCGCCGAGTTCACGGCCAACAGCTTCGTGCGCGGCACCGTGGGCATGGCGCGCAAGTCGGACGACATCAACAGCGCGGACAGCCAGTTCTTCATCATGAAGCAGGAGGTCCGCCAGTTCGACGGCAACTACACCTACCTGGGGCAGGTGATCGGCGGCATGGACGTGGTGGACGCCATCGAGGTGGGCGACGTGATGAGCAGCGTCTCCCTCCAGTTCGACCTCCAGGGCCGCACCTGCGAGGGCGGCAGCGACGCCCCGCCGCCGGACGACGCCGGCATCGGCGGCCAGCCGCCCGACGACCAGAACCCGGACGTCACGACGACGCCTCCGGACGGCTCCACTACGACGACCGACACCACCCCGCCGCCCTGATCCATTCGATCTCGTCGTCCCGGGTGGCCACGTCCCCGCGCAGCCGCGCGTCGCGCAACCCGGCGAGAATCTCCTTGTAGCCGGGTCCGGGAGCGATCCCCAGGGCCTCCAGGTCGCGCCCCGTGAGGGCGGGCTTCACGTCCGCCAGGCGCGAGAGGTAGAGCGCCACGGCCCGGGTGACCCGGTCCGCGTCCGCCGCCGCCATTAGGTGCACCAGAAACTCGGGCGGCGCCCCCGCCAGGCAGTGGTACACGGCCACCGGGTCCGCCTCCGGGTCTTCGGGCAGGTCGGTGGCGGCCCGCTCCGGAAGGTCGTCCCACCGCTCCCAGGTGCCCCGCAGCCGCCCCGGCAGGTCGAGGCGCTCGCGGAAGGCGGCGCGGCGACCTGGGTCGAGGGCCCGGCCCAGGGCGAGCAGGTACACGTGCCAGGCGGTGAGCGGCCGGCCCACGAACTGGTGCCGGAACCACGCGATCGCCTCGGCCGCGCGCGCCAGCAGCGGCAGGGCGGTGCTCCCGTCGCCGAACTCCGGGTCGATGCCCGCGAGCACCCCCAGGCGCCCCAGGGCCTCGGCGGCACCCACCGGGTCCAGGTCGGAGAGCAGGTGGCGCAGCTCCGTGGACAGACGCTTGCCCGACAGGCGGCCGTAGAGCCCCTGCTTGCCCGCGCTCTGGATCAGGTGCTCGGTCTGGCCGCCCAGGGCGAAGCCGAACCGGGTGGCGAAGCGCACCGCCCGCAGGGCCCGGGTGGGGTCCTCCATCAAACTCAGGGTGTGCAGGACCCGGATGCGGCCGTCCTTCAGGTCGCGCCGGCCGCCGAAGTGGTCGATCAGGGTGCCGAAGTCGGACGGCCCCAGGGCCACCGCCAGGGCGTTGATGGTGAAGTCGCGCCGCTGCAGGTCCTTCTTGAGGGAGCCCGGCTCCACCGTGGGCAGGGCGGTGGGGTACTCGTAGAACTCGGTGCGGGCCGTGGCCAGGTCCACCTTGAACCGGGGCGGCAGGCCGGGCCGGGTGACCGACAGGGTGGCCGTGCCGAACCGGTCGTGGGTGTGGGCGTGGGCCCCCTCGGCCTCGCCCCAGGCCCGCGCCAGGGCGATGGCGTCGCCCTCCACCACCAGGTCCACGTCCAGGTTCTTGCGCCCCAGCAGCAGGTCGCGCACGATCCCGCCCACCATGTACACGTGCATCCCGGCGCGCTCCCCCGCGGCGCCCAGCTCCTCCAGCAGCCGGACCACGGCGGGCGGCAGCGAACGCCGCACGAGGGCCGCGACGTTGCGGTGGCGCGTGCCGCCCGGGGTCTCGGCCGGGGGCGATGCGGGGCGCAGGTCCTCGTGCATGACGCGCATCAGGTCGGTGCGGGTGACGCACCCCACCAGGTCCGCGCCGTCGGCCACGGGCACGAAGCGCTGGCCGCGCTCCACCATGTGGGCCTGCACCTCGCGCAACGGCGTGTCGGGGGCGGCCCGGTAGGGGTCGGCGTCCATCACGTCGGCCACCGGCAGGTCACCCATCTGGTGGAACAGGGCCTTCTGGACGGTCTCCCGGGTCACGACCCCCGCCAGGCGCTGTCCCTCCATGACGGGCAGGGCGTTCACGCCGTAGCGGGTGAGGGTCCGCTCCACGTCCACGAGGGGCGTGTCGGCCGGGACGGTCACCGGGTTCCGGGTCATGATGGTGGCTACCCGGACGATGGGGGCGATGACCGCGTCCAGGGCGCGCCACGCCGTCTCCGCCGCCTCCTGGGGGGTCATGCCGTGGACCATGGCCGAGGCCGCCGTGGCGTGCCCGCCGCCCCCCAGGGCCCGGGCGACGCCGCCCAGATCGATCTCCGGCCGGCTCCCCCGGGCGACGAGGAGGACCTTGTCCTCCATGCCGATGAGGGCCACCACGGCGTCCACCTCGGCGATCCCGAGCAGGCGGTTGGCGATGCCCGCCACCTCGGGCACGAAGCGCTCGGCGTGGGTCACCGCCACGGCCACCTTGCAGCCGTCCAGGTAGCGCACCTCGGCGGCGTGGGCGAGGCGGTCCAGCAGGTCCAGCTCCTCCAGGGTCAGCTCGTGGGAGAGGCGGTCGCGCACCTCGTTCAGGTCGGCCCCGTGCTCGATCAGCCACGCCGCCGCGGCCGCGTCCCGGGCGGTGGTGGAGGGGAACGAGAGGCTGCCCGTCTCCTCGTACACCCCCAGGGCCATGAGGGTGGCCTCCCAGCCCGCGACCTCGGTGCCCTCCTTGCGCAGGGCCTCCACCAGCAGGGTGGTGGTGGCCCCCACCCGGTCGATCACGCGCCGCCCGGTGGCGGCCTCGCCCGGCTCCGGCGGGTGGTGGTCGAAGACGTCCACCGGCACGCGCCGGGCGAGGTCCGCGAAGTGGCCGGCCCGCTCGGGCCCGTGGGTGTCGCACAGGACCAGGCGGGTGACGGCGGCCTGGTCCACCTGCCCCGGGGCGAGCACGGGGACCTCCGGGTGGTCGGCGAAGAAGGCCCGCACCTTCTCCTCCGACGCCCCGGAGAAGGCGAGGACGGCGTCCGGGTACAGGTGGCGCGCGGCCATCATGGACGCGGCCCCGTCGAAGTCCGCGGATGGATGGGTGGTGATGAGGACGCTCACGCCCCAAAGTGTAGCGCAGGGGCGCGGGACGGCTTCCTGGACGCGGGATGGTGCCGGCTCCAAGAAGCCGGCCACAAGTTGTCGGCTAGAGGATGCCTTCGAGGGCCAGACGCGATTTCGCCTGGACCTCCTCGTGCAGGCTGCGGCCGTGGGCGTCCATGGTGATGACCACGGGGAAGTCCTTCACCTCCAGCTCCCAGACCGCCTCCGGGCTGCCCAGCTCCTCCAGCAGGTAGACCCCCTTCACCCGGGTCACCCGCCGGGCCAGCACCTGGGCCGCGCCTCCCACGGCGTGCATGTACACCGCGCCGCACTCCCGCAGGGCCTCCAGGGTCTTCTTGCCCATGCCGCCCTTGCCGATCACGCCGCGCACCCCGAACTTTTTCAGGATGTCGCCCTGGTACGGCTCCTCCCGGATCGAGGTGGTGGGCCCGGCGGCGCGGACCACCCACTGGTCCCCCTCGCGCACGACCACCGGGCCGCAGTGGTAGATGATCTGGTCCAGGAGCGGCACGGGCGGCTCGCCGCCGTCGTGCAGGTACTTGTGAAAGGCGTCGCGCCCCGTGTAGAGGGTGCCGGTGATGTTCACCATGTCGCCCACCTTCAGGGCGCGGACCTTGTCCTCGGTGAACGGGACGTCGAGGGCGATCATCGTTTGCCTAATACAGCCACGCCGCGATGTCCTGGGCGCCGTCCAGGCGCACGCCCTGGCGCCGGTAGGCCCAGCACATGTAGGAGACACTCACGAAGTAGCTCGCGGGCAGGCGGTTCAGGAGGCCGATCTTGCACCCCAGCAGGGTGGTGGCGCCGCCGAAGCCCATGGGGCCGATGCCGGTGCGGTTCGCCTCCTCGACGAGGGTGCGCTCGAGCTGGTCCATCTCCGGGTCGGGGTTGCGGTCGTCCAGGGGCCTGAGGAGCTGCATCTTCGAGGCCTCGTACCCGGTGGCCCGGTCGCCGCCCACGCACACCCCCAGGATGCCCGGCCCGCACCCCTTCCCCTGGGCCTGGAACACGGCGTCCAGCACGACCCGGCGCACGCCCGCCAGGTCGCGCCCGGCGCCCAGGCGCGTGTCGGGCAGGGCGTACTGGGCCCCCACGTTCTCGCACCCGCCCCCTTTGAGCATGAGGCGCACCTCCACGGTGTCGCCGCGGTGCTGCTCGAAGTGCAGGTAGGGGGCGCCGGGCCCCAGGTTGGTCCCGGCGTTGTGGCCCGTGACCGGGTCCACCGAGTTCTGGCGCAGGTAGCCCTTCTCCGTGGCGATGCGCACGGCGTTCTCGGCGGCCTCGCGGAAGGCGATCTGGTCCAGCCCCACGGGGCCCTCGACGAAGAACAGGATCGAGCCCGTGTCCTGGCACAGGGGGGCGCTCGCGGTCTTCGCCAGGTCGATGTTGTCGTGGATCACCTGCAGGGCGTAGGCCCCGGCGCCGCCTTCCTCCTCGTGGGCGCGGCTCGCCTCGATGGCCGAGACGACGTCGTCCGGCAGCTCCGCGGAGGTGCGGCGCACGAGTTCCAGCAGGCTTTCCTGGAGCTTGGACATGGGACCCCGGCGAGACGGCCACGCGACGGTAACGGGCCCATGTTCGGCGGCCGTTCGGGTTTTGTCAACGGGCGCGAGGGGCGGCTCGGGTCAACCCAGGACGAGCAGGAGGAACAGGCAGTAGCCCAGGCCGAGCCAGGCCCCGAGCGTTCCCTGGATGTTCGCGGCGCGGGCGGTCATG
>CAZGRJ010000070.1:0-12794 GCA_964528115.1 uncultured Nitrospirales bacterium
GTCCAGCTGGGGGCGGGCGGTGCCGGTTCCCCGGCCGCCGGGACGGCGCCCGCCGGAGGCCCGGCGGAGGCGGCGCCGGCGCCCGCGTCCCGGGTGCAGGCGGGGGCCGCCGCCAGGGCCAGGAGGAGGGCGGCCGCGACCCACGGGGACGCGCCCCCGGCGGACCCGAGGCCACTTGTGGAACTATTTTTCCCAGGATAAGGCACGCACGTCCCTACCGCCTGAAATGGCTTACAATCCGTTGTCCGCCTGGGGTCGGCCGATGCTACCGAGTCGCCAAATCGGGAGTCAAGCGCGGGCCCGGTCGGTTCCCGCCCGCTTGTGTCGCGCCCCGGAACGGCGCTCCCGGGTGCCGGACCCCCCGACGGTGACACACGGCGACAACGCCTTCGGTCTTCCGGCATTTCACGGTGCAAGGAGCATGCCGCCAAAACGGCGCCGTTGGCGGCCCGGAGGGCCCTCCCGGCGGCCTTGACACCGGCCTGATAGAATTGCTACAAACCCAGCATTCCTCGAACAGGAACTTGTGGGGACCCAACAACCTATCCCCGGCCTCAGCTTTCGTGTCGTGGGGCCGCAGAGAGGCGGACGATGAAGAACAGGCCCGTAGCCGTGCTCCTTGTGCTCGCCCTGCTGGGCGCCGGCGCCCTTGTGTTGGTGGATCGCGACACCTCGCGGGCCGAATACGGCGACATCACGCTCAACCGCCACGCCGAGAAGGCGGGCATGCCGCCGGTCGTGTTCCCGCACTGGTTCCACCGCATCCGCTTCAAGTGCAAGGTCTGCCACCCGGCGATCTTCGAGATGCGGGCCGGGGCCAACGACATCACGATGAAGAAGATCGTCAACAAGCAGTTCTGCGGCCGGTGCCACAACGGCACCATCTCGTGGCCGCCGCTGTACTGCGACCGGTGCCACGCCGGCAAGAGCGACATCACGATCCCCAAGGCCCGAGGATTCGTGAAATAGGCCGTGTCTTGTAGCCCGAGGGTGATGACCATGCGCTCCCACATCCCACACGTTCGAATCCTCGGCCGGATTCTGCCGGCCCTGATGCTGCCCGCGCTGGCCCTGGCCCTCGCGCTGACGGCGCCCGCGGCCTTCGCCCAGTCGGCCGACCAGAAGGGCGCCGACGCCGGCAAGGCGCCCGCCGCCGAGGGGGGCAAGTCGGACGAGGCCTTCTTCAAGTCCCTGATCGACCCGCGCCAGGCGATCTGGATGGACAGCCGCGGCACCATCGCCGGCACCGGCGACCCCAACGGCTTCGTGGGCGAGGCCTACAAGGTCGGCCACGGGCAGCACCCGGAGGCCCTGGAGCTGTCCCAGCTGCCGGTGGACCAGTACGGCCTGGTGGACTGGGCCCGCTCCATCCGCGAGGGCTACATCACCCCCCGCCACACCCTGGACCCGGCCAAGCAGGACAAGCCCGACACCAAGCCGTTCGGCCTGGCGCTCTTGATCCCGACCAAGTCGGAGTCCATGCCCAACGTGATCTTCCCGCACGACATCCACACCATGTGGCTGACGTGCAACAACTGCCACCCCGAGATCTTCGCCATGAACGGCAAGCTCAACAACAAGGTGATGACCATGCCGAAGATCGCCTCGGGGGAGTACTGCGGGCGCTGCCACAACCGGATCGCGTTCCCGCTCTCGGACTGCCTGCGCTGCCACGTCCTGGACAAGGACGCGGCGGTGCCCGAGGGGGTCAAGTCGCCCTTCTAGGGCCGGAATCCCCAGGTCCGAACCCGAAGGCCCGTGGCGGGCGCCGCCCCCACGGGCCTTCGTGCGTTCGTCCGGGCCGTTTCGACCCTTTTCCGGCCCGGCCGGGCCAGGGTACCCTTGGGGGAACCATGCACCCCCTGACCCGCACCCTGACCTACATCCGGCCTTACAAGCGCCTGGCCGCAGTGGTCCTGGCCTTCGCCGGAATGACCACCCTGATCGACCTGGTGCCGCCGTGGCTGCTGCGCTCGGTGATCGACGACGCCATCGACGGCGCCCGCGCCGACCTGTTCCCGTGGCTGGTGGGCGGGCTGCTGCTCGCCTACGCCGCGCGCGGGCTGTGCAACATGGGGCGCATCCGCCTGAACAACGTGCTCGAGCAGCGCGTCGTGTACGACATGCGCGACCACATCTACCGCCGCCTGCAGGGCCTCTCCCTGGACTACTTCGAGGACCGGGCGACGGGCGAGATCATGTCGCGCGTCAACAACGACGTGAACAACATGGAGCGGGTCTTCATCGACGGGGTGGAGCAGTTCATCGTGGCGAGCCTGACCCTGCTCGGCGTCGCCACCATGATGTTCGTCCTCGACTGGCGCCTGGCCCTCCTGGCCCTGGCGCCGATCCCGCTGTTGGTGATGGGCGGCGTGGTGTACACGGGCAAAGTACACCGTCTCTACACGGTCATCCGCCAGAAGCTCGCGGCCATGAACGCCCAGCTCCAGGACAACATCTCGGGCATCCGCGAGATCCTCGCCTTCGGCCGCCAGGGTTACGAGCGGAACCGCTTCGGCCGGACATCCGGCGAATACTCGGAGGCCAACCTGAAGGTCATGCGGGTCTGGTCGATGTACTCACCGGGCATGCTCTTCACCGGCTCGGTGGGCATGGTGCTCATCGTGGGCTACGGCGGCAGCCGGGTGATGGCGGGCGAGATGACCCTGGGGACGCTGGTGGCGTTCATCACGTATCTCGCCCTGTTCTACCAGCCCATCAACCAGATCCACGGCATCAACCACATGCTCCAGCACGCCCTGGCCTCGTGCCGGCGCGTGTTCGAGGTGATCGACGCCGAGCCTGCCGTGCAGGACCTCCCCGGCGCCATCGACCTGCCGGAGCCCGCCGTGGGGCAGGTGGTCTTCGACGACGTGGACTTCCACTACGGGCCGAACATCCCGGTGCTGGACCGCATGTCCTTCCGGGTGGACCCGGGCGAGCACGTGGCCCTGGCGGGGGCGTCCGGCGCGGGCAAGAGCACCTGCATGAAGCTGCTGATGCGCTTCTACGATCCCACGGGCGGGCGCATCACCCTGGACGGCACCGACATCCGCGGCCTCACCCTGAAGAGCCTCCGGGCCCAGATCGGCCTGGTCTCCCAGGAGCCGTTCCTGTTCAACGGCACCATCCGCGACAACATCATGTACGGCCGCCTGGAGGCCGACCCGCAGGAGATGATCGAGGTCGCCAAGGCGGCCCAGATCCACGCCATGGTGGAGGGCCTGCCGGACGGCTACGACACCCGCATCGGCGAGCGCGGCATCAAGCTCTCGGGGGGCGAGCGCACCCGCATCGCCGTGGCCCGCTGCCTGCTCAAGAACCCGCCCGTGGTGATCCTGGACGAGGCCACCGCCGCCGTGGACACGGCCACCGAGCGCCTGATCCAGGAGGCCCTGGCGGAGCTGATCCGGGGCCGGACGACCTTCATCATCGCCCACCGCCTCTCGACCCTGCGCACCGTGGACCGGGTCCTGGTCATCCAGGACGGCCGCGTGGCGGAGGAGGGAACCCACGACGAACTGGCCGCCCGCAAGGGCATCTACGCCAACCTCTTCGAGACCCAGATCGCCATCTGACCCGGCGCTCCGGGCGCGGCCGCCGAGCGTGTAAAGTAGCGGCCATGCGCATGCCCCGCGACGCCATGGCCGAGGCCGACGCGGCCCTCCGGGGGGGCGACCCCGCCGCCGCCGAGCGCGTCCTCGCCGCCCACCTGGAGGCGGCCCCCGACGACGCCCGCGCCCTGGGACTGTTGGGCACCCTCCGGGCCCGCCGGGGCGACCTCGTGGCCGCCGCGGCCTGCCTGGAGCGTG
Source organism: uncultured Nitrospirales bacterium (assembly GCA_964528115.1). Lineage (GTDB taxonomy): Bacteria > Nitrospirota > JACRHL01 > JACRHL01 > JACRHL01 > CAZGRJ01. The sequence goes on from CAZGRJ010000070.1 coordinate 3,813, forward strand.
CCGCCGCGCTGGCCCCGCGGGACGCCGCGCCGCGCTTCAACCTGGGGAACGTCTATCGCCACCAGGGCCGCACGGACGACGCCGTGGCCGCATTCCGGGAGGCCGTCGCCCTGGTGCCGAAATCGCCCCAGGCCCTGACCGGCCTCGCCGCCGCCCTCCTGGACATGGGCAGCGCGGGCGACCCGGACGCCCTGAAGGAGGCCGAGCGCCTCTGCCGCCGAGCGATCCGCAGGAAGCCCGGCCTCGCCGACGCCCACAACACCCTGGGCGCCGTCCTCAAGGCCCTGGGCCGGACGAAGGACGCCGAGGCCGCCTTCCGCGCGGCCCTGGCCCACGCCCCGCGCCACGCCCCGACGCTCAGCAACCTGGGCAACCTGCTCTCCGCCACCGGCCGCCAGCCCGAGGCCCTGGAGGCCTACGAGGCCGCCCTCGCGGCGGACCCGGACAACCCGGACACCCGCTACAACCTGGGCAACACCCTGTTCGAGCTGGGCCGCACGGCGGAGGCCGAGCGCTGCTTCCGCGCCGTCCTCGCGCTGCGCCCCGACCACCGCCGCGCCCGCCACAACCTCCTGTTCGCCCTCTGCCACCTGCCGGAGGTGACCCCGGAGGCCCTGCTCGCCGAGCACCGCGCCCAGGGCGAGCGCCTGACCGCCGCGGCAAGATCACAGGCGCGCACGGGCCACCCCAACGACCCGGACCCGGCACGGCGCCTGAGGGTCGGCTACCTCTCCCCCGACTTCCGGCGCCACCCGGTCACCTGGTTCACCGAGCGCGTCCTCGCCCATCACGACCCGGCCACCGTGGAGGTCACCGCCTACGCCCACGTGACCGAGCCCGACGACCTGACGGCGCACCTCACGACCCTGGTGCCCCGCTGGCGCGACGTGACGCGCCTGTCGGACGAGGCCCTCGCGGACCGGATCGCCGCCGACGGCATCGACGTCCTGGTGGACCTGGGGGGCTACACCCGCGACTCGCGCATCGACGCCCTCGCCTTCCGGCCCGCGCCGGTGCAGGTGTCCTACCTGGGCTATCCGGCGACAACCGGGTTTCCCGCCGTCGGCTGGCGGGTGACGGACGCGGCGTGCGACCCGCCGGGCGCCGAGGCTCTCTACACCGAGCGGCTGATGCGCCTGCCGGGCCTGTTCTGCTGCTACGCCCCGCCGAAGGAGGCCCCGCCGGTGGCGCCGTCGCCCGCGGCCGAGTCGGGGCGCGTAACCTTCGGCTCCCTGGTGAACCCGAAGAAGCTGAACCCCCCGGTCATCGCCCTCTGGGCCCGGGTGCTGGAGGCCGCGCCGGACGCGCGCCTAGTGGTGTTCCGCACCACCCTGCGGGACGAGGCCCTGCGCCGCCCCTACGCGGAGGCGTTCGCCGCCCACGGCCTGGGGCCGGACCGGGTGACCTTCGGCTGGGACCTGCCCGACGAGAACCACCTCGGGGTGTACGCGCGGGTGGACGCGTGCCTCGACACGTTCCCCTTCTGCGGCCACACGACCACCTGCGAGGCCCTCTGGATGGGAGTCCCGACCGTCACCCTGGCGGGCCGCTTCTTCGCCGGGCGCATGGGGGCGAGCCTGCTCCCGGCGGTGGGGCTGGCCGACCTGGTGGCGGCGGACGCGGACGGGTTCGTGGCCGCCGCCGCGCGCCTCGCCGCCGACCCGGCCGCCCTGGGCGAATTGCGCGTTGGGCTGCGCGAGCGCGTGCGGAGCTCGCCCCTGTGCGACGCGGCGGGCTTCACCCGCCACCTGGAGGCGGCCTACCGCGCCATGTGGACCGACTGGTGCGCGGAGCGGACCCCGTGACCACGGGCAACGCGGGCGACCTGCTGGCGCGCGGCGCGGCGCGGGAGCGCGTGGGCGACCTGACCGGCGCCGAGCGCCTCTACCGCGACGCGGCCGCCGCCGACCCGAAGGACCCGCGCCCGCACCTGGGGATCGGCACCCTGGCCGCCCGGGCGGGCCGCATGGCCGAGGCGGCGGAGGCCTTCGCCCGCGCCTGCGCCCTCGCGCCGCGCCACGCCGAGGCCCACGTGATGCACGGCGTCGCCCTGGGCGAGGCGGGCCGGCACACGGACGCCGTCCGGGCCCTGGAGCGGGCCCTGGCCCTCGCCCCCGGGCACGTTCCGGCGCGCTTCCGCCTGGGGGTGGCGCAGACCGACCGGGGCCGCCTGGACGACGCCGTGCGCGCGTTCGCCGCCGTCCTCATGGCGGAGCCGGGGCACGTCGCGGCGCGCTTCAACCTGGGCGCCGTCCACGCCGCCGCCGGGCGCCCCGTGGAGGCCATCGCCTGCTACGAAGCCGTCCTCGCCGCCCGCCCCACCCACGCCGAGGCGGCCCTGAACCTGGCCGACGTCCTGCGCCGCGGGCACCGCTACGACGAGGCCCTCGCCGTCCTGGACGCCGCCCTGCGCCACCACCCGGAGGCCGCCCACCTGTGGGCCAGCCGGGGCAACGTCCTGAAGATCCTGGACCGCCTGGACGAGGCCGAGGCGTCCTACGAGAAGGCCGTGGAACGGGCGCCGGACGACGACGCGGCGTGGGGCAACGCGCTCCTGTGCGGCCTCTACGTCCCGGACCGCCCGCCGGAGGAGACCCTCGCCCGCCACCGCGCCTGGGGCGAGCGCGTCGCCGCCCGCACGCCGCCGCCGGGCCCGCATACGAACGACCGCGACCCCGACCGGCCGCTCAAGGTCGGCTACCTCTCGCCCGATTTCTGCTCCCACGCGGTGGCGTCGTTCCTCGAGCCGGTCCTCGCGCACCACGACCCGGCGGCCGTCGTGCCGTACGCCTACGCCAGCGTCACGAGGCCCGACGCGGTGACCGCGCGCCTGAAGGCCCTCGTGCCGCACTGGCGCGACGTGCACGGCGTCCCGGACGCCGAGGTCGCCGAGCGCGTCCGGGCGGACGGGATCGACCTGCTGATCGACCTCGCCGGCCACACCGGCGGCAGCCGCCTGCCCGTCCTCGCGTACAAGCCCGCGCCCGTCCAGGCCACGTACCTGGGCTACCCCGCCACGACGGGCCTCGCCACCGTGGACTGGCGCCTCACGGACGCCTGGGCCGACCCGGAGGGGGCCGAGGCCCACGGCGTCGAGAAGCCCGCGCGCATCGAGGGCGGCTTCTGCTGCTACCGCCCGCCCGATGCCGCCCCCGAGGTCGGGCCCCCGCCCGCGTTGTCCGCGGGACACGTGACCTTCGGCAGCCTGACGAACACGATCAAGGTCAACGCCCGCGTGGTCGCCCTCTGGGCCGAGGTCCTGAAGGCGGTGCCGGGCTCGCGCCTGCTGTTGCGCCGCGCCTCCTTCGAGTCGGCGGCCGTGCGCGACCGGGTGACGGCCGCCTTCTCCGACGCCGGCATCGACCCGGAGCGGGTGGAGTGCCGCACGGGCGCCGACACGGACCAGCGCGGCTACCTCGCCACCTACCACCGCATCGACGTCGGCCTCGATACCTTTCCCTACGCCGGCCACACCACCACCTGCGAATCCCTGTGGATGGGCGTCCCCGTCGTGACCCTGGCGGGCGACGCGTTCGCGGGCCGCGTGGGTGTCAGCGTGATGCGCATGGCGGGCCTGGACGACCTGGTGGCGGCCGACCCGGCGGCCTTCGTGGCCACCGCCGTCCGCCTCGCCGGCGACCTCGACCGCCTGGGAAAGCTCCGGGCGGGGATGCGGGACCGCCTGCGAAACTCGGCCCTCCTGGACGGACCCGGCTTCACGCGGCGCCTGGAGGCCGCCTGCCGTACCATGTGGGCGGCATGGTGCAGGGGACGGCAGGGCGCATGACGGCGGCGGGCGGGAGCGCGCCCGGGGACGAGACCGCCCTGCGCCGCGCCGCCCGGGCGCGCCCCGACGACCCCGCGCCGCTGTTGCGCCTGGGCGAGATGCTGGCCACGCGGGGCCGCCTGGACGAGGCCGCCCGCGCCCTCGAGGACGCCCTCGTTCGCGCCCCCGGTCACGCGGGGGGGCGCTACAACCTGGGCGTCGTCCGGGCCATGCAGGGACGCGCCGAGGACGCCGTGCGGGCCTTCGCCGCCGTGCTCGAGGCCGACCCCGGCCACGCCGCCGCGGCCCTGAACCTGGGCGAGCTGCACCGCCGCCGGGGGGATTACGGGTCCGCCCTGGCCGTGCTGGGCGCGGCGGTCGGACGCCACCCGGACATCGCCCCTTTGCGGGGCAACCTGGGCAACGTCCTCAAGGCCGTGGGGCGGCTCCAAGAGGCGGAGGCGGAGTACGAGCGGGCGGTCCGCCTCGCTCCCGACGACGACGCGGCCTGGGGCAACCTCCTGTGGTGCTCTCTCTACGACCCGGACCGGAGCCCCGGCGACGTCGCCGCCCGCCACGAGGAATGGGGCGCCCGCCGCGCCGCACGGGCCGCGAAGTCCGGGGAGCCGCCGCACCACGGGAACGACCCGGACCCGGACCGCCCGCTGCGGGTCGGCTACCTCTCCCCGGACCTGCGGCGCCACCCGGTCGCCTTCTTCATGGAGCCCCTGCTGACACACCACGACCGGGGCCGGGTGCACGCGACCTGCTACGCCCACGTCGCCCACCCGGACGCGGTCACGGCGCGCCTCAAGACCCTGGTGCCGGCCTGGCGCGACGTGCGCGGCATGGACGACGCCGCCCTCGCGGCCGCGATCCGCGCCGACGGGATCGACGTGCTGGTGGACCTGGCGGGCCACACCGGGGGCAGCCGCCTGTCGGCCCTGGCCTTCCGCCCGGCGCCGGTGCAGGTGTCGTACCTGGGCTATCCGGCGACGACCGGCCTCGCCGCCGTGGGGTGGCGCGTGACGGACGGGGACTGCGACCCGCCCGGCACCGAGGCGTGGTACACGGAGCGCCTGGTGCGCCTGGAATCGGGCTTCTGCCGCTACCTCCCCCCCGCCGACGCACCCCCCGTCGCCCCCGCGCCCTGCGCGGCGGGCGGGCGCGTGACCTTCGGTTCGCTCATCAACCCGGTGAAGCTGAACCGGGCCGTGGCGGCGCGCTGGACGCGGGTCCTGGCCGCCGTGCCGACGGCGCGGCTTTATCTCTTCTGCGCCAACTTCGTCTCGCCCCCGGCCCGCGACCACGCCACCGCGCTCTTCCGGGACGCCGGCCTGGACCCGGCCCGCCTCACCCTGGACTGGACGCTGGCGCCCGGCGAGAGCCACCTCTCGCGCTACGCCCACATCGACGTGTGCCTCGACACGCTCCCCTTCTGCGGCCACACCACCACCTGCGAGGCCCTCTGGATGGGTGTGCCGACGGTGACCCTGGCGGGCGAAACCTTCGCCGGGCGGATGGGCGTGAGCCTCGCCGCCATGACGGGGCTCTCCAAACTGGTGGCGGCGGACGAGGACGGGTTCGTCGCCACGGCCGCGCGCCTGGCGGCGGACCCCGGTGCCCTGGCCGAACAGCGCGCCGGCATGCGGGAGCGGCTGCGCGCCTCGCGCCTGATGGACGGCGCGTCCCTGGCGCGGGAGGTGGAGGGGGCCTATCGGAGCATGTGGCGCGCGTGGCTCGAGGCCCGGCCGTGAAGGAAACGGAGCCCCCCAGGGACAAGTCGAAGCTCCGCACCGGCTTCACCACCGGGGCCTGCGCCACCGCCGCCGCCCGGGCCGCCACGGAGATGCTCCTCACGGGCGAGGACCGCACGCGCGTCGCCATCCGCCTGCCCATCGGGCGGCGCGTGACTTTTCCCCTCGAACGCCACGAGCGCAGACCGGACGGCGCCGTCACCTGCTCGGTGGTCAAGGACGCGGGCGACGACCCGGACTGCACCCACGGCGCCCACATGACCGCCACGGTGCGCAAGGTGAAGGCCCCGGGCGTGCACCTCCTGGGCGGCGAGGGCGTGGGCACGATCACCCAGCCGGGCCTGGGCCTCCCCGTGGGCGGGCCCGCCATCAACCCGGTGCCGCGCCGGATGCTGGAGGAGCACGTGGGCGGCGCCTGCCGGGAGGCGGGCTACGCGGGCGGCGTGGAGGTCACCCTGTCCGTCCCGGGCGGCCGGGAGATGGCGGAGAAGACCCTGAACGCGCGCCTCGGCATCGAGGGCGGCATCTCGATCCTGGGCACCACCGGCATCGTGCACCCCTACTCCACCGCCGCATTCCGCGCCTCCGTGGCCCAGGGGGTGGAGGTGGCGGAGGCCCTCGGGTGCGACCACGTCGTCCTCACCACGGGCGGCCGGAGCGAGAAGTTCGCGCGCGGTCTGCTGCCGGAGTTGCCCGAGGCGGCCTTCGTCCAGATGGGCGACTTCGTCGGCTTCGCCCTCGCCGAGGCGGCGCGCAACCACCTCCGGCGCGTGACCATCTGCGGCATGATGGGCAAGCTCAGCAAGCTCGCCGACGGCCGTCGCCAGACCCACGCCGCGGGCTCCCAGGTGAACACGGCCATGCTCGGTCGCCTGGCGAAGGGGATCGGCGCGGGCACGGACTTGGCGGCGGAGATCGCGAAGGCGAACACCGCCCGCCACGCCATGGAGCTGGCCCAGGCGGCGGGCGTGACGGGCCTCGCCGACGCCGTGGCCGAGCGGGCGGCGCGCCACGCGACGCGGTTCGCGGGGGGCCGGGTGAAGGTGGACGTGATCCTGACGGACTTCGACGGCAACGTTCTCGGGCGGTCGCCCTAGTAGGCCGAACAAAAAGACCGATTTGCCCGGCGGGGGCCGTCGCCCCTACCATGCTCCGGAACCCCGCGTCGAAAACGCGCACCGGGAGGGACGTCCTGTGACGCCCAAGGTCACCGACCAGCTGACCCGCAAGGGCCGCCAGATCGAGGCGGACAGCTTCGCCATCGTGGACACCGAGGCGGGCGACCACGGCTGGCCGCCGGACGCCTGGCAGGTGGTGCGGCGGGTCGTCCACGCCACCGCCGACTTCGACTTCGTGCGCTCCATGGAGATCACCGAGGGCGCCATCGCCGCGGGCGTCACGGCCCTGCGCCGGGGCGCGCCGATCGTTGCGGACGTGGCCATGATCGCCGCGGGGCTGTCGCTGCCGCGCCTGGAGCACTTCGGCGTGGGGGTCCACAGCCACATCGCCGACCCGGACGTGATCGCCGACGCCAAGGCCCACGAGACCACCCGCGCCGTCATGGCCATGCGCAAGGCGAAGCCCCTGCTCGACGGCGGCATCGCCGCGGTGGGCAACGCCCCCACGGCCCTGCTGGAGATCGCCCGCATGGTGCGCGAGGACGGGGTCCGGCCCGCCCTCGTCGTGGGCGTGCCGGTGGGCTTCGTCTCGGCCGCGGAGTCGAAGGAGGTCGCCTCGCGCCTGCCCGTGCCGACCATCGTCTGCCGCGGGCGCAAGGGCGGCACCTCCGTGGCCGTGGCGGTGATTCACGCCCTGCTTGCCCTGGCGGAGGCGGACGAGCGCAGCCGCCGCGCCGAGTGGGGCGTCCGGGAGGCGTGAGCCCGACGCCCGGCACGGAGAGCGTCACCGGCTGCATCACAGTGCTGGGCGTCGGCGTCGGCGGCCGGGAGGACCTGTCGCCCGCCCGCGTGCGCGAGATTCTGGCGGCCGACCTGCTGTGCGCCTCGGCCCGCCACCAGGAGCAGTTCCCGGAGTTCACGGGCGAGCGCCTGGTCATCGCGTCCAACGTGAAGGAGGTCGCCGCCGCCTGCGAGGCGGGAATCGGCCATCGCCGGGTGGTGGTCCTCGGCACGGGCGACCCCAACTTCTTCGGCATCGGCCGCTACCTCGCCTCCCGCCTGGGGCCCGAGCGCCTGCGCATCCTGCCGGCCCCGTCCACCATGCAGGAGGCCTTCGCCCGCCTGGGGCTGCCGTGGCACGAGGCGCGCTTCGGCTCCTGCCACGGGCGGCCCATCGAGGGCGTCATCGGCCTGGTGCGCGAGAATCCCATCGTCGGCCTGTTCACCGACCCGGAGCACACCCCCGCCCGCGTCGCCCGGGCGTTGATCGACGCCGGCCTCACGGGCGTCACCGCCCACGTCTGCTGCCGCCTGGGGGAGAAGGACGAGTCGCGCTTCTCCGGCGACCTGGAGACCCTGGCGCGGACCGACCTGCCCGACCCCAACGTGGTGGTCCTCGTCCACGACCCCCCGGAGCCGCGCCGGACGCGCCTCGGCCTGCCGGAGGAGGACTTCGTCCACCGCAAGCCCAAGGTGGGCCTCATCACGAAGCGTGAGGTGCGGGCCGTGGCCATCGCCAAGCTCGCCCTGGCGGAGGACGCCGTCGTGTGGGACATCGGCGCGGGCTCCGGCTCCGTGGCGATCGAGTGCGCCCTCCTGTGCCCGAAAGCCAAGGTCTTCGCCATCGAGAAGAACGAGGAGGACGTGGCGAACGTCCGGGCCAACGTGGCGCGCTTCGGCACGGTGAACGTCACCCCCGTCCACGCCACCGCCCCGGATGGCCTGGACGACCTGCCGGACCCGGACGCCGTGTTCGTGGGCGGCTCGGGCAAGCGCATGGAGCCGCTGCTGGACGTCTGCATGGGCCGCCTGCGGCCCGGCGGGCGCGTGGTGGTGAGCCTCGCGACCCTGGACAACCTGGCGGCGGCCCTCGCCTGGTTCAAGGGCCGCGAGGTGCCGGTGGAGGTGACCCAGCTCCAGGTGGCGCGGGGCGTGCCGATCCTGGACATGACCCGCCTGGAGGCCCTCAACCCGGTCACCCTCCTGGTGGCCGGCGGGCCGCCACAGGCCGGGCCGGAAAGTCCCGCCACAAGCGGTTGACAGGCGCCCAAGGCACCCGGTACGATCTCGCCTCTTTTCCCGCTCGCTTGGTCACTTTGCGGGGCCGTAGTTCAGTTGGTTAGAATGCCTGCCTGTCACGCAGGAGGTCGCGAGTTCGAGTCTCGTCGGCCCCGCCATTCCCCTTCCCTGTGAGCACACCCGGAACCAGCGTCCGCCGCCGCCGGCCCCAAGGTAGTCGGGATATCCATCCGGCGTTCGGAGCGGCGCCCGCGCGCCCCGCCGTCCCGTGAGCACCGGCGTCCTGCACCTGATCGGGGGCTCCGGCTGGATCACCAAGTCG
>CAZGRJ010000071.1:0-3066 GCA_964528115.1 uncultured Nitrospirales bacterium
CTGACCATCGAGCCCCCCGGCCCCCTTCCGGCCGAGCTGCTCGGCTTCAGCCACCGCGGCACCGGCGCCGACGCCTTCGCCTTCCAGCCCGCCCCCGCCATCGGGAACGCCGTGGCACTGGGCGTGCTCCACTTCAGCGGCATCGGGGCCGTGGGCGGCACGGCGCTCGGTCAGGCCGACCCCGACGCGGCATTCCTGAGCCAGGTCCGGTTCTACCTCGAGGTGGCCGTCGTCAACCACATCCCGTTTGACGACCCGGACCTGCTAAGAGCCTTGAAATCACTGCTCGACAACTGGCTGACGAGCTCCATTGATCCGCGCCTGGGTTCCGCCGCCAACCTGGCGGAGCTGCAGGACGCCTACGCGTCCCTGCTCCGGACCGAGGTCGTCGCGCAACACTGGGGCGGCTCGTTGTGCGACTTGTTCCCCACACGCATCCAGCAGACCGCTACGGTGGCGAACAACAACGCCACCCGGCTGCTGGGCGAGCTGAACGCCGCCTGCATTCCCGAGCCCGATTCCTGTTCGAAGTACTTCCTCATCCAGCAGGCGTTCCAATGGCTCGCGTTGGCGGAGGAATCATCCTCCTGCCTGAAACTGAACGAGCCCGACCTGTCCACGGTTTGCAGCAACGCCTTGGCGACGATTCCCGTCGGGTTCGAGATCGACCCGGCGGAAAGCGGCGTCCCGCTCGGTGAAACCGGGTCCCTGACGACCATTGCCTCCTACTACGGCGGCGGGACGGATCCGTTCGTCTCGTTCTGGAACGTGACGCCCGGCACGGCCGGCACCATCGACCTCGCTCCCGACGGCGCGACGCCCTCCGTCCAGGTGACGGGCCAGGCGCTGGGCATGGGCATCGTCCAGGCCGCCGCCGTGGGCATGGGGTCCTGCGAGAACAACCTGGCCACCGTGTACGTGAGCCCGGACATCACCGACCCGTGGGACGAGGTGACCGTGGGCCGCACCCTGGAGTCGGGCATTCCGGCCTGCGAGGAGCTGCCGGAAACGGTCCGGATCCTGGTGACCATGGGCTCGGGCTCGGCCCCCACCCATCCCAGCGCGGCCCGATTCTCCTGGCAGGGCAACATCGGGGGGGCGCCGATGGAAACCATGAGCGGCGGCCTGCTCGGACGGATGGTCGAGGTGAGCGGCGCCGCCTCCTGGCCCGATCAGGCCGGTACCGAAGCCGTGAAGCGCACCTGCCACCTGCGGTTGAGCGCGGACCACAGCGTCATGCAGGGCACCTGCGACTTCGACTGGACGGGCGAATTCCTCCCCGACGTGGGATTCACCGGCTGCCACGGCACCGACACGGTCCGGATCGAACGCTTCATCCCCTGATTCGGTCCCGCCCCGAGCCGCCGCCTCCGTGTGGGCCCACCGCCGGCTGAATTCGGCCGCCAAGGCATCCGGCCCATCGATGGTCCGGCTCCCGCCAAATTGGACGGCCTGACCGGCGGCTGGGGGACCGGACCCCGAGGGGGGCGCCGGAAGTCAGGGCGGACTCAGCCCGGCCAGGGCTGATCGTTCCGCACGTACTGGCCGTCGCGGAACTCGGAGAAGAAGTGCGCGACGTAGGGGTGGTCCACCTCCTGGCCGGAGTCGTCGGTATCGAGGTTGCTCTGGGCGGCGTAGGTGACCTGCATGGAGTTGTGGACCAGGACGTGGTACCAGGGCTGGTTCCGCTCCGGCTGGCTGCGGTTGTTCTGGTACCAGGCTTCGTCGGCCTGGCAGGTGGGGTTGGCGTCCACCACCACGCCGCGGTAGCCGTAGCGCCGGTGGCGCACCACCTGGCCCGGCTCGAAGCGCATCCCCGAGGTCACTGTGTCGGCCGCCAGGGCCTCCACGTGGGCCGCCAGCATCACCTTCAGGCGCTCGATCGTATGGGGATCGGGGGGCTCGTCCAGCTGGGCCAGCGCGGCGTCCAGGTCGGGCCCGAAGGCCGCCAGGGCGTCGAGCACCTGGGCCTGGGTCGCCGGGTCCTCGTCGTCGATCAGCTGGATCAGGAAGGGCAGTTGGCTGACTTCCACCATGGAACAACGCTCCCGTCTGCGCGGCCCCGCCCCCGGTCCCTCGGACCGGCCGGGCGGCCCTTCCCCGGGCGCGCCGCCATGAATCGTCCACTGCCTTTACCTATCGGCCGGAACGGCCTCCGCCATAACGGCGGAAGGGCCCCAAAACGGGCCCTCGCGGGGCGCGGGTGCAGGGTCCCATGGTGCCGCCCCCGGGGCCCCTGCGCAAGGGCCCGGAACGGGGCCGTATCTTGCTACGGACTTGGGATTACGGAGTCGTGGCCGCGGCGGCCTTTGCGGCCCCCGGGGCCTGGGGAGGCTGGGGCTCCAGGACCTGGGTCTTGGTGACCACCAGGTCCACCCGGGCGTCGCCCTCCTCCATGAGGTAGCCGAAGTCCTCGAAGATCTGCATGTCGTCCACCAGGGCGACGCGCGGCGTCTTGCCGAAGCTCCCGTCGGCGCGGGTCAGGGCGGGGGGCAGCTCGCTGAACACCTCCCCCTGGCCCAGCCAGCGGCCCATGCGGTCCACCGACAGGGCCCCCATGACCACCAGGGCCGCGTCCTGGGCGGCCGCGAGGGGCAGGACGTCGGAGAAGCGGCTGATCTCCTTGAGGGAGGCGGCCACCTCGGCCATGTCGGCGGGCACCCCCTCCAGGCGGTGAACCCGCTTCTCCCCCGGCACCGGCACGTACAGACGCTTGCCCTCCCGGATGGCGGCGATCCGGGCGTCCAGGGTCACGTCGTCCGGGCTGACGAGGACCGCCTCGGCCGCCTTCCAGGCCGGCAGGTCCGTGAGCCGGGCGACCGCCACGTCCACCGCCTTGAAGCTCGGGACCCGGGCGTAGCAGGGGCGCGGGACCATGGTCAGGTGGTAGTCGGACAGGTACTTCCAGAGCCACTTGCGCAGCTCGTCCTTGGTCTTGAATTTATAGGGAATGACGACCATGGCGCGGGACCTCCGACCGTGTCCGACCGTGTTGGAAAGGGGGGTGGCACCCCGACGGACCACCCATCCCTAGTAAACCCGATCCGGCGCCGGGACGCCACCCGG
>CAZGRJ010000071.1:3166-10405 GCA_964528115.1 uncultured Nitrospirales bacterium
CGCTCAGCCCCCCGCCGCGGCCCCCGACGCCGCCCGCGCCGCGCGCTTCAGGCCCACCAGGGCGATCACCGCCTCCACGCAGGTCCACAGCGCCAGGACCAGGATCATGGTCCCCACGGCCGTCAGGGCCCACTGGCCCTTTTTCACGAAGTCGATCAGGTTCAGGGTCATGGCCCACACGGTCACGGTCAGGACCAGGAGCATGGGCAGCAGGGTATAGAGGTACGGCCGGCGCCGGCGCAGCAGGTACACGGTCGCCGCCAGGAGCGTCATGCCCGCCAGGATCTGGTTCGTCGTCCCGAACAGGGCCCACAGGAAGAGCCCCGCCGGGTGCCCGTTCACCTTGAAGAACGCGAAGAACCCGATCGCCGCCACGGCCCCCACGGTGGCCACGTAGCGGTTCTCCAGGAACTTCAGGTTCAGCGCCTCGCCCGCCTCGTGGAAGGTGTAGCGCAGCAGCCTGGCCCCCGAGTCGATGCTGGTCAGGGCGAAGGCCACCACCACCACGCTCATGAACGCCTCGGCGAATGCCCGGGGCAGCCCCAGCCGGCTCAGGAACAGCCCGGTCCCGCCGATGAAGGCCGACAGCTTGGCCGACAAGCCAGACGCCGCCCCCCACGACGCGTAGAAGGCGTTCCAGTCCGCCGCCGAGGCGAAGCCCGCGGTGGTGGCGAGGATGGCCGAGAGCCCCAGGATCGACTCGCCGATCATCCCGCCGTAGCCGATCATGCAGCCGTCCGTCTCGTTGTCCAGCTGCTTGCTCGTGGTGCCCGACGACACCAGGCCGTGGAAGCCCGACACCGCCCCGCAGGCGATCACGATGAACAGGAACGGGATCAGCGGCGGCGCCCCCGGCGGGTGCACGTTCACCGCCGGGGCGGCGAAGGACGGGTTCAGCAGGAAGAACCCCAGAAAGACGCCCCCCAGGGCCAGGTAGAGCAGCAGGGAGTTCAGGTAGTCGCGCGGCTGGAGCAGCAGCCACACCGGCAGCACGGAGGCGATCCCGGCGTAGGCGAGCAGGACGATCATCCAGGTGTCCGTGCCGACGCCCCCCACCGGGTGGTACAGGCCCCACCAGGTGAGGCCCAGCATCGCCAGAAACCCCCCGGCGGTGACGATCGAGAGCCGCACCCCCTTGCGGTAGACCAGGTACCCCGCCACGACGGCGATGCCCATCAGGGAGAAGGTCGGCACGATGGCCTCGGGGTGGGCGGTGTCCGGGTGGGCCACGTCGGAGAAGAGCCCCGCCACCACCAGGACGAACACCCCCATGGCCATGGCGATCAGGAAGAACGTCAGGACCAGGAACAGCCCCTTGGCGCGCGGCGTGATGACCGTCTCGGCCACGGCGCCCACGCTCTTCCCCTTGTGGCGCACCGACAGCATCAGGGCCGAGAAGTCGTGCACCGCCCCGATGACGATCGTCCCCAGGACCACCCAGAGCAGGGCCGGCAGCCACCCCCAGATGACGGCGATGGCGGGCCCCAGCATGGGGGCGAGGCCGGCGATGGAGCAGTAGTGGTGGCCGAACAGGACGAACTTGTTGGTGGGGACGAAGTCCACCTCGTCCCGGCAGGTGTGGGCGGGCGTGACGTTGGCGGCGTCCACGCCGAACACCCGCGAGCCGACGCCCCGGCCATAGAGCCGGTAGAACACGGCGTAGAGGGCGAACGCGATGAGGGTGAGGGCTACCGGCGACACGACGCTTGCTCGCCGGGTGTGCCTGGAGGGTGCCCGCCCGGCCGCGGGGCCCCTATCTTAACGGATTTGCCCCCCCGGCTTACGGGGCGGCGTAGGGCGTGAAGGGCGGGGTGACGACCCCGGTGACCACGTCGCGGATCCGGTTGCCCTCGCCCACGTACACGTTGACCGGGGAGAAGTCGGCCACCTCCTCCTCCTCCAGGTCCACGTAGCTGGCGACGATGATCAGGTCGCCCTGGTTCCCTAAGCGGGCGGCGGCGCCGTTGATGCAGGCGTCGCCGTGGCCCCGGGGGCCGGGGATGACGTACGTCGCGAAGCGCTCGCCGTTGTGGATGTTGTAGATCTCGATCCGCTCGTAGGGGACCAGGCGGGCCGCGTCCATGAGGTCCTCGTCGAGGGTGAAGCTCCCCTCGTAGTGGAGGCAGGCCTCGGTCACGGTCACGCGGTGGACCTTGCTCTTGAGCAGCGTGCGTCGCATCGTTCGGTGTGCTCGGCGGTGTGTCTGGTCGCCCTGTGTCTGGTCGCAGTCGCCCGGGCGTCTCTCGGCGTGCCCTCCCGCATGCCGTCTCGGATCGGGGCGCGGCCGGTCCCTCGGGGGTGCCGCCCGCCCCGGCCGGAAAGCCGCCTAAATGATAGGAGCGGCCGTGGCCGTGGTCAATCGCGGCTCGGCACCGGGGCCGGGATACGGGTACAATGCCGCACTCGGCACCGATGAAGCGGCGCCCCGGCGGCGGGCGCCTCACCCCATTGTCCGCGGCCCTTGCCGCCGACCCTTGCCAAATGACCGGAACGACGCACCGATGCTCCGCACCCTGAAGGTCCTGCTCGTGGGCGGCGGCGGGCGCGAGCACGCCATGGCCTGGAAGATGGTGAGGAGCCCCATGCTCGGGCGCCTCTTCGTGGCCCCCGGCAACGCCGGCATCGCGGCCATGTCGCAGGCCGCCGAGTGCGTGGACATCGCGGCGGACGACGTGGAGCAGCTGCTGAGCTTCGCCACCACCGAGCGCATCGATCTGACCGTCGTCGGCCCCGAGGCGCCCCTGATCGCCGGGCTGACGGACCGCTTCACCGCCGCCGGGCTCACCGTCTTCGGCCCCACCGCCGCGGCCGCCCGGATCGAGGGCAGCAAGGCGTACGCCAAGGCCCTCATGACCCGCCTCGGCGTCCCCACCGCCGCCTCCCGCGCCTTCACCGATGCGGGCGAGGCGCGCGCCTACCTGAAGTCCCTGCCGGGCCCTTACGTGGTCAAGGCCGACGGCCTGGCCGCGGGCAAGGGGGTTGTCATCGCGAGCGAGCTGGCCGAGGCCGAGGCGGCCGTGGCCGACATGCTGGAGGGGGGCGCCTTCGGCGAGGCGGGGCGGACGGTGGTGGTCGAGGAGCACCTCACGGGCGAGGAGGCGTCGTTCCTCGTCTTCACCGACGGCACCACGGTCGTGCCCATGGTGGGCGCCCAGGACCACAAGCGCATCCACGACGGCGACAAGGGCCCCAACACGGGCGGCATGGGCGCCTACTCGCCGGCCCCGGTCCTGACCGACGCGCTGGCCGATCGGGTCCTGAACGAAGTCATGCGCCCCGTGATCGACGGCCTCAAGGACGAGGGGAGCCCCTTCTGCGGCGTCCTCTACGCCGGCCTCATGATCGACAGGGACGCGTTCAAGGTGCTCGAGTTCAACGCCCGCTTCGGCGACCCGGAGACGCAACCCATCCTCGTCCGCCTGGAGAGCGACCTGCTGGAGATCTGCGACGCTGCCGCGCGCGGCCGCCTCGACCCGGTGGACGTGCGCTGGTCGCCGAACGCGGCGGTGTGCGTCGTCATGGCCTCGGCGGGCTACCCGGCGCGGGCCACCAAGGGCGACCTGATCACGGGGATCGAGGACGCGGAGGCCTACGAGGGCGTGACGGTGTTCCACGCCGGGACGGCGCGCGCGGGGGACGGGATCGTCACGGCGGGGGGGCGGGTCCTGGGGGTCACGGCCACGGCGCCCGACATCCGGGCGGCGGTGGACCTGGCCTACAACGCCTGCGGACGCATACGCTTCGCGGGGATGCAGTTCCGGCGCGACATCGGGGCCCGGGCCCTGGGCGCGGCCGGTCAAACGTAAGCGGCAGGGGAGGGCGACATGGCACGGGCGGCGGCGGGACCCATGGTCGGCATCGTGATGGGCTCGGACTCGGACTGGCCGGTCATGGAGGCCGCCGCGAACGTCCTGGACGAGCTGGGCGTCCCGTGGGAGGCCACGGTCGCCTCGGCCCACCGCACCCCCGACCGGGTCCGCCACTGGGCCGGCGAGGCCAAGCACAAGGGCTATTACGCCATCATCGTCGGGGCCGGCGCCGCCGCGCACTTAGGGGGCGTGCTCGCGGCGGAGACGATCCTCCCGATCATCGCCGTCCCCATCGACAGCTCGCCCCTGAACGGCCTGGACGCGCTCCTCGCCACGGTCCAGATGCCGGGCGGCGTGCCCGTGGCGTGCATGGCCATCGGCAAGGCGGGGGCGAAGAACGCCGGGGTGTTCGCGGCCGAGATCATCGCCCGCGCCGACGCCGACGTGGCGGCGCGCCTGGAGGTGTATCGCCAGCGCATGGCCGAGGAGGTGGAGGCCAAGGCCGGCGCCCTGGAGGCGCGCCTGGCCAAGGGCAAGTGACCGCGTCGGCCGATATGGCCCTCGCCCGCGTCCAGACCGGCGCCTTCCGGCCCTCGGCGGACGCCATCGCCGCGGCGGTCCGCGTCGTCGAGAACGGCGGCGTGATCGCCTACCCCACGGAGCACCTCTACGCCCTCGGCTGCGACCCGCGCAACGCCGCCGCCCTCCGCCGACTCGCCGCCCTCAAGGGCACCGAGGGCCCGAAGCCCCTCCTGCTCGCCGTCGCCGACCGCGTCGAGGTCTCCCGCTGGGCCGCGCGCATCCCGCCCCGGGCGGAGTCCCTCGTCGCCGCCTGGCCGGACGGGCTGACCCTGGTCCTGCCCGCGCGCCCCGACGTGCTCCCTGAGCTGACCGGCGGCGGCACCACCATCGCCCTGCGCCTCGTCCGCACGGCCGTGGCGGTCGCCCTGATCCGGGCCGCGGGCGGCGCGCTGCCCGCCACCAGCGCCAACCCGGCCGGTGCCCCCGCCACCGGCGACCCGGACCGGGTCGCCGCCACGCTGCCGGGCCTCGACCTGTTGCTGGACGCCGGGACGCTCCCCCCCGGCGGCCCCTCCACGCTCCTGGACGTGGCGGCCTCCCCCTGGCGCGTCCTGCGGTCGGGGAGCGTGCCGGCCGACGCCATCGAGCCCTTCGGGCCGGTGGCCGAGGGGTAAGAGATGTTCACCGGCATCGTCGAGGAGGTTGGAAGGGTCGCGTCCGTCACTCCCCTCGCGGCGGGCGTGCGCCTCGCGGTGAGCTGCCGCGTCGTCCTGGACGGCACCGCCGTGGGCGACTCGGTGTGCGTCTCCGGCGTCTGCCTCACGGCCACGGCCGTCGCGCGCGATTCGTTCAGCGCCGACGTGTCGCCCGAAACCCTCCGTGTCACGACCCTGGGCGCCCGCAAGCCCGGCGACCCGGTGAACCTGGAGCGCGCCATGGCCCTCGGCGACCGCCTCGGCGGCCACCTCGTCACGGGCCACGTGGACGGCCTGGGAAGACTGCGCCGCGTCACCCCCGCCGGCGAGGCGACGGAGGTGTGGTACGACGCCCCGCCCGAGGTGCTTCGCCTGTGCGTGACGAAGGGCTCCATCGCCGTGGACGGCGTGAGCCTCACGGTCAACGCCCTCGACGCGTCCGGCTTCTCCGTCATGATCATCCCCCACACGGCCGACCACACGACGCTCCTCGACGCCGCGCCCGGCGCCCCGGTCGGCACCGCAGTCAACTTGGAGGCCGACCTCATCGGCAAGTACGTCGCCCGCCTCATGGAAGGCCGCGATGAAGGGGGCGGCCTCACCACGGAGGCCCTCGCGCGCCTCTGAGGCCCGCCCCCGGGCTGCTACAATGTTTGCTTCCTCCGGGGCCCGGAGGCCCACACCGATGCAGGCCGAAACCCAGACCCAGCCCCAGGCCGACGCCCCCCGCCGGGTGGTCCTGGCCAATCCCCGCGGCTTCTGCGCCGGGGTGGAGCGCGCCGTGGAGGTGGTCGAGCGGGCCCTCGCCCTGTTCCCGCCGCCGGTGTACGTGCGCCACGAGATCGTCCACAACCGCTACGTGGTGGACCGCCTCCGGTCGATGGGCGCCGTCTTCGTCGAGGAACTCACCCAAGTGCCCGACAACGCCACCGTGATCTTCTCCGCCCACGGCGTGGCGCGGGAGGTGGTGGAGGGGGCCCGGGCCCGGGGCCTGTCGGTGATCGACGCCACCTGCCCGCTGGTGACCAAGGTCCATCTGGAGGTCCGCCGCCACCACGCGGACGGGCGCGAGGTCGTCCTGATCGGCCACGCCGGCCACCCGGAGGTCCTGGGGACGATGGGCCAGGTGGAGGGCGGCGTCCTCCTGGTGGCGACGACACAGGACGTGGCGCGCCTCTCGGTCCGCGACCCCGAGCGCCTCGCCTTCGTCACCCAGACCACCCTGAGCGTGGACGACACGGCCGCCGTCGTGGCCGCCCTCCGGGCGCGCTTCCCGGCCATCGTGGGGCCGCCGGGGGAGGACATCTGCTACGCCACCCAGAACCGGCAGGAGGCGGTCAAGCGCCTGGCCGAGCGGTGCGACCTGGTCCTGGTGATCGGCGCCCCCAACTCGTCCAATTCGAGCCGCCTGGCCGAGGTCGCCCGGTCGCGCGGACGCCCCGCGCACCTGATCGAGCGCGCCGCCGACATCGACCCGGCCTGGCTCGACGGCCACGTCACCGTCGGCGTCACGGCCGGCGCCAGCGCCCCCGAGATCCTGGTGCACGAGGTGGCCGCGGCCCTCACGGACGGCGACCCCGCCCGGGTGGAGCCCCTGGACGGCCCGCGCGAGCGCGTCGTCTTCGCCCTGCCGGCGGAGCTGGTCCCCTGAATCATCCGATGCCCGGGCCGGCGCTGAACCTCCCTCCCGCCGTGGCGGCCGCCATGCTCGCCCACTGCGAGAAGCACTACCCCGAGGAGGCCTGCGGCCTGCTCCTGGGGCCGCCCGAGGGCGCCGTCGCGACGGACTGCCGCCCCTGCGCCAACGTCCAGAACCGCCTTCACGCCGAGGCGCCCAGGGAGCACCCCCGGGACGCCCGCACCGCCTACCGCATCGACCCGCGCGACCTGTTCGAGCTGACCCGCGCGGCGCGCGAGGCGGGCCTCGCGTTCAAGGCGATCTTCCACTCCCACGCCGACGTGGGGGCCTACTTCTCCGACGAGGACCAGCGCCAGGCCGCCCCCGTCATGGAGCTGTCCGCCGCCGCCTTCGGCCGGGGCGAGGGCTACTCCGAGTCGCAGGTCGCCGCCATGCTCGCCGACGGCACGCTGGAGGGCGACCCCAAGGGCGGGAAGGTCCGGACCCGCGTGCCCACCTACCCGGAGCTGGTGTACGTCGTCGTGGACGTGACCGCGGGCAAGGCCGAGGGCCTCCGGGGCTTCGCGTGGGACCC
>CAZGRJ010000071.1:10505-12506 GCA_964528115.1 uncultured Nitrospirales bacterium
CGGCCTGCCCGACGTCCCCGGCGGCGAGGAGAACGCCGAGGACCAGGGCATCCCCGACGTGCAGCCGGACGCCGCGGCCTCGCCGTCCGACACCGCCGACACGGAGGCCGAGCCCCCCGGCGCCGACCGGCCCGCCCTCCCGGCCGAGGGTACGGAAGGCGGCGCGGAGGCGGGGACCCCGCAGGCCTCGGAGGCTCCCGAGCCCACCGAGGCGGCCCCCGACATCTACCGCGACTTCGGCGACTACTACCTGCGCCACGGCATGCTCGAGGAGGCCGAGGAGTCCTACCGCAAGGCCCTCGACCAGGCCCCCGACATCCTCTCCCTGCACTTCAAGCTGGGCGAGGTCCTGCGCCGCCTCGGCAAGCACAAGGAGGCCGTTGAGGTATTGCGCAAGGCCGTCGCCCTCGACCCCTCGCGGGTGGAGGTGCAGAACAACCTGGGCGTCGCCCTGGTGGCCGCCGGCATGCTGGACGACGCCGAGAAGCTCTACACGAAGCTCCTCGCCGACCACCCCTCCTACGCCCAGGGCCACGTGAACCTGGGGGTCGCCTATCTCAAGGCCGGCAAGGGCCCGGAGGCGGTGGCCCAGTACAACGAGGCCATCGCCATCGACCCGGACAACGCCCTGACGTACTACAACGTCGGCAACGCCTACCTGGACCAGGGCCGCCCGGCGGAGGCCCTGTCGTGGTACGACCGGGCCATCGAGCGCGACGCCGACCGGGCCGTGTTCCACAACAACCGCGGCGTCGCCCTGCGCGCCCTGGGCCGCCTGGACGAGGCCTCCGAGGCGTACGGGCGCGCCATCAGCCTGGACGCGGGCGACCCCGACTTCCACTTCAACCTGGGATTGGTGGAGGCCGAGATGGGGCACCTGGACGCCTCCGTCATCTCCTACCGCCACGTCATCGAGCTGAACGACCGCTACCCCGAGGTCCACAACAACCAGGGCGCCAACTACTTCCGCCTGGGCGTCTTCCCCCAGGCCGAGACCCACTTCAAGCACGCCGCCCAGCAGGACCCCGAGAGCCCCACCGCCCACAACAACCTGTGCGTGGTGTACCTGGCCGAGCACCGCGACGACGACGCCATCGCCGCGTGCGAGGCGGCCCTGGCCCTCGACCCGGGCGACCGCGACGCGCGCTACAACCGCATGCAGGCCCTGGTGCGCAAGGGCCGCTACGAGCTGGCGGTGAAGGAGGGCCACGACCTGCTCGCCCGGGTGCCGCCCGCCGCCGCGCCCGAGCGGGCCCAGGTGATGGCCACCCTGTCGGCCGCCCACTTCGGCCTCAAGCAGTACGCCGGCGCCCTCGACGCGGCCCGTCAGGCCGTGGCCGCCGACCCCACTTTGGCGCGGGCGCACTATAATCTGGGCCGGGTCTATCAGCAGGAGGGGCGTAACGAGGACGCCCTGGCGTCGTTCAAGGAGGCCACGCGCCTGGACGCCCGCGACGGCGAGGCGTTCCAGCGCCTGGGCGAGGTGTACGACCGCATGGGAGACAAGGACGCGGCCGAGGCGGCCTACCGCCGCGCCGGCCACCTCCACGTGACGAGCGAAACGTCGGGCCCCTGAGGGGCCCCACCGATTGGGGAAGCGAGCGATGCAAAAGATCGATAAGGTCCACGGGCGCGAGGTGCTGGACTCCCGGGGCAACCCCACGGTGGAGGTGGAGGTCACCCTCGCCGGCGGCGCCGTGGGCCGGGCGATCGTCCCCTCGGGCGCCTCCACCGGCCAGCACGAGGCCGTGGAGCTGCGCGACGGCGACAAGGCCCGCTTCGGGGGCAAGGGCGTCACCCGCGCCGTGGCCGCCGTGGACGGCGAGCTGGCGGCGGCGGTCAAGGGCATGGACGCCACCGACCAGGAAGCCCTCGACCGGCGCATGATCGCGCTGGACGGCACCCCCAACACTACCCGCCTGGGCGCCAACGCGAACCTGCGCGTCGCCCTGGCGGCGGCGCGCGCCGCCGCCGCGTCCAAGGGCGAGCCGCTCTACGCCT
>CAZGRJ010000072.1:0-12454 GCA_964528115.1 uncultured Nitrospirales bacterium
GCATCCCCATCCCGGAGCTGCTCTCCCAGGACCGGATCGACGCCCTCATCGACCGCACCCGCAACGGCGGGGCCGAGATCGTGAGCCTGCTCAAGACCGGCAGCGCCTACTACGCCCCGTCCGCCGCCACGATCGAGATGATCGAGGCGATCATGGTGGACCAGAAGAAGATCCTGCCCTGCTCCGCCTTCTGCGAGGGGGAGTACGGCGTCAACGGCACCTTCGTGGGCGTGCCGTGCAAGCTGGGCACCGACGGCGTGGAGGAGATCGTGGACGTGCGCCTCTCCAATCCCGAGCTGGCCATGCTGCACCGCAGCGCCGCCCAGGTGGCCGAGCAGTGCAAGCTGGTGGACCAGCTCCTGGCGGGCGGCCCCGCCGAGACGGCGTCCAAGGGCGCCGCCAAGGCCTCCTCCAAGAAGGGGGGCTCCTGACGCTGGTCCCCCCGGCGTCCCCCGCCCCGGCCGCGATCCCGGTGCCCCGCTCCCGGACCGGCTGACCGGAACCGCATGGACCCCCGCGAGCTGGTCATCGGCGGCAACCGGGTGCAGGCCCCCGCCGGCGACCCGGTGGTCAACCCCTACACCGGCGAGGTCATCGCCGAGGTCCCCCAGGCCAGCCGCGAGCAGGTGGCCCTGGCCGTGGAGACCGCCGCCGGGGCCTTTCCCGCCTTCGCCGCCTGGCCCGCCCACCGGCGCGCCACCCTGCTTTCCGCCATCGCCGAGGGGGTGTCCGCCCGCCGGGGCGAGCTGGCCGACTCCATCGTCGCCGAGGCCGGCAAGCCCGTCACCCTGGCCCTGGCCGAGGTGGACCGGGCGGTCACCACCTTCACCGTGGCGGCCGAGGAGGCGAAGCGCCTGGGGGGCGAGGTCGTCCCCGCCGACACGACCCCCGCCGGGGAGGACCACCTGTCCCTGTGGCGCCGCTTCCCGCTGGGCGCGGTCTCGGCCATCAGCCCCTTCAATTTCCCCCTCAACCTGGTGGCCCACAAGCTCGCCCCGGCCTTCGCCGTGGGGGCCCCGGTGGTCCTGAAGCCGCCCGTGCAGGCGCCCCTCACGTCCCTGCTCCTGTCCGACGTGGTGGCCGAGGCCGGTGCCCCGGAGGGGGCCTTCGCCGTGGTGCCGTGCGGCGTCGAGGCCGCCGACCCCCTGGTCACGGACGACCGCATGAAGGTCCTCTCCTTCACCGGCTCGGACCGGGTCGGCTGGCAGCTCAAGGCCAAGGCGGGCAAGAAGCGGGTCCTCCTGGAGCTGGGCGGCAACGCCGCCGTGATCGTCTGCCCCGGCGTGGACCTGAAGGCCGTGGCCGCCCGCATCGCCCACGGGGCCTTCGCCTATGCGGGCCAGGTGTGCATCTCGGTGCAGCGGATTTTCGTCCACACGGACGTGTACGACGCCTTCCTGGAGCACCTCCTTGCGGCCACCGCCGCCCTGCCGGTGGGCGACCCGCGCGACCCGCGCACGGTGGTGGGCCCGGTGATCGACGACGGCGCCGCCCGCCGGGTCCTGGAGTGGGTCGAGGAGGCCAAGGCCGGGGGCGCCCGGGTGGCCGCCGGGGGCACGCGCGAGGGGAACGTCCTGGCGCCCATCGTCCTGACCGACGCGCCGCCCACGGCGAAGGTCTCCTGCGCCGAGGTCTTCGGCCCGGTGGTGACGGTCGGCCCGTTCGCCACGTTCGAGGAGGCCGTGGCGCGGGTCAACGACTCCCCCTACGGCCTCCAGGCCGGGGTCTACACCCGCGACCTGGACCAGGCCCTGTACGCCTTCGCCCACCTGGACGTGGGGGGCGTGCTGATCGGCGACGTGCCCACCTTCCGCCTGGACCACCTGCCCTACGGCGGCGCGAAGGACTCGGGCCTTGGCCGGGAGGGCGTGCGCTACGCCATGGAGGCCATGACCGAGCGCCGCCTCCTCCTGGTCAAGCGGGGCGGCTGACGTGGCCGCCCGGCCCCGCATCGGCGTCGTCACCGACTACCACGAAGGCAATCTGGAGCGGTTCGGGGGCGACGAGCCCCATGTCTTTCTGAACGCCCGCTACGTGCGCGCCGTGGAGGCGGCGGGGGGCCGCCCCTGGCTCCTGCCGCCGCCCCCGACCCAGGACCCGGCCGGGGCGGAGGACTACCTCTCCGGCGTGGACGGCCTGCTGCTCACCGGCTGCGGCCGCCACCTGGACCCCGAGACCTACGGCGAGACCGCCCGCTTCGACCTGACCCTCATGCCCGCCGCCAAGCAGGCCCTGGAGCTGGCCCTGGTGAAGGGGGCCCTGGCCCGGGGGATGCCCCTCCTGGCCCTGTGCGGCGGCATGCAGTCCCTCAACGTGGCCCTGGGCGGAGGGCTGGTGCAGCGCATCGCGGCCGAGGTGCCGAACGCCCTGGAGCACATGCAACAGGACAAGGCCACGAACCCGGCCCACCCGGTGGCCCTCGTCCCGGGCAGCATCCTGGCCCGCCTGACCGGGGCCGAGACGCTCCAGGTGAACTCCTCCCACACCCAGTCCGTGGGGCGCCTGGGGCGCGATCTCACCGTCTCCGCCACGGCCCCGGACGGCGTGGTGGAGGCCGTCGAATACACGGGCCCGGTCTGGGCCGTGGGGGTCCAGTGGCACCCCGAGTACCTCTTCCCGGTCGATCCCGCCCAGGCCCGCCTGTTCCAGACCCTGGTGGCCCAGGCCCGCGCGCACGGCCGGGGCTGACCCCGCCTCGATCCAATCCTCACAAACGGTCGGGAACCTGACGATAAGGTCGGTAGCGCAAGCCTGAAGGCCCGTGTTTCAATGCGCGGGCGGGGGACGGGGGGACGCACAGGGAAGTGATGAAGATCGCCGTACCACGCGAGCGGGCGCGGGGAGAGCGCCGGGTTGCCGCCACGCCGGAGACCGTGGGCAAGCTGCGCGCCCTGGGGGCCGAGGTGGCCGTCGAGCACGACGCCGGCGCCGGCTCGGCCTTTCCGGATTCCGCCTACACCGAGGCCGGGGCCGAGATCGCGGCCGACGCCTCCACCCTTTATGCCGGGGCCCACGTGGTCCTGCGGGCCGCCCCGCCGGAGCCGGACGAGCTGAAGGGCATGGCCCGGGGCACCCTCGTGGTGGGCATGCTGGGCCCCCGGGGCGAGGCCGCGCGGGTCCAGTCCTACGCCGATGCCGGCGTCACGGCCCTGGCCATGGAGCTGCTGCCGCGCATCACCCGCGCCCAGCCCATGGACGTGCTCTCGTCCCAGAGCAACATCGCGGGCTATGGCGCCGTGCTTCTCGCCGCCACCCACTACCCCAGCCTCTTTCCCATGATGATGACCGCCGCCGGGACCATCGCGGCGGCCCGCGTCCTGGTCCTGGGGGCCGGCGTGGCCGGCCTGCAGGCCATCGCCACCGCCCGCCGCCTGGGGGCCGTGGTGATGGCCTACGACGTGCGCCCCGCCGTGCGCGAGCAGGTGGAGAGCCTGGGGGCCAAGTTCGTCGAGGTGGCCTCCGAGGAGACGGCCGAGGCCGAGACGTCCGGCGGCTACGCCAAGGAGATGTCCGAGGCCCACAAGGAGAAAGAGCGCGAGGCCCTGGCCAAGGAGGTCGCCAGGGCCAGCGTGGTCGTCACCACCGCCCAGATCCCGGGCCGCCCGGCCCCGGTCCTGATCACCGAGGAGATGGCCCGGCAGATGAAGCCCGGCTCCGTGATCGTGGACATGGCCGCGGAGACCGGCGGCAACTGCGCCCTGACCAAGGCCGGCGAGACCATCGACGAGGGCGGCGTCACGATCATCGGCGCCGTCAACCTGCCCGCCCACTGGCCGACGGACTCGAGCCGGCTCCTGGCCCGCAACCTGCTGGCGTTCCTCCAGCCGCTGTTCGACAAGGAGTCGGGCACCCTCAAGCTCGACACCTCCGACGAGGTCGTCGCCGGGTGCCTGCTCACCCGCGACGGCGAGGTGGTCCACCCCGACTTCGCCCCGGCGGCGGCCTGACGCCGGAACCCGTGCTCGCGCCCATGCCCATCTTCGTGCCCTTTCCTGGGGTCTCCATGAAGAGGAATCCATGAATCCCCACGACCTGGCGGGCATGGCGCACACGGCCGCCCACGGCTCCGGCGCCTCTCCCTTCCTGCAGGCGATCACGGTGTTCGTCCTGGCGGTGTTCGTGGGCTACCACGTGGTCTGGAAGGTCACCCCGGCCCTGCACACGCCGCTCATGAGCGTCACCAACGCCATCAGCGCCGTGATCATCGTCGGCGCCCTCATCGCCGCCGGCCCCAAGGACCTCACGCCCGCCACGGTGCTGGGCCTGATCGCCATCATGCTGGCGGCGGTGAACCTGTTCGGCGGCTTCCTGGTCACCCAGCGCATGCTGGAGATGTTCAAGAAGAAGCAGCGGTAGGGGGGAGGCGACCCGTGTCCGCGAACGCGACGGCCCTGGCGTACCTGATCGCCTCGGTCCTGTTCATCCTGGCCCTGAAGGGTCTCTCCTCGCCCGAGACGGCCCGGCGCGGCAACCTCATGGGCATGATCGGCATGGCCATCGCCGTGGCGACCACGCTCCTGAACCCCGCCGTCCTGAACTACCTGCCCATCGTGGGGGTGGTGGCCGTGGGGGCGGCGGCGGGCTCCGTGGTGGCCAAGCGCATCGCCATGACCGCCATGCCCGAGCTGGTGGCCGCCATGCACTCTCTGGTGGGCCTGGCGGCGGTGCTCATCGCCGTGGCGGCCTTCTTAAGCCCGGCCGAGTACGGCATCGCCTCGGCGGGCGGCGGGATCGCCGTGGGCAGCCGGGTGGAGATGATCATCGGCGCCTTCGTGGGCGCCATCACCTTCACCGGCTCCGTGATCGCCTTCGGCAAGCTGCGCGGCATCTTCGGCAGCTCCCCGGTCCAGTTCGCCGGCCAGCACTACCTCAACTTGGGTCTGGCCCTCGGCATGGTCGGCCTGTCGGTCCACTTCGGCATGACCCAGAGCTTCGCCTCGTTCATGGCCGTGATCGGCCTCGCGCTCCTGCTCGGCGTCCTGCTCATCGTGCCCATCGGCGGGGCCGACATGCCGGTGGTCGTCTCGATGCTGAACTCCTACTCGGGCTGGGCCGCGGCGGGCATCGGCTTCACCCTGGGCAACGACCTGCTCATCATCACGGGCGCCCTGGTGGGCAGCTCGGGCGCGATCCTGTCCTACATCATGTGCCGGGCCATGAACCGCTCCATCGTGAACGTCCTCATGGGCGGCTTCGGCGGCGAGACGGCGGCGAGCCCGGCCCAGCAGGCCGCGGGCAAGGGCGCCAAGGCGGGCAGCCCGGACGACGCCGCGTTCCTGATGAAGAACGCCTCCCGCGTGGTCATCATCCCCGGCTACGGCATGGCCGTGGGCCGCGCCCAGCACGCCGTCAAGGAGATGGCCGAGAAGCTGGGCGAGGAGGGGGTCGAGGTGGCCTTCGCCATCCACCCGGTGGCGGGCCGCATGCCGGGCCACATGAACGTGCTCCTGGCGGAGGCCGAGGTGCCCTACGACCAGGTGTTCGAGATGGAGGAGATCAACCGCGATTTCCCCCAGACCGACGTGGCGATCGTCATCGGCGCCAACGACGTGGTGAACCCCGTCGCCCGCACCGACCCCGGCAGCCCCATCTACGGCATGCCCATCATCGACGCCGACAAGGCCAAGACGGTCATGGTCATCAAGCGGAGCCTCGCGCCGGGCTACGCAGGCATCGACAACCCCCTGTTCTACAACGACAATACCTTGATGCTGTTCGGCGACGCGAAGCAGATGGTCGAGCAGATCGTCAAGGCGCTCTAGCGCCCCGACACCCCGACGCCGGTTGTCCCGGGCTAGCCCGGGGTGGTGAAGGCCGGGGCGCGCATGGGGACGCGCACCGTGAAGCGGGCGCCGTGGCCCCCCACCCGGCAGGTCGCGCCGTGGGCCAGGAAGGCCGTGCGCGCGAACTGGGCCGGGATGCCGCCGAAGGTGGTCTCCAGGGGCTCGTCCTTGCCGTCGTCCTCGGGTCCCGCCGGGGCGCCGAAGGTCAGGACCGCGTGGCCGTCGTCCACGGACACCGCCAGGCGCCGCTCGCCGCCCAGGACCGACACCACGTCCAGCAGGGCCCGGCAGGCGCGCGGGAAGAGCACCGCGTCCCAGGCCGCCATGGCCTCCAGGTCGCCGGTGGCGGTCACGTCGCCCAGAAAGGCCCGGATCGGCCCCTCGGCCGGCTGCCAGGGGTAGGCGCCCAGGGAGATGCGCATCTGGGCCACCACCTGGTCGAGCATCTCCAGGACGCTCTGGCCGCCGCGCCGGATGACCTCGGCGTAGCGCGCCACCTGTTCGGGGGTGCAGGCGCCGTCCGCCAGCATCTCCGAGAAGCCCAGAATGGCGTTCAGGGGCGAGCGCAGGTCGTGGTTGAGCAGGGACACCCCGCGGACCAAATCAGGCCGCTCGCAGGCACCCGGCGCGCCGGCGTCGGGCTCCTCCGCCGGGGCGGTCGGGGGGCCCAGGAGCGAGGCGGCCAGGTCGGCGGCCTCGGCGGCGCGGTCCACGTCGCCGTTGGAGAACGGGCGGGTCCAGCTGGTCACCAGGTGCATCAGCCCCACCTGGCCCGGGGGGCCCACCACGGGGCAGGTGATCCAGTCCCCCAGGGCCACCGGCCCCAGGGCCGCCAGGAACGGCTCGGCGCGGCTCGGCAGGCCCGGGCGGCGCTCGCTGAACTCGGGCGACAGGGAGGGGTTCTGGGCGGTGGAGAAGATGTCCCCCACCTTGACGCCCCGGCCCGCGGGCCCGGCCACGGCCAGGACCCGCCAGCCGTCGCCCTCGCGCACCAGGAGCACGGCGGCGTCGGCGCGGCAGCGGGCCGCCACGTCGTTGAGCAGGGTGCGGGCCTTCTCCGCCGCCGAGCCGGGGCCGGCCACAT
The DNA here is from genome assembly GCA_964528115.1 of uncultured Nitrospirales bacterium. Lineage (GTDB taxonomy): Bacteria > Nitrospirota > JACRHL01 > JACRHL01 > JACRHL01 > CAZGRJ01. Next base: position 6,868 of record CAZGRJ010000072.1, read on the forward strand.
GGCTCGGCAGAGGCCGGGCGCGGGGGGGCGCGAAGGTGATTCGACGGGCCACGGGGCTTACGGGACCTTGGGTGTGGCCGGATGCCGGGCCGGCTGGGTATCCGCGGCGGCGTCGGGTGCCGGGGCGGCGGGCACGGGTCCGCTGGAACGCAGGCCCAGGTAGCGGGCCACGGCGGCGCACGCCACCCGGTCCGCGTCGGTGGGCGGCTCGGCGAGGGGCCAGGCCGCCAGCAGGGCCGCCGGGGCCAAGCGCGTGCCTGTGCCGGGCGCCCCGGCGCGGGGCACGCCCACGGCGAGCCAGACCAGGGTCTCGGTGCGGACCTCCACGGGGTGGCCCTCCCGCCCGCCGGAGGAAAGGCCCGAGAGCAGCCCCCGGGGCACGTCGTCGGGCCCGATCCGGCGCTCGCCGGACGACAGGACCGTGACCGGACCTTGCTGCTCCCAGGCCACGCCGGCCGCGTGGATGCGGCCCTCGTGCACCCAGCGGGAGGCGAGGCGGGCGGCGAAGTCCTCGGCCGGGAGGCCGGGCTCGTCGGCGGAGACGGCGACGAAGAGCAGGGAGAGGGCCTGGTTGCCCTGGACCAGGTCGGCCAGGCGCTCCACCACCCGGGCCTCCACGTGGGCCTCGTCGGCCGTGGTCCGGGCCTTCAGCTCGGCCACCCGGTGGGCCAGGACCTCCATGGCCCGGTCGGCGGGGGGCAAGGGCCCCTCGGCCAGCTCGCCCGCCAGGCCGCGCAGGGGGTGCAGGACCCAGCGCGCCCCGATGACCGTGCAGGCCAGCACCCCCCCCAGGAGCACCGCCCAGGTGAGGGTCGGCGCCACCCCGGTCCCCGCCGTGGCGGCCAGGGCCGTCGCGCCGCCGCAGGCGGCGATCAGCAGGGTGAGTGTGAGCCGTCCGTAGAGTGTCATGCGCGGGCCCCTCGGGCTCGTTCGAGCCCCAGGCACACGCCCCCCGCATGGGGCGCGCCCCTCCTCTCAGATCGGGCCGGAGGGCCCCGACCTTGAGGGGGCTCCGGGCCGGCCCTGCTAGGATTCCGGCCGTGTCCCCGCCCGAATGCACCACCGGCCGGCCCCCTCGTCCCCCTCGTCCCATGTCCCGCGCCGAGATCGCCGCCGCCGTGGCGGAGGCCGTCCCCAAAGTCGTGGGGGGCGTGGTGGTGCGGGTGCGGGCCCCGTGGCCCCACCACCTGGCGGTCGAAATCCGCGCCGGGGGGCGCAACGTGGAGCTGCTGCTCGGCGTCGCGGCGGGCCTCTCCCGGGTCCACCTGGCCCGCGACCTGCCCCCCGCGCCGCCCCGCCCCGCGCCGTTCGTCCTGCGTGCGCGCAAGGCCCTGCGGCCGGGGAGGGTGGCGGATTTCGCGCAGGTGCCGGGGGAGCGGGTCGTCGTCCTCACCGTGGGCCGGTCGCGGGAGGCCGACCCGGCGCCCGTGCGCCTGGTGGCGGAGCTGTTCGGGCGGGGCCGGATGTTCCTCCTGGACGGGGACGGCAAGGTGATCGCGTGGGACGGCCCGGGCGGGCACCGGGGCCTCGTGCCGGGGGACCCGTGGGTGCCGCCCCCCGCGCGGGAGGCGCCGCCCGGGGCGGAGACCGGGCCCCTCCCGGACGCCGCAAGCCTGGAGGCGCGCTACCTGGAATGGATGGAGGCCCGGGCGCGCGCCGAGGCCGAGGCCGATACGGCCCGCCGGGTGGCCGCCGCCCGCCGGTCGCTCCTGCGCCGCATCCGGGCGATGGAGGCGGACCTCATCGCCTGCGCCGGGCACGCCGGGGTCCGCCGGGAGGCGGAGCTGCTCGCCGCCCACCGCCACCTGCTGCGCCCGGGGATGGCGGAGGTGCGGGTGACGGACTGGTTCGCCGAGGGGACGCCGGAGCGGGTCATCGCCCTCGATTCGTCCCTGGGGCCGGAGGCCAACGTGGCGGCCCGCTTCGACCGGGCCCGCAAGGGGAAGCGGGGGGAGGCCGTGCTCACCGCCCGGCTGGAGGAGGCCCGCCGCGCCCTGGCCCGCCTGGACGCGGGGGAGGCGCCGCCGCCGGGGCGGGTGTCATCCCCGCGCGGGCGGCGGGGCAATCCGTTCGCCGGGGTGCGGCGCTTCCGCGCGGATGGGGGTGCGGAGATCTGGGTGGGGCGGGGCGCCGCGGGCAACGAGCGCCTGACGTTTCAACTCGCGCGCGGCAACGACCCGTGGCTCCACGCCCACGGCGTTTCCGGGGCCCACGTGGTGGTGCGGTGCGAAGGGGAGGCGCCGGCCGGGGCGATCCGGCAGGCGGCCGTCCTGGCGGCCCACTTCAGTCGCCTGAAGGCGGCCGGGGGCGGGGAGGTGATCTGCACGGCCCGCAAGCACGTGCGCCGCGTGAAGGGCGGCGCGCCCGGCAAGGTCACGGTGACCCGCGAGCGGGTCATGGACGTCCGGCTGGACCCGGACGAGGTGGCCCGGCTCCTCGCGAGCCGGGCCTGAGCGAATCTCAGTTGAACAACATGGTCCCGTGGGTGTTGGAGGCCATGAAGAAGAGCATCGGGATGGAAAGCATCGTGTTGGTGCGCGACGCGAGCAGCGCGACGCGGGCGGCCTTCGCCTTCTCTTCGTCGGACGCCTCCACCATCCCGAGGACCTTCTTCTGGTTGGGCCAGATCAGCACCCAGACGTTGAACAGCATGATCGTTCCCAGCCACGCCCCCATGCCGATGATGGCGGCGTTGCCCTGGAGCATGAAGGCCTTGCCGAAGATGCCCATGTGGCCGAGCATGGCGGCTCCGGCCAGCCAGGTGACGACGGCGGCCCACCGAAACCAGACCAGGGCCAGGGGGGCGACGTGCTTGGTGATGCCGCCGGCCGTGCCCTCCGCCTTGGCGGCCTTCAGGGCCGGGACCTGGACGAAGTTGAAGTAGTACAGCAGGCCGATCCACGTGATGCCGGACAGGAAGTGGGCCCAGCGTGCGAACAGCGCGAACTCCATGATGCGCTCCAATTCTCCGCCGCGATCGCGGCCGTCCGGAGGGGACGGCTCAGCCGACCAGCGCGCGGACCACGAAATAAAGGATCACGGTCAGGATGAACCCGGATACGATGGTGCCCGTGATGGAATCCAGCGGGGTCTTCATTGGTCCTCCGTAAGCAAGCCGCCCGGCGAGCGGGGACTCCCCCCCGCCGAACCGTCCGCGGGCCCGCAGGTCGCGACGCCTCGAAGGGCCTGCGCGCCCACGTAACCCACCGTTACGGCAGGGGGTTGGGGGGCGAGCACATGCTACGGGGCGTTTCTCGGACTGGTCAAGGTCCGTCGTTCATGTTCCGCTGTGCTTCCCGCACCCGTCATATATATGACGTAGTCGGCGCCCGGCCCCGGTCGTGAGCGGCGACCGGGTCAGCGGTCTGTTGCTCCACCCCACGTCGATCCCGGGCCCCCCCGGCATCGGCGACCTGGGGCCGGCGGCGCACCGCTTCGTGGACTTCCTGGCCCGCGCCGGCCAGCGCCGCTGGCAGGTGCTGCCCCTGGGGCCCACGGGCTACGGCGACTCGCCCTACGCCGCCCACTCCTCCTTCGCCGGCAACCCGCTGCTCATCAGCCCCGAGGTCCTCGTCGCCGACGGCCTCCTGGACCCGGACGCCCCCGGCCACCCGGACCTGAACCCGGAGCGCGTGGACTACGAGGCCGTGCGGCGCTACAAGGGCCTCCTCCTCTCCCGCGCCTTCGACCGGTTCGAGCGCCACCCCCCGGCGGGCGCGGCGGAGGCCTTCGCCGCCTTTTGCCGAGCATCCCCGTGGCTGGACGACTACGCCCTGTTCGAGGCCGTCAAGGCCCACCACGGCGGCGCCCCGTGGCGGGTGTGGGAGCCGTCCCTGCGGGCGCGCGCGCCCCGGGCCCTGGCCCAGTGGCGCGACAAGCTCGCGCGCGAGGTGGAGCGGGTGCGCTTCGAGCAGTTCCTGTTCTTCGGCCAGTGGGAGCGCCTGAAGGCCCACGCCAACGACCAGGGGGTGCGGATCATCGGCGACCTGCCGATCTTCGTGCCCGAGGACAGCGCCGACGTGTGGGTCCACCCGGAGCTGTTCAAGCTCGACCCGGACGGCGTGCCCACGGTGGTGGCGGGGGTGCCGCCGGACTACTTCTCCGCCACCGGCCAGCTGTGGGGCAACCCGGTGTACCGCTGGGGGGCCCACGCCGAGCACGGCTTCGCGTGGTGGACGGCGCGCATCGGGGCGTCCCTCGCGCAGTGCGACCTGCTCCGGCTCGACCACTTCCGGGGCTTCGCCGCGCACTGGGAGATCCCCGCGGGGGCGCCGGACGCCACCCACGGGCGCTGGATCCCGGGCCCCGGCGCGGACCTGTTCGCGGCCCTCGACCGGGCCTTCGGCCGGCAGGTGCGCGGCCGCCTGATCGCGGAGGACCTGGGGGTCATCACCCCGGACGTGACCGACCTGCGCCGGTCCCTCGGCCTGCCCGGCATGGCGGTGCTGCAGTTCGCCTTCGACGCGGGGCCCGAGAACCTGCACCTGCCGGCGAACCACGAGCGCAACCAGGTCGTGTACACGGGCACCCACGACAACGACACCGCGGTCGGCTGGTTCACGGGTCTGGACCCGGAGACCCGCGCCCGCGTCCTCGCGCTCACGGGCACCGACGGGCACGCGATCCACCGCGACCTGTTGACCCTCGCAATGGGCTCGGTGGCGGACACCGCCCTCCTGCCGCTCCAGGACGTGCTGGGCCTGGGCCCGGAGGCGCGCATGAACCACCCCGGGCGGCCCCACGGCAACTGGTGCTGGCGCGGGCGGGACGCGCACCTGTCGGACGCGGTGGCGGCGGACCTGCTCGCCCTGGCGCGGCGCCACGAGCGGGCCTGAGCGGGGCGCGAAAAAACCTGTGGCGCGGAGGCACCCTCCGAGGTTGACTGGCGTCGCGAGGGGGTGGTAATAATGGGCTCCCTGCCTGAAATCGTAAGCTTGTGACCGGCGCGGGGCCTGTTTGGGGCCCCGCAGGGGGGCGGGGGATACCCGCCGGGGTTTCATCGGGCGGGCAGCGGGGTGAGCATCGGGAGACGCGGTGCTATGATGAAAGATGCTGGTGGTGGGGCCCGTTTTTCGCACCAGCATCCCGCGCAGACAATCGAATCAGCAGGTCCCCTGGGACCGAGGGCAGCGGCGCTCCGAGCAGTGCCCGGCTGAGGAGGTACGGATCATGGCAGGGGAAATGAAGGACATGCGAGGTTTCGAAGGCGTGACCGGCCCGCCCGAGAAGGAGGTGGTGACCCGGCGCGACTTCTTCACCCTGGTCGGATGGGGCGGCTTCCTGGCGGCCATGGCCGGCGTCGGCGTGGGATCGTTCAAGTTCTACATCCCGACCGTGCTGTACGAGCCCCCGACGACGTTCAAGATCGGTCCGCCCAAGGACTACGGCGTCGGCGTGGACACCCGCTGGAAGGCCATCGGCCAGTTCTGGGTGGTCAAGGAGGACGACGGCATGTACGCCCTCGTCTCCATCTGCCGCCACCTGGGGTGCACGCCGAACTGGTTCCCGGACCAGGAACGGTTCCGCTGCCCGTGCCACGGCAGCATCTACGACATCAACGGCAACGTGCGGGGCGGCCCCGCGCCGC
>CAZGRJ010000073.1:0-6058 GCA_964528115.1 uncultured Nitrospirales bacterium
CCTCCACCTCGTCCAGGGTGTAGAAGGCGCCGTGGGCGACCTCCTCGGGGTTCGGGACCGGCTCGTGTCGGGTCCTGCCCACGTAGAACCGAACGTGCTCCCAGCCGTTCTCCTCCGAGGCCGAGAGCTCGGCGATCTGGACGAGGTCCACCTGGTCCGGCGTGAGCCCCAGCTCCTCCTCCACCTCGCGCACGACGCAGTCGTGGTAGTCCTCCCCCGCGTCCACGTGGCCGGCCGCCGACGAGTCGTGCGCCCCGGGGAAGGTCTCCTTGTTCTCCGCCCGCTTCTGGACGTACAGGCGCCCGCCCCCGTCCACCAGGAACAGGTGGACCGAGCGGTGCATCAACCCCTGCTCGTGGATCTCCCGCCGGGTGGCCTGGCCGACGACGCGGTTGGCGGCGTCCACCACGTCCAGGACCTCACCGTCGGTGGGGAACGCGGGGCGGTCGGTCGGGCCTTCCATCCGCTCATTATCCGGCCGACCGGAGGGAGCGTCCATTCGGTTGGCCCCGGCGGTGGCGTCACCACGAGCGCACGAGGAGCACGATGCACCCCACGATAACCAGGGAAAAGACCGCGATGATCGCCACCACCACGACCGTCAGCATCTCGAACCCGAAGGCCGCCTTCCACCAGCGCTGCACCTGATCTCCGGCGGTCTCCAACGCGAACCAGGCCAGGGCCGCCAGGGGTGGGTAGATAAGCCAGCCAATTCCAGTCGGGACGTACTCGAACAGGGCGACGCCGGCGAAAGTCCCGAACGCGAACAGGAAATAGGCGACAAGGAGCACGATGCCGACCTTGCGGACGACGGGGCGGAGGCGCCTTGGCCCAGGGGCCTCGTCGGGCGCCACGCCGGGGCCTTGCCCGGGCCCCCGGCTCAGAAGAGCCCCACGGTCCGCCCGGCGGCGTCCACGTCCACGCGCTCCCCGGCGGGGCGCGAGGGCAGGCCCGGCATGGTGCGGATGTCGCCCGCCAGGGCGTAGAGGAAGCCCGCCCCGGCGGCGACCCCCACCTCGCGCACGGGCAGGGTGAAGCCGGTGGGGCGGCCCAGGAGCTTGGGGTCGTGGGACAGGGACAGGTGGGTCTTGGCGATGCAGACCGGCAGGTCGGAGTAGCCCTGGGCCCCCAATTGGCCGATCGACTTGCGGGCCTTGGGGCTGAAGTCCACGTCGGCGGCGCCGTACACGCGCGTGGCGATGGTGCGGACCTTCTCCTCGATCGTGTCGGCGGTGTCGTACAGGTAGGCGAACCGCTTCTCGCCCGACTCGGCGGCCCCGGCCACGGCCCGGGCCAGGCTTTCCGCCCCCTTGCCGCCCTCGGCCCAGTGGGTGGAGACCACGGCCTTCACCCCCACCTCCTCGCACACCCGCTGGACCACCGCCACCTCGGACGCGGCGTCGGTGGGGAAGTGGTTGATGCACACCACCGGCGGCACGCCGAACTGGCGCACGTTCTCGATCTGCTTGAGGAGGTTGGCGCACCCCTTCTCCACGGCGGCGGGGTTCTCCTTGGTCAGCTCCTCCGCCAGGGGCTTGCCCACGACGATCGTGGCCACGCCCCCGTGCATCTTGAGGGCCCGGACCGTGGCCACGATCACGGCCGCGTCCGGTGCCAGCCCCGAGGCCCGGCACTTGATGTCCATGAACTTCTCGCACCCCATGTCGGCCCCGAAGCCCGACTCGGTGACCACGTAGTCCGACACCTTGAGGGCGATCCGGTCGGCCAGGATGGAGGAGTTGCCGTGGGCGATGTTGGCGAAGGGGCCGCAGTGGACGAACGCGGGGGTGTTCTCCAGGGTCTGGACCAGGTTCGGCATCATGGCCTGCTTGAGCAGGACGGTCATGGCCCCGGCGCACCCCAGGTCGTCCGCCGTGATGGGGGCGCCCTGGCCGTCGGCGCCGATGACGATGCGCCCCAGGCGGGCGCGCAGGTCCTGCACGCCCGAGGTCAGGGCCAGGATCGACATGACCTCCGAGGCCACGGTGATGTCGAAGTGGGCCTCCCGGGGAATCCCGTCCATCTTGCCGCCGAGGCCGATCACCACGTTGCGCAGGGCCCGGTCGGAGACGTCCAGGACCCGGTTCCAGGTGATCGAGTGGGGGTCCAGGGCGAGCCGGTTGCCGTGGTGCAGGTGGTTGTCGATGAAGGCGGCGAGCAGGTTGTGGGCGGCGCCGATGGCGTGCATGTCGCCGGTGAAGTGGAGGTTGAAGTCCTCCATCGGCACCACCTGGCTGTAGCCGCCCCCGGCCGCGCCCCCCTTGATCCCGAACACGGGCCCCAGGGACGGCTGGCGGATGGCGATGGCGGCCCGCTTGCCGATCCGGTTCAGGCCCATCCCCAAGCCCACGGTGGTGGTGGTCTTGCCCTCCCCCAGGGGGGTGGGCGTGACGGCGGTCACGACCACGTACCTGCCGTTCGGGCGGTCCGCCAGCCGCTCCAGGACGTCCAGGTGGACCTTGGCCTTGGTGCGGCCGTAGGGCTCCAGGTCGTCCTCGGTCAGGCCCACGCCTCGGGCGACGGCGGCGATGGGCTCCAGGCGGGCCGCCTGGGCGATCTCGATGTCGGATTTCATGGGCATTCGGACGGGCCTGGGACGGGCATGGCGGGGCCTTTCACGGTGCGTGGGCCGGTGCGGCGCCGCAGGAAAGGGGCGGGCGGATTGTTGCGGGTCGCCGGAAAACTGTCAAGCGGCCCGGGACCCCGCCCACGGCCCGCCGGGCCGCGCCGCTCAAGGTCGGGCGGCCCCGGCCGATAGGGAAGGGGGCGTCTGGGCCGGCCTGAAGCGCCGGCGGAAGGGGAATGCCGCGCATGGGCCTACAGGGGTCGGTCAAGGAGTTTTCGGTCTCCGACATCATCCAGCTGATCTACTATCAGCGGAAGACCGGCAAGCTGACCGTGCGCACCCGGAACCGCATGTGGGTGCTGGGGTTCGAGAAGGGGATGCTGGTCCAGGCCTCCGCCGAGGAGACCGGCGCCCCGCGCTTGGGCGAGATCCTGGTGCGCCAGGGCTACCTGGACAAGGAGGCCCTCGCCGCCGCCCTGCGCGAGCAGGAGAAGAAGCCCCGCCACCTGGGCGAGGTCCTGGAGGAGCTGGGCCAGGTGCGCCAGGGCGACATCGGCCGGGCCCTGTCGTTCCAGATCCAGGAGACCGCCCTGCACCTGTTCTTCCGCGACGACGGCGAGTACACCTTCGAGCGCGTCCCGGTCTACTACGACGAGCGCTACACGACTCCCATCAACACCGAGTTCCTGCTCATGGAGGGGGCCCGCCGGGTGGACGAGTGGCCCGCCGTGCGCAGGGTGGTCCAGGGCGGCGACGCGGTGTTCGCGCAGTCGAACGGACTCACGGAGGACCGCAAGGCCCAGCTGGCCCCCTCGGAGATGTCCGTGGTGGGCGCCGTGGACGGCAAGCGTACCGTCTCCGAGCTGGTGGGCGAGCTGGGGCTCGGCCTCTTTGAGACCTGCAAGACCCTGTCGGAGCTGGCCCAGCAGGGCCTGATCGAGCGCAAGGGCGACGGCAGCGCGCCCCTGGAGGACCCCGTCAGCGGCGACTCGCTCCCCTCCGAGGCCCAGGCCGCAGCCACGCCCCAGGACGGCTCCCAAGCCGCCCCGGCCGCCTCCAAGGCCCATGCCGTGGGCGCCGGCTGGGCCTCCCACACCCCCCGGGGCGTCCTGTGGATGGGCACCGGCCTCGCCCTCCTGGCCCTGTCCGTGGCCCTGTGGCTGGGCCTGTCGGGCCCGCCCGGGCACTAGCGCCCCCCGAAACCGCCCCGTCTCCCCGATCCTCCGGCACCGTCCGGCCGTTGACGCCGGGCCGCACCGGGCCCTAAACTCTGCTATTTTCAGGCCTGGGGATTTGTGGGGGCCGCGGTGCCGGGTGGCCCCCGGTCGCACGAAGGCACCGCGAAGCCCATCGCGGATTGTTCATTGAGGCGGGCCCCCGAAGCGGTTCACGTGACGGACGCCCGAAACTGAATGCCCGACAAGACGCCCGAGAACACGCCGTTCGACACCATCGAGGAGGCCATCGAGGCCATCCGAGAGGGCCGGATGGTCATCCTGGTGGACGACGAGGACCGCGAGAACGAGGGCGACCTCGTCATGGCGGCCGAGGACGTCACCCCCGAGGCGGTCAACTTCATGGCCACCCACGCCCGCGGCCTCATCTGCCTCTCCCTCACCGAGAGCCAGGTGGAGCGCCTCCACCTGCCCCCCATGGCCTCGGTCAACACCAGCCCCTACGAGACCGCGTTCACCGTCTCCATCGAGGCCCGCGTCGGCGTCACCACCGGCATCTCGGCCCACGACCGCGCGGCGACCATGCGCAAGGCCGCCGACCCCGAGTGCCAGCCCCACGAGCTGGTCCGCCCCGGCCACGTCTTCCCCCTGAAGGCGGTGCGCGGCGGCGTGCTGCGCCGGGCCGGGCAGACCGAGGGCTCCGTCGATCTGGCGCGCCTGGCGGGCAAGGTCCCGGCCGCGGTGATCTGCGAGATCATGAAGGACGACGGCACCATGGCGCGGGTGCCCGACCTGGCTGCGTTCGCCGAGCGCCACGGCCTGCCGATCGTCACGATCCAGGACCTGATCGCCTACCGCATCCAGCACGAGTCCCTGGTCCGCCGTTGCGCCGAGGCCCGGCTGCCGACCGACTACGGCGAGTTCACCGCCATCGTCTACGAGAACGAGATCGACCACCACAACCACGTGGCCCTGGTGAAGGGCGACATCCACCAGGGCACCCCCCTGGTGCGGGTCCACTCGGGCTGCCTCACGGGCGACGTGTTCTCCTCCCGGCGCTGCGACTGCCAGGCCCAGCTGCACCACGCCATGGCCGCCATCGACGTGTACGGCACCGGCGTCGTCCTCTACATGCAGCAGGAGGGGCGCGGCATCGGCCTGGTCAACAAGCTGCGCGCCTACGCCCTGCAGGACTCCGGCATGGACACGGTGGAGGCGAACGAGCGCCTGGGGTTCAAGCCCGACCTGCGGGACTACGGCATCGGCGCCCAGATCCTGGCCGACCTGGGGCTCACGCGCATCCGCCTGATGACCAACAACCCGCGCAAGATCGTGGGCCTGTCGGCCTACAAGCTCGAGGTGGTCGAGCGGGTGCCGGTGGAGATCGCGCCCCGGGACCAGAACCGCAGCTACCTCAAGGCCAAGAAGGACAAGCTGGGCCACCTGCTCAACCAGGTGTGACTCCGCGCCTGACCGTATGCCCCACCTCATCGAAGGAAAGCTCACCGGCAAGGGCCGCTACGCCCTGATCGTCTCGCGCTTCAACAGCATGATCACCGAGCGCCTGCTGGAGGGCTGCGTGGACGGCCTGATCCGTGCCGGCGTGGCGGATGCCGACATCACCGTGGTCAAGGTGCCGGGGGCCTTCGAGATGCCCGTGGTGGCCCAGCGCCTGGCGGGCTCGGGTGAGTTCGACTGCGTGGTGGGCCTGGGGTGCGTGATCCGGGGCGCCACGCCCCACTTCGAGCACATCGCGGGCTCCGTCACCCGGGGCCTGGCGGACGTGGCGGTGCAGACCGGCGTGCCGGTCATCAACGCGGTGCTCACCACGGACACGATCGAGCAGGCCGTGGAGCGCGCCGGCACCAAGGCCGGCAACAAGGGCTTCGACGCCGCTCGCAACGCCGTGGAGATGGTCCACGTCATGAAGGGCCTGCCCAAAAAGACCGGGGGGAAGTGACGTGGGCGTGCGCCGCAAGGCCCGCGAGTGCGCCCTCCAGGTGCTCTTCGCCCAGGAGCGCGGCCCCATGCGCGAGGACGCCCTGGAGGCCTTCTGGGAGGACGCCGGGGCGCCCCCCGAGGCGCGCCGCTATGCCGAGCGCCTGGTCCGCCTGGTGAACGACCACCGGGCCGCCGTGGACGGCGCCATCGTCCGGGCGGCGGAGAACTGGACCCTGGAGCGCATGAGCCGGGTGGACCGCAACCTGTTGCGGGTGGCCGTGGCCGAGCTCCTGTTCGCGGACGAGGTGCCGGTGCGGGTGGCCCTGGACGAGGCCATCGAGATCGCCAAGCGCTTCGGCGGCGACGACTCGGGCCG
>CAZGRJ010000073.1:6158-10888 GCA_964528115.1 uncultured Nitrospirales bacterium
CCCTGGACGAGGCCATCGAGATCGCCAAGCGCTTCGGCGGCGACGACTCGGGCCGGTTCGTCAACGGCCTGTTGGACCGCATCGCCAGGGAGGCCCCCGAGCGGGCCCCTGGGGTATCCGGCGATGAACCGGATCTCTCCGACGGCTCCGCGCCCGGCGCGGCGCCCGACCCGCCGCTCAAGGTCGCCGGCGCGGGCGGGCGGTGAGGCCCGCGGCGCCTTGATCGAGCGCTACACCCGACCGGAAATGGGGCGCCTGTGGGCGCCCGAGGCCCGCTTCGGCGCCATGCTCAAGGTCGAGGTCTACGCCCTGCGGGCCCTGGAGACGCGCCGGATCGTCCCCGAGGGGGTTGCCGACGAGGTCGAGAAGGGCGCCCGCATCGACGTCGCCCGCATCGCCGAGATCGAGGCCGAGACGCGCCACGACGTGATCGCCTTCGTCACGTCGGTGACCGAGATCCTCTCCGACAACGCCCGGAAGTGGACCCACTGGGGGCTCACCAGCTCCGACGTCCTGGACACGGCCCTCGCCATGCAGATGCGGGACGCCGCCGACCTGCTCCTTCAGGACATCGACGCCCTCATGGCCGTGCTGCGCGAGCGCGCCATGCAGACCAAGACCCAGGTCTGCGTCGGCCGCTCCCACGGCATGCACGGCGAGCCCACCTCCTTCGGCCTGAAGTTCGCCGGCTGGTACGCCGAGCTGGGCCGTGGAAGAGAGCGCCTGGCCGCCGCCCGGGAGCGGGTGGCCGTGGGCTCGATCTCGGGGGCCATGGGCAACCTGGCCCACTTAGGCCCCGACATCGAGGCCGACATCTGCCGCATGGCGGGCCTCGCCGTGGAGCCGGTGGCCACCCAGGTGATCCCGCGCGACCGCCACGCCGAGTTCGTCCAGACCCCGGCCCTGGTGGGCGCGGCCCTGGAGCGCATGGCGGTGGAGATCCGCCACCTCCAGCGCACCGAGGTGGGGGAGGCCGAGGAGGGCTTCGCGCCCGGCCAGAAGGGCTCCTCCGCCATGCCCCACAAGCGCAACCCCGTGGGCGCGGAGAACGTCTCGGGCCTCGCCCGCCTGCTGCGCGGCCACGCCGTGGCGGCCCTGGAGAACGTCGCCCTGTGGCACGAGCGCGACATCTCGCACTCGTCCGTGGAGCGGGTGGTCCTGCCGGACGCCTGCATCCTGCTCGACTACATGCTTTCCCGCATGACGAAAATCGTCGAGCGCCTGGTCCTGCACCCGGACCGCATGGCGAGGAACCTCGACATGACCCACGGCCTGGTCTACTCGGGCAAGGTGCTCCTCATGCTCACCCAGGCCGGAGCGCCGCGCGACGACGCCTACAAGGTGGTGCAGCGCTGCGCCATGGCGGCCTGGGAGGAGGGCGGGTCGTTCCTGGCGCGCCTGAAATCCGACCCGGACGTGGGCAAATGGATCGCCCCCGAGGCCCTGGACGAGCTGTTCGACCCGTCTTACTATCTGCGTCACGTGGACAACATCTACCAACGTGTCTTCTGGGAGGCATACCCCCCCAAGGGGGGCGTGTAGGGAGTCATGGAACAGCGTCAGAAGCTATACGAGGGCAAGGCGAAGATCCTGTACGAGACCGACGACCCGGGGCTGCTGATCCAGTACTTCAAGGACGACGCCACGGCGTTCGACGGCAAGAAGAAGGGCATCATCCGCGACAAGGGGGTGGTCAACAACAAGATCAGCGAGCGCCTGTTCAAGGAGCTCGAGGCCGCCGGCATCCGCACCCACATGATCGAGCGCATGTCCGACCGGGAGATGCTGGTCAAACGCCTGAAGATCATCCCGATCGAGATCATCGCCCGGAACATCGCGGCCGGCAGCCTCTCCAAGCGCATCGGCGTGCCCGAGGGCACCGCCCTGACCCGGCCCATCGTCGAGACCTACTACAAGTCCGACGAGCTGGGCGACCCGCTGCTGTGCGACGAGCACATCTTCCTGCTGGATCTCGCCACGCCGGAGCAGCTCAACGTCATGCGCGACACGGCGCGCAAGATCAACCAGGTGCTCACCGACTTCTTCGCCGAGCGCCAGCTCCGGCTGGTGGACTTCAAGGTCGAGTTCGGCACCGAGGTCGCCAAGGACAACGGCGACATCCTCCTGGGCGACGAGATCTGCCCCGACACCTGCCGCCTGTGGGACATGGAGACCGACGAGAAGCTGGACAAGGACCGCTTCCGCCGCGACCTGGGGAAGATCGAGGAGTCCTACGCCGAGGTCGCCCGCCGGGTCTGCGGCGACGACCTGTGACGGAGCCCCCCGTGAAGGCCACGATCCGCGTCACCTTCAAGCCCGGCGTCCTGGAGCCCCAGGGCAAGGCGGTCCTCCACTCCCTGCACACCCTGGGCTTCCCGGGGGTGAAAAACGTCCGCGTGGGCAAGCTCATCGAGATGGAGCTGGACGCCGCCGACCCGGAGGCGGCCCGGGCCGACATCACGAAGATGTGCCAGGAGCTGCTGGCGAGCCCGGTGATCGAGAACTACGAGATCGCCCTGAACGGGGAGCGCCCGTAACGGCCCGTGCCCGCCCCCGGCGGGGATAGCACCGAACCGACGCCCGGTGCCGCCGGGGTCCTCCTGGTCAATCTGGGCACCCCGGACGCCCCCACGCCCGAGGCCGTGCGCCGCTACCTCGCCGAGTTCCTGTGGGACCCGCGGGTGGTGGACGTCTTCCGTCCCCTGTGGTGGCTGATCCTGAACGGGATCGTCCTGCGCACCCGGCCCGCGAAGTCCGCCGCCCTCTACGCCAAGGTCTGGACCGACGAGGGCTCGCCCCTCATGGTCCACAGCCGGCGCCAGCGTGAGGCCCTGGAAGGGGTCCTGGCCGAGACGATGGGCCGCCCCGTCCCCGTGGCCCTCGGCATGCGCTACGGCACCCCCTCCCTCGCCGACGGCCTCGCGGCGCTCCAGGCCGGGGGCTGCGCGAGGGCGGTGGTCCTGCCCCTCTTTCCCCAGTACTCCATCAGCACGACGGCGAGCATCGAGGCGCGCCTGAAGGAGCTGACCGCCACGGGCACCTTCCCCACCCAGGCGGTCCTGGACTACCACGACCACCCCGCCTACATCGCCGCCCTCGCCGCCAGCGTGCGCGACGCCTGGAAGGTCGCCGGCCCCGGCGACCGCCTGCTGATCTCCTTCCACGGCACCCCGGTGCGCTACCGCGACCGGAAGGGCGACCCGTACTTCGGCCAGTGCCGCACCACCGCGCGCCTGCTCGCCCGGACCCTGGGCCTCGCCGACGACAAGTGGCTCATGGCCTTCCAGTCCCGCTTCGGCCGCGAGCCGTGGCTGCAGCCCTACACGGACGAGGTCCTGCGCGAGTGGGCCGGCTCCGGCGTGTCCAAGGTGGACGTCATCTGCCCCGGCTTCCCCGCCGACTGCCTGGAGACCCTGGAAGAGATCGCGACGACCTACCGCGAGCAGTTCCTCGCCGCGGGGGGAAGCGGGTTCCGCTACGTCCCGGCCCTCAACGAGCGCCCGGACCACATGGCCGCGCTGGCCGAGCTGCTCCGGGCCCGCCTGTCGGGCTGACCCGCCGTCCCTCCTCTCGTCCCCTCCCTTGACAAACGTCATTCCGGGGTTAACCCCTCTGTAGGCAAAATTCGAGGGCCGGCCCGGCGGACGGGGGGCCACGGTGTCTTTAGGAAGGAGTGCGACGATGAGTTGGCGTGGATTCGACGAGTTCTGGGACCCGTGGCGCGAGTTCGCCCGGGTGGAGCGCGACATGGGGCGGCTCTTCGGCGTCCCGGGCGGCGTCCGGTCCGGGTCGGCGCCCGCGGTCAACGTGCGGGCGGACCACGACAAGGTGACGGTCACGGCCGAGCTTCCCGGGGTCTCCCTGGAGGACGTGGACGTGTCGGTGGTCGGGCGGCGCCTGACCATCCGGGGCGAGCGCCGGACGTCCGAGCCCGCCGCCGGGGGCCGCTACCACCGGCGCGAGCGGGAGTCCGGGCGCTTCGGGCGCGCCGTGAACCTTCCGTACCCGGTGGAAGTGGGCGCGGTCACGGCCGGCCTCAAGGACGGCGTGCTCACGGTCACCCTGCCCCGGGCCCAGGCCGACCGGCCGCGCAAGATCACCGTGCAGGCGGCATAGCCATCGGAACGGGTGCAGACTGGTTACAAGAGGTGCGCGAATGACCCAGACAACCACGCGGGACGTGACCGAGGCGGCCTCCGGTCCCGAGCGGACCCACAGCGGGCCGACCTACGTGCCGCCGACCGACATCTACGAGACCGAGACGGAGATCTTTGTCGTGGCCGACATGCCCGGCGTGAAGCCCGAGGGCGTGACCGTGGAGCTGGAGGGCCGGACCCTCACGATTTCCGGCACGCCCGCCGAGCACGGCGCGGTGGGCGGCGACGCGGTCCGGCTGGAGTACCGGCCGGGCGGCTACACCCGCGCCTTCACCGTGTCGGACGCCATCGACCGCGAGAAGATCCGCGCGTCCATGAAGGACGGCGTCCTCACGCTGGTCCTGCCCAAGGCGGCGCCCGCGAGGACGCAGAAGGTTCACGTCCAGGCGGGCTGACGGCAGGGGGCCGTTCGGCCTCGAGTCCTGGACGGGGAGAGAGACGAGATGGAGGGACATCGCCATGACCATGCGTGACCTGGTGCGAAGGGGCCGGAGGGACGTCCCCGCCCGGCGCGAGGGGGAGAGCCCCTTCCTGGCCCTGCAGGACGAGATGAACCGGGTGTTCGACCGCTTC
>CAZGRJ010000073.1:10988-12322 GCA_964528115.1 uncultured Nitrospirales bacterium
GGAGAGCCCCTTCCTGGCCCTGCAGGACGAGATGAACCGGGTGTTCGACCGCTTCTTTCACGGGTTCCCGGCCGTGTGGGGCGAGGGCCCGGAGTGGCCCGCGGGCGGCTTCACCCCCAAGGTGGACGTTTCCGAGACCGACAACGACATCCGTGTGACCGCGGAGCTTCCGGGCCTCGACGAGAAGGACATCGAGGTGTCCGTCACCCGCGACGCCCTGACGATCCGGGGCGAGAAGAAGGAGGAGAAGGAGACCAGGAAGGAAGGCTACTTCCACACCGAGCGCTACTTCGGCTCCTTCACGCGCAGCATCCCGCTGCCCCGCGAGGTGGTGACCGACAAGGCCGAGGCCACGTTCCGGAAGGGTGTGCTGACCATCACCCTGCCCAAGACCGAGGAGGTCAAGAGCGAGACCCGCAAGGTCGAGGTGAAGGGCGGCTGACTCCTTTCCCGGGGCGAGCGAACCGAGGCCGCCTCCGCCGCCCCTTCCGGGGCCGGGCGGGGCGGCCTCCTTTTTTGCCCTTGCCTCGGGGCGTTTCGTGGTTAATAAAGGTTCCGGCGGCATGGGGCCGCCCCGGGGCCGAGGCATAACCGCCCGCCCCCACAGGAGATTCGGATGGACTTCAGCCAGCTCACCCAGCGCGCCCGCGAGGCCGTCACCGGGGCCCAGGAGATCGCCACCTCCCGCCGTCACCAGGAGGTGGACGGCGAGCACCTGTTCGCTGCCCTCCTGGCCCAGCAGGACGGCCTGGTGCCGCGCCTGATCGCCCGCATGGGGGCCGCCCCCGAGACGGTCCGCGCCGAGGTGGACAAGGCCCTCGACCAGCGCCCCCAGGTGACCGGCGGGTCGTTCGAGCCGGGCAAGATCTACGTCACCCAGCGCCTGAACGAGCTGCTCCTCAAGGCCCAGGGCGAGGCCAAGGGGATGAAGGACGAATACGTCTCCGTCGAGCACCTCCTGCTCGCCTTCGTGGCCGAGGAGCAGAAGACCGCCGCCGGCCGTATTCTCAAAGGCGCCGGGATCGACCGCACGAAGCTCCTGGCCGTCCTGTCCGAGGTCCGGGGCCACCAGCGCGTGACCACCGACAATCCCGAGGAGGGCTACGAGGCCCTCCAGAAGTACGGCGTGGACCTGGTCGAGATGGCCAAGGCCGGCAAGCTCGACCCGGTCATCGGGCGCGACGCCGAGATCCGCTCGGTCATCCGCATCCTCTCGCGCAAAACGAAGAACAACCCGGTCCTGATCGGCGAGGCGGGCGTGGGCAAGACCGCCATCGTGGAGGGCCTGGCCCAGCGCATCCTGCGCGGCGACGTGCCCGAGGGCCTGAAGGACC
>CAZGRJ010000074.1:0-5879 GCA_964528115.1 uncultured Nitrospirales bacterium
CCCATGGACAACGCCCAGTTCACCGCCCAGCTGGCCCAGTTCTCGAGCCTGGAGCAGCTCTTCGAGGTGAACAGCAACCTCTCCGCCCTCGGCCAGTCCCAGGGTCCGGCGGAGATGGCGAGCGTCAACGGCTTCATCGGGCGCGAGATCCTCGCGCGCGGCGACGGCGCCGTTCTGGGGGAGGAGGGCGACACGTCGATCCAGTTCTCCCTGGACGGCCCGGCCGACGCGGTCAGCGTCCTCATCCAGGGCGAGGACGGCTCCACCGTCGGCACCCTGCCCGTGGGCGCCCTGCCCGGCGGGGCCAACGAGGTGGCCTGGAACGGGCGCGATTCAACCGGCACGCGGCTGCCGGCCGGCACGTACCGCTTCAGCGTGGTGGCCCAGGACGCCCTGGGCGCCAGCGTGGAGGCCCGCACCGAGGTGCGGGGCGTGGTGCAGGGGGCGCTGTACGACGGCGACGCCTCGTACCTGGTGGTGGGCAACCGGCAGGTGGCCCTGTCCGACGTGATCGCGGTCAAGGAGCCGACGGCGGCGGCCGAGTAGGCCCGCCCGGCGCGATTTTTTCGCTTCGTTCGAATGTTCAGCAGAGCAGATAGGAGGACGGCGACATGGGCGTCTTGAGCTCTCTCTTCTCCGGCGTGAGCGGCATCAACGCCAACGGCACGAGCCTGTCGGTGGTGGGCAACAACATCGCCAACACGAACACGGTCGGCTTCAAGGGCAGCCGCACGGTCTTCGCCGACGTGCTCTCGGGCAGCAGCGGCCGCCAGCCGGTCGGGCGCGGCGTGCTGGTCTCGTCCATCGACAAGGACCTCTCCCAGGGCTCCTTCGAGACCACCGGCAACGTGCTCGACCTCGCCATCGACGGCGAGGGCTTCTTCGTGGTCAACGACGGCACGGGCAACTACTACACCCGCGCCGGGGTCTTCGGGACCGACAAGGACGGCTACATCGTCAACCCCGAGGGCGACCAGCTGATGGTGTTCCTGGCCGACTCCACGGGCACCATCACGGGCGCCATGGGCGGCGTGCAGGTCAAGAGCAACATCTCCAACCCCAACGCCACCTCCCTGGTGACGGTGAACTCCAACCTGGACTCGCGCGAGGCGACCCTCGCCGCGCCGGGCTTCGACATCAACGACCCCATCGGGACGAGCGACCACTCCAACGCGATCACGGTGTACGACTCCCTGGGCCGCGGCCACGTGGTCACCATGTACTACACCAAGATCGCCACCAACCAGTGGCAGTGGGACGCGGTGGTGGAGGCGGGCGACTCGGCCTCCGGCCTGCGCGAGGTGCAGGCGAGGGGCTACCTGGAGTTCAACAGCGCCGGCGCCCTGACGGACGAGCAGCTGGCGGCCCCGGCGGGCTTCCCGGCGGCGGGCAATCCCGTGGGCGCCGGGTTCCAGTTCAACGGCGGCGCCTCGGCCGACCAGGCGATCGCGTTCAACTTCGGGACCGACATCAACAACGAGGCCGGCACGGGCCTGGACGGGACGACCCAGTTCGGCGTCACCTCGTCCACCAGCTTCCAGACCCAGGACGGCTATGCCCCGGGCGAGCTGCAGTCGGTGAACATCACCCCCGAGGGCATCCTCGAGGGCCTGTTCAACAACGGCGAGTCGCGCGTGCTCGGCCAGATCGCCGTGGCCACCTTCAACAGCCCCGGCAACCTGAACCCCCAGGGCGCGAACCTCTACGCCGAGTCGTTCTCCTCGGGCCAGGCCAACATCGGCGTGCCCCAGTCCGGCGGGCGCGGGCGGACGCTCTCCAACTCGCTGGAGCTGTCCAACGTGGACCTGGCCGCGGAGTTCATCAAGATGATCTCCGCCCAGCGCGCCTTCCAGGCGAACTCCCGCGTGATCACCTCCACCGACGAGGTGCTGCGCGACATGGTGAACATCATCCGGTAACCGCCGGACACGTCAAGACGCCGACGCTGAACAGACGGCGGCCCGCCTTTCCGGGGGCCGCCGTCGTGTTTCCGGCGCCCCCGGTGTCGGCGTAACCGATGGAAAACAGGCGTGTTTTATCCCCGTCACGGCGCTGGCACCGCTGTTGCACAACCGGCGGCCGTGCGGCGCGCCGTCCCCAGTGGCGGCGCGCGTGGGTGCAGCGAGCGAGGAGGCCGAACGCGCAGGCATGGATCCGGCAACCGTCATCGGGATCGTCTCGGCGTTCGCCCTGATGGGCTTCGCCATTCTGCAGGGCGGCACGGTGGACTCGTTCCTCAACCTGCCCGCGGTGGCGATCGTCCTGGGCGGCACGATCGGGGCGTCGCTCATCTACTACCCCATGGCGAGGGTGCTCGGCATCTTCTCGATGGTGAAGAAGGCCTTCGTGGCCCAGCAGGAGACCTACGCCGAGCGCGTGGGCGAGCTGGCCCGCCTGGCCGAGGTGGCGAGGCGCGAGGGGCTGCTCGCCCTGCGCGACCGGGTGGACGCGATCACGGACGGCTTCTTCAAGCGCTGCATGCAGATGACCCTGGACGGCACCGACCCGGCCGAGATCGCCGGCGTCATGGGGCGCGAGATCGCCGCCACCGGCGAGCGCCACCGCGTCGGGGCCGACGTCTTCTCGACGATGGGCACCTTCGCCCCGGCCATGGGCATGATCGGCACCCTCATCGGCCTGGTGAACATGCTCCGCGCCCTGGACAACCCGGCCAACATCGGCCCGGCCATGGCCGTCGCCCTGCTCTCCACCCTGTACGGCGCGCTCCTGGCGAACCTGGTCTTCTTCCCGCTGTCGGGCAAGCTCCGCTACCGCAGCTGGCGCGAGATCATGCTGCGCGAGATGACCCTGGAGGGCTCCCTCGCCATCGCCGAGGGCGACCACCCGAGCATCGTGGAGCAGAAGCTCCTGGCCTTCCTCCACCCCGAGCAGGACGGCGCTTCCCAGGGCCGGGCGGGTCGCCGCCGCCGCCGGGCCGCCGCGGCACGCCGGCCGGGGAGGCGGGCGTCGTGATCCGGCCCGGCGCGATTCCCGGCGTGCCTTCCGGCATGCGCTCGCCCGGCGACGCGGCCCTGCCCGAGGCGCGGGCCGCGGGCGGCATGTTCATGGCGCTCTCCCTGATCCTGCTGACCCTGGTGGTCTACCTCTTCTCCCTGAGCCTGCCGGACGAGGCCCGCCGCCGCGCGGTGCACGCGTCCCTCGCCAAGGCGTTCTACTTCCCCGGCACGGAGGAGGACCTCGAAAACGCCCCCAAGGGCCCCGCGCTCCTCCTCGCCCCCGGCCGCAACGCCCTGCGCGCCCTGGAGGCGCTGCTCGCCGCCCGGCCCGAGGCCGGCGCCCTGGACTGGGAGGGCCCGGACCTGGTCGTCACCCTGCCGCCCGCCCGCGTCCTGGCCCCGGCCGGTGCCGTGGCCGACCCGGACGGCGCCGTGGCCGAGGTGAGCCGCCTGCTCGCCCGCACCTCCGGCGGCGTGCGGGTCGAGGCCCCCACCGTGTCCCAGGCCGTGGCCCTGACCGTGGCCCTGCTCGGGCGCGGCGCCGGCAGGAAGATCGCCCCGGCCCGGGTCTCCGCCGTGGGCGCGGGCCGGGACGACGAGATCATCGAGACCGCCATGCCGGGCCTGCGCGTGGTGCTCGTGCGCGCGAAGGCGTACCTGTGAGCCGCGTCCCCGGAGCCAGGAACCGGATGACCGGGCTGCCGCCGAGTGGGCTGCCTGTCGACGGCTGGATGGTCACGTTCACGGACCTCCTGACGCTCCTGGTCACCCTGTTCGTCCTGTTCATCTCCATGGCCGCCCTGCGCGAGGGCTTCGTCCTGTCCGGACCGAACCCGAACTGGGCCGAGGGCACCGCCCGCAGCCCCGTGGGCGGCGACCTGCGCGGCCGGCCCGACCTGTCGGTGCAGGCCCCCGGGATCGGCGAGGCCGGCGCCCGGGTGCAGCACATGCGCAAGGCCCTGGCCCGCGCGGGCCTCATGGGCGGCTACGGGCTCTACTTCGACGACCGGGGCATGGTCCTGCGCTTCTTCGACCCGGTGCTCGGGAGCGACGACGCGGTCACCCCCGACGGCGCCCGGCGGATCGACGCCCTGGCGCGTTACGTGACGGACGCCGGCCGCAAGGTGGAGGTGACCGCCCACGCCGGCGGCCGGGGCCTCGACGGCTTCGCCGTGGCGGCCCGGCGGGCCGACGCCGTGGCCACCCGCATGGTGGCGGACGGCACCCCCGGCGGCCTGGTCGTGCCCGTGGCCCGCACGGCGCCGTTCGGCGCCCTGGGCGTGGAGGACGGGACGGACCGGGACGGCCTGGTGATCTTCGTGTTCGGAGACTGACGGCGGCCCGCGTAGAGGGTCACAACCTGCAAGGAAAGGTCGAGCGATGGCGGACGAGAAGGAAAAGGAAACCAAGGGCGAGGCCGCCGAGGAGGCCCCCAAGGCCAAGGGCGGCAAGCTCAAGTGGGTCCTCATCGGGGTCGGCGTGCTCGCCATCCTGGGGGGCGGCGGCGCCGCGGGCTACCTGTTCCTCACCGGCGGCAAGGAGGACGCGACGGCCTCGGCCCCCAAGGCCGAGGACATGCAGCCGGCGGTGGTGAACCTTCAGCTGGACCCGTTCCTGGTCAACCTGGCGGACCCGGGCGGCGGCCACTACCTGAAGGCCACCCTCACCCTGGAGCTGGAGAACCAGCGCGCCGTGGAATGGATCAACGCCCGCCTGCCGCGGGTGCGCGACCGGGTGCTGTTGCTCCTGTCGTCCAAGACCAGCGACGAGCTGCTCACCGCCGAGGGCAAATTCCGCCTGCGCGACGACGTGCTCCGGGCGGTCAACGAGGTCATGAGCGACGACCGGGCGACGGCGGTGTACCTGACGGAGTTCGTGGTCCAGTAGGCCGCGAAGCAGGAGGCAACCGAGCAGCAGACCATGGAAAAGGTCCTCTCACAGGACGAGGTCAACGCCCTCCTGAACGGCCTCGACGAGGCCGGGACGGCCGCCGACGCGCCGGAGGAGGTGACCCCCTACCGGCTGGGCTCCAAGGAGCACGTCAACTGGGGCCACCTGCCGTCGCTCCAGATGATCGCGGAGAAGTTCGCGCGGGCCTTCCAGGAGGACCTCGCGCAGTCGCTCCTCGACGAGGTGGTGGTCACCTTCAACGCGTTCATCTACAAGCCGTTCCAGGAGTTCGTGGACACGCTGCCCATGCCGTCCAGCTTCACGATCTGCCGCCTGGAGCCCTTGCAGGGCAACGGCATCCTGATCATGGACGCGGAGCTGGTCACCCACATGGTGGACCTGTTCTTCGGCGGCAAGAACCAGACCCACGTGAAGATCGAGGGGCGCGACTTCTCGGCGATCGAGCGCCACTTCATCCACCGGGTCGCGACCAGCGCCCTGGGGCTGCTGCGCGACGCGTGGGAGAAGGTCCACCCGATCACGTTCGAGTACCAGCGCAGCGAGATCAACCCCCAGTTCGCCATGGTCATCGGCGCCGCCGACATGGCGGTCTGCTGCCGCTTCACGGTGGAGCTGAACCACCACCCGTCGTCGGTCTACATGGTCTTCCCGTACTCCGCCCTGGAGCCCATCAAGGAGAAGCTGGCCTCCATCTTCAAGGGCGAGGGCATGGTGGCGGACCGCATCTGGCTCAGGCGGATGCGCGAGCGGGTGCTGGAGACGCCGGTCCGCCTGGCGGTGGATCTGGGGCGCGCGGAGGTGTCCCTCGGCGAGGTGGCGCATTGGGCGGTGGGCGACGTGGTGACGTTTCCCAACAAGGTGACCGACCCCCTGGAGCTGCTGGTGGAGGACGTCCCCAAGCTGTGGGGCTACCCCGGCCAGCGCGACGGCTACCTGTCGCTCCAGGTGTACGGCCAGGTCGATACGGACCCCAAGGGCGAGGACGAAGACGATGGCGGATGAACCCGTTGA
>CAZGRJ010000074.1:5979-12155 GCA_964528115.1 uncultured Nitrospirales bacterium
GGTCGATACGGACCCCAAGGGCGAGGACGAAGACGATGGCGGATGAACCCGTTGACGAGACTCCGGTAGACGAGACACCCGAGGCGGGCGGCGAGCCCGAGGCGGAGTCCCCCGAGCTGGCCGGCACCGAGGGCGCCGACGCCCCGGCCGGAGAAGAAGCAGCCGACGCCGAGGCGGCCGAGGCCGAGGGGGAAACGCCCGCGGAGGACGGCGAGCCGACCCTGGCGGAGGGCGAGGAGATGGCGGAAGACGGGGCACAGCCCGCCGAGGCCGTCGCCGAGGCCGCGGCCGGGAGCGCCGTGGCGACGGCCGGCTACACCCCGCCGCGCCCCCAGCGCCCCCCCATGCACGCCGTGGCGGTGAGCTTCGCCCCGGTGGCCGAGGCGGGGAGCAAGGCGGACACGTCCCTCGACTTCCTGTTCGACATCCCGGTCCAGGTGACCGTGCGCCTGGGGGAGACCCGCATCCTGATCCGGGACCTCCTGCAGCTGGGCCAGGGCTCCGTGGTGGAGCTGGACAAGCTGGCCGGCGAGCCCCTGGAGGTGGTGATCAACAACAAGCTCATGGCCCGCGGCGAGGTGGTGGTGGTCAACGAGAAGTTCGGCATCCGCCTCACCGACGTCGTGACCCCGGCGGAAAGGATTCACAGCCTCAAATGAACGCGCACCGCCTCACCCTGGTCCTGGGCCTGGCCCTGCTCTGGCCCGCCGCCGCCGGCGCCGCCGACGGCGCCTACCTGTCCGAGCTGACTCCATCCGTGGACGGCGACACCCTCTCCCTGCGCCTGTGGATCGACGGCGAGGCGAGCAACAGCGTGGCCCTGCGCCCGGACGGGGTGCAAGTGACGCTGGAGGGGGCGTTCCTCGATCCGGCCAAGCAGCACCTCGCCGTGGACCTGCCGGCGGTGCGGGACGTCTTTGCGTACCAGTACGACCCGGACACGGTGCGGGTGCGGGTCCTGACCCAGGGCCTCGCGCCGGACGCGCTGCGGGACCACGTGGCCCTGCGGGACGACGGGCGCAGCCTGCTCCTGACGATCTCGGGCCTGAAGGCCGCGAAGCACGCTCCGGTGGCCGCCGCGCCGGTCTCCGAAGCGGCCCCGGTGCCCGCGGAGACGGCAAAGGCGACCGAGCCCGCGCCGGAGTCCAAGATCGACCGTCCCGAAGCCCGTCCGGAAACCGCCGCCGCGCGCGCCGCCGAGGCCCGCGCCGAAGCCCTCGCGACGCTGAAGGGCCTCTTGGACCGTCCGGCGGACAAAGTCGAAGACGCTTCCCAGGATCGAGCCCAAGGTCAAGCCAAAGTCCAGGTGGAAGAGCGCACCGAGGCGGCCTCCGGTGCCGGCGATCCCGCGCGCGCGCTCGGAGCCGGGATGCAGGCCCTCGTGATCCCCCGTTCCGCCCTGATGCCCGACGCTCCCCAGGGCGGCGGCGCCCCGGCCGAGGCCGCGCCGGACACGAAGCCCTCGCCCGTGACGGAGAAGGCGGTACACAAGCCGTCCGCCACGGCCAAGTCCATGCCCGTCAAGGCGTCGGCCCCGGCCGAGCCCGCCAAGGCGGCGGAGACGGCCCCGGTCCCGCTGAAGCCGCTGCCCCACGGCCTCGCGGAGCGGCCGGACTTGCTCTCCAGCGGCCTGAAGATGGCGGGCGGCCTGCTCCTCGTCCTGGGGCTCCTCGCCGCCGGCGTGGCGGTCCTGCGCCGGGTGCGCGGCGCCGGGCTCGGCGGGCGCACGCCCATCCGGGTCCTGGCCTCGGCCTCCCTGGGCAGCCGCCAGAACATCGTCGTGGTCGAGGTGGAGGGGCGGCGCCTGGTGGTCGGCGTGACCCCCGGCGGCATGGAGTTGCTGGCCGACCTGACGGCCCAAGACACCTCCGGAGACGCGCCCGGCGGCGACACGGCCGACGGGCCGGTCCGCGCGGTGGCGCCCAAGGCGACCGACAGCCCCTTCGCCCGGGCCCTGCGGCAGGCGGCGGAACGTACGGATACCCGGACGGCGGGACGCGGCACCGAGCGCGACGCGGCCGACGCCCTGCGCCGGACCACGCGCGACCTCCAGCACCGCGTGAAGCGCCTCAAGGCCCGCTCGGCGTGACCCTTCGGACCCGCATCCTCTCGGCCGTGGCGGCGTGCCTGGCCGTGGGTGCCGTTGTGCTCCTGCTGCCGGCCCACGTGTGGGCGCAGGGGACGGGCCTGCCCACAATCTCCCTCTCGGTGGGGGAGGCGGAGGGCGGCGGCCAGCTCGTCACGGGTCTGAAGATCCTGTTCGTCCTGACGGTCCTGGCCCTGGCGCCGGCTTTTTTGGTGATGGTGACCTCGTTCACCCGGATCGTCGTGGTCCTCTCCTTCCTGCGCCAGGCCATGGGGATGCAGAGCGTGCCGCCGAACCCGGTCCTGGTGGGCCTCGCGCTGTTTCTCACCTTCTTCGTGATGGCGCCGGTGTGGCAGCAGATCAACGACGACGCGCTGCAGCCGTACCTCGCCGGCCAGGTGACGGAAGCCGAGGCGTGGGACCACGGCAAGGCACCGCTCATGCGCTTCATGCTGGCCCAGACCCGCGAGAAGGACCTCCAGTTGTTCGTGGACATCGCGGGTGGCCCGGTGCCCGAAACCCAGGCCGACCTGCCCTTGCACGTGGTGGTGCCGGCGTTCGTGATCAGCGAGCTGAAGACCGCGTTCCAGATCGGCTTCCTCCTGTACCTGCCGTTCCTCGTGCTCGACATGGTGGTCTCGTCCGTCCTCATGTCCATGGGCATGATGATGCTGCCGCCGGTGATCATCTCCCTGCCGTTCAAGCTGATCCTGTTCGTCCTGGTGGACGGCTGGCACCTGGTGGTGGGGTCCGTCGTCGCCAGCTTCTACTCCTGAGTCACGCCCCTGCGGCTCCCGGGGACCGTCGTGTATGATGCCCCGCGGACCTGAAGAGCCCGAGGGGATGCCCGTTGCCTAGCGCCGTTCCGGTGTTCACGCCCGCGCGCCGGCCTTACGTCCGTCTGGGGGCGGCGGCCCCGGTGGGCGCATGGGTGCCCTTGCGTGCGGAAGAGGGGCGCACGCCGCGCGACCTCCTGCGCCGCCTCGCTCCCGCCCGCAAGCCGTTCCTGCTCGAAAGCGCCCGCACCGGCCCGCCAACCGCCCGCTGGAGCTTCCTGGGGGGCGACCCGGTCCTCACCGTGCGCTCCACCTCGAATGGCCCGGTTCGCGTCCTCGACGGCGACGGCGAGCGGGAACTAACGGCGGGCCCCCTGCGCGCCCTCCGCGAGCTGCTCGCCCCCTGGCGCGTGACCGGCTTTCCGGACCTACCCCCCGACTTCCCGCCGTTTTCGGGCGGCTTCGTCGGTCTCTTCTCCTACGACCTCGCCCGCCGCTTCGAGCGCCTGCCTGTGATCGCGGCGGACGACCTGGGCCTCCCCGAAATCGACCTGGACCTGGTGGACACCGTCGTCGCCGTGGACCACGTCATGAACCGCCTGTGGGTCACCTGGCTGCCGAGCCCCCGCGACCGGGCCGAGGCCCCGGAGGCCGTGCATGCCAAAGGCCGCGAGCGGGTGGAGGCCGTCCTCGAACGCCTGGGGAAACCGGCACCGCCGCCGCCCGCCGCGACCGTCCTCGCGCCGGGCCCCGTGACGGCCAACATGGTGCGGGAGGACTTCCTCGCCATGGTCCGCCGGGCGAAGGACTACATCGCGGCGGGGGACATCTTCCAGGCCAACCTGTCGCAGCGCTTCTCCCAGGACATCCCGGGCCTGGACCCCTTCCGCCTCTACCTGGCCCTGACCCGCATCAACCCGTCGCCCTTCGCCGCGTACCTCGACCGGACGGAGTATCAAATCGTCAGCTCGTCGCCCGAGCGCCTCGTGGCCCTGCGCGGGGACGAGGTGGAGGCGCGGCCCATCGCGGGCACCCGGCCCCGGGGGGGCGACGACCTGGACGACCGGCACATGAACGCCGAGATGCTGGCGAGCGACAAGGAGCGCGCCGAGCACGTCATGCTCGTGGACCTGATGCGCAACGACCTGGGGCGGGTGTGCGACTACGGCAGCGTGCGGGTGAGCGAGTTCATGACCACGGAGCGCTACTCCCACGTCATGCACATCGTCTCCAACGTGGTGGGCCGCCTGGGGCCCGGCATGGACGCCCTCGCCCTCCTGCGCGCGGCCTTCCCGGGCGGCACGATCACGGGGGCGCCCAAGGTGCGCTGCATGGAGATCATCGAGGCCCTGGAGCCGGTGCGGCGCGGCTGCTACACGGGCTCGGCGGGCTACCTGTCGGCCACCGGCGACATGGACCTCAACCTCCTCATCCGCACGGTCCTGGTGAAGGACGGGACCGCCCGGTTCCAGACCGGCGCGGGCATCGTGGCCGACTCGGACCCGGCGTTTGAATTTTCCGAAACCCTGCACAAGGCGGAGGCCATGCGCCGGGCCCTGGACGCCGTGAGCGCCGGGGCCGGGCTGCACGCCCTCGCGGGGTCGGCGTGAGCGCGCAGGACGCGGCGGGCGCCCCGATGGAGGGGATGGTGTACCTGAACGGCCGTCTCGTCCCGGCGGCGGAGGCGCGGGTGTCCGTGTTCGACCGGGGCTTCCTGTTCGGCGACGGCGTGTTCGAGACGGTCCGGGCCTACGGTGGGCGCCTCTTCATGGCGGAGGCCCATTACGCGCGCCTGGTCCGCTCGGCGGCCTGGGCGGGCATCCCCCTCGCGTTCGACGGGGCGGGCTTCGCGCGGATTCTCGAACAGACCCTGGGGGACCGGCGCGACGCCCTGGTGCGCCTGACGGTCACGCGCGGGGAGGGGCCGCCGGTGCCCGACCCGGCGGGGGCCGGCGCGCCCACGGTCCTGGCCGTCGCGCGGCCCGCGCCGGAGGCGGACTTCGAGCGGGGCATCGCCCTGGCCACGGGCCCGTGGCGGGTGGT
Organism: uncultured Nitrospirales bacterium; assembly: GCA_964528115.1. Lineage (GTDB taxonomy): Bacteria > Nitrospirota > JACRHL01 > JACRHL01 > JACRHL01 > CAZGRJ01. Next base: position 10,885 of record CAZGRJ010000074.1, read on the forward strand.
GGACGCGGAGGCGAAGACGCTCAGCTATTCGAGCGCGGTCGTCGCCCTGGGGGAGGCCCGGCGGCGCGGTGCGGACGAGGCGGTGCGCCTCAATCCGGCCGGAGAGGTGGCCGAAGGGAGCGTGAGCAACCTGTTCGGCGTCTGGGCGGGCACCCTCGCCACGCCGCCACGGGACGCCGGCATTCTGGCCGGCGTCACCCGGGGGGTCGTCCTCGACCTGGCGCGGCGGGCCGGCCTGTGCGTGGTGGAGCGCACGATCCGCCCGGAGGCGCTGCGGAAGGCCGAGGAGCTGTTCGTCACCAGCACCGGCTGGGAGGTGATGCCGGTGGCGGTCCTGGACGGCGCGCCGGTGGGCGGCGGCAAGCCGGGGCCGGTGACGGCGCGGCTGGCGGCGATGTTCCGCGAAAAGGTGAAGGAGGCGACGGGGGCGTGAGCGAGGCGGAGGGCGAGCAGGCGGTCGCACTGGCCCCCGACGGGCCGCCCCTGTCGGTGGTCATCCCGGCCTACAACGAGGCGATGAACATCGCCGACGTGGTGGCCGGGGTGCGCAAGGTGCTGCGCCGCATGGACGAGGTGATCGTGGTGGACGACGGCTCCACCGACGGCACCGCCGAGGCCGCCGAGCGGGCGGGCGCCCGGGTCGTGCGCCATGCCTACAACATCGGCAACGGCGCCTCCCTCAAGACCGGCATCCGCTCCGCCAAGGGCCAGAACATCGTCCTGCTGGACGGCGACGGCCAGCACGACCCCGCCGACCTGCCGCGCCTGGTGGCCGGGCTGGACCTCTACCACATGGTGGTGGGGGCCCGCACCGGCGGCTCCGACACCGACCTGCACCGGGACTTGGGGAACCGCGTGTTCAATGCCTTCGCCACGTATCTCGCCAAGAAGAAGATCGAGGACCTGACCTGCGGCTTCCGCGCCCTGCGCGGCCGCCTGGCGCGCCAGTTCGCCTACCTGCTCCCCAACACCTTCTCGTCGCCCTCGACCCTGACGCTGGGCCTGATCCGGGCGGGCTACTCGGTCCTGTACGTCCCCATCGTGACCCGGCGCCGCAAGGGCAGCAGCAAGATCCGCCCGGTGCGCGACGCGATCCGGTTCTTCCTCATCATGCTCAAGATCAGCACCCTGTTCTCACCCCTGCGGGTGTTCCTGCCCGTGTCGGGCGCGTTCCTCGGCCTGGGGGTGCTGTACTACGGCTACACGTTCGCGACCCGCCACCAGTTCACGAACATGAGCGCCCTGCTGCTGTCGAGCGGGGTGCTGACCTT
>CAZGRJ010000075.1:0-12091 GCA_964528115.1 uncultured Nitrospirales bacterium
CGGTCGATGAGGGCGTCGATCCGGTCCTGGGAGAGCAGCTCCGGGATGGGGATGCCGGCCACCGTGGAGTAGCGCGGGATGGGCACCATGGCGTCGCCGTGGCCCCCCAGGACGAAGGCGTGGATGTTGTCCACGCTGACGTTCAGCTCCATCGAGATGAAGGTGCGGAACCGGGCCGTGTCCAGGATGCCCGCCATGCCGACCACCCGGTTCTTGGGGAAGCCCGAGACCTTGTAGGCCGTGTAGCACATCACGTCCAGGGGGTTCGTGACCACGATGATGATGGCGTCGGGCGAGTGCTTGACGACGTTCTCCGTGACCTCCTGGACCACCTCGACGTTGCTCTTGAGCAGGTCGTCCCGGCTCATGCCGGGCGCCCGGGGGAAGCCGGCCGTGATCACCACGATGTCGGAGCCCTCCGTGGGGCCGTAGTCGTGGGTGCCGATGATCTTGGTGTCGAACCCGAGGATCGGGGCGCTCTGAAGCAGGTCGAGGGTCTTGCCCTCGCCCCGGTCGGTCACCCGGTCGATCAGGACGACGTCGGTGAGCTCCTTCTCCACCAGGCGCTGGGCCAGGGTGGAGCCGACGTTGCCCGCCCCGACGATGGTGGTCTTGAATCTGCGCATACGGGCTCCTGCGACGCTTCCGGTCCGGCGGCGGTCGCCGCCGGCATTCTCCGGGGATGGGTCCGGTGGGCTCTTTTATACGCCCAAATCCGGCCCCGTGACAACCGTGCGGGCCCCGTTCCGGGCGGTGCAACGCCTTGCTTTGACCGGCTGTGCGGGCTCTGTTACGGTCGCGCAATGGACGCCTCATCCCCCCCATCCGCGTCCCCGGATGCGCTGGCCCGGGCCTTGGGCCGGCGCATCCCGGCGGACCGGGTCGCGGCCGGGAAGGCGGAGCGGCTCTGCTACGCCTACGACGCCACCCAGCTGAAGCACCTGCCGGACCTGGTGGTCTTCCCCCAGAGCGCCGAGGAAGTCGCGGAGGTGGTCCGCCTGGCAAACGACCTGCGGGTACCCGTGATTCCCCGGGGGGGCGGCACGGGGTTCGTGGGGGGGAGCGTGCCGGTGCAGGGCGGGATCGTCCTGTCGCTCGAGCGCATGAACCGGATCGTGGCGATCGAGCCGGCCGACATGCTGGCCGTGGTGGAGCCCGGCGTGATCACGGCCGAGCTGCACCGGGCGGTGGAGGCGCAGGGGCTGTTCTACCCGCCGGACCCGTCCAGCTCGGCCAGCTGCACGATCGGGGGCAACGTGGCCTGTGGCGCCACGGGGCCGCGCTCGGTGAAGTACGGCGGGACGAAGGACTACGTCCTGGCGCTGGACGCGGTCCTGCCCACCGGCGAGCTTTTGAAAAACCCGTCGCGGGCGGTCAAGCGGGTGGCGGGGTACGATCTGGCCCGGCTGCTGGTGGGCACGGAGGGGACCCTGGGGGTGGTCACCCGGGTCACCCTGCGGCTCCTGCCCCTGCCGGCGGCCGTGCGCACCCTGCTGTGCGCGTTCCCGACCGTGGAGGCGGCGGCCCGGGCCGTGGCCGGGGCCATCGCCGGGGGGCCGCCGCCCCGGGCGTGCGAGTTCATGGACCCCCGCTGCCTGGACCTGCTGCGCGAGCAGGGCAAGGTCGAGATCCCGGAATCCGCCAAGGCCGTCCTCATCCTGGAGACCGACGGCAGCGCCGAGGCGGCCGAGCGCGAGGCCCAGGCCCTGGCCGACCGGTGCCGCAAGGAGGGGGCGCTGGAGGTGCGCGAGGCCCGCACGGCGGACGAGGTGAAGGGCCTGTGGGCGGCCCGCAAGGCCCTCTCCCAGGCCATGTACGAGGTGGCCCCCACCAAGATCAACGAGGACGTGGTGGTGCCGAGGAGCCGCCTGCCGGAGCTGGTGGCGGCGGTGGATGACCTCGCCCATCGATACGACCTCCCGATCGTCTCCTTCGGCCACGCGGGCGAGGGCAACCTGCACGTGAACGTCATGGTGGACCGGGCGGACGCGGCCCGCTTCGCCAAGGCGGAGGAGGCGGTGAAGGCGCTGTTCGAGACCGTGGTGGCGCTGGAGGGGAGCGTCTCCGGCGAACACGGCATCGGGCTGACCAAGGCGCCGTATCTGTCGATCGAGGTGGGGGGCGCCGGGATCGAGGTCATGCGCCGGATCAAGGCCGCATTCGACCCGCGCGGGGTGCTGAACCCGGGCAAGATCCTCCCCTGAATCCGCCGGCGCCATCCCCCGACCCAGGTACGGGCCGGGACCTCGGGCCCCCGCCGGAAGCGTGGAATTTTTCGGTCACTTTCGGGCCGCGACGTGCCGATAGGACGAGTTGGAGGCGGCCCACAGGTGTGCTATAACCCGTGCCGCACCGGACCGGGGGGCGCACTTGGTGCCGAAGAGACAAAGGTGAGTGACGGCTCATTCCTGACCCCAGGCGCGATGCAGCGCATCGAGGAGGAGCTGCGCGGGTTCCGCCAGATGGCCAAGGCCCGCGTCGCGTTCCTCATCGACCGCAACGGCCAGCTGCTGGGTCAGGCGGGCGACTCCAGCGGGGTGGACACCACCGCCCTGGCGGCCCTCACGGCCAGCAACATCGCCGCCTCCAAGGCGATCGCCGAGCTGATGGGGGAGACCGAGTTCGCGGGCATCCTCCACGAGGGGGAGAACGACCACCTCCACATCTCCCTGGTGGGCCAGCAGGCCATCCTGCTGGTGCTGTTCGACGCCCAGACCTCCATCGGGCTGGTGCGGCTGCGGGTCAGGAAGACCGCGCGCCGCCTGGCGCTCGTCATCGCCGAGAACGCCGAGGAGGAGGAGGCGGAAAGCGCCGGGTTGTCGCCGTTCGCGGAGATCACCGAAGAGGACATCGACCAGCTGTTCCGGTAAGACCCCGATGTCGTTCGTCAACTACTCATCCCGCGAGATCAACTGCAAGATCGTCTACTACGGGCCCGGCCTGTGCGGGAAGACGACGAACCTCCAGTACATCTTCCAGAAGACCAACCCCGAGAACCGGGGCAAGATGATCTCCCTGGCCACGGAGACCGAGCGCACCCTGTTCTTCGACTTCCTGCCCCTGGCGCTGGGGTCGATCCGGGGCTTCAAGGTGCGGTTCCACCTCTACACGGTGCCCGGCCAGGTCTTCTACGACGCGAGCCGGAAGCTGATCCTGCGCGGGGCGGACGGGGTGGTGTTCGTGGCCGACTCCCAGGTGGACCGGATCGAGGCCAACGTCGAGAGCCTGGAGAACCTGCGCGTAAACCTGGCCGAGCACGGGTTCAACCTGGACACGATCCCGCTCACGCTCCAGTACAACAAGCGCGACCTGCCCGACATCGTCCCCGTGGAGGAGCTCAACGGGCTCCTCAACCAGCGCGGGGTGCCCACCTTCAACGCCATTGCCACCAGCGGCGAGGGGGTGTTCGACACCCTCAAGGACATCGCCAAGCAGGTGGTCCTGGAGCTCAAGAAGAAGGGCTGACGCCCTCCCCCGCCCCCCGGGGGATTTGCTACACTGGCCGCCGCCCGGCACGGGGGGCCGCCGCCGCTCTTCCCCCCGCCCGCCGGACATCCCGATAGTCGGGCCGCTTCCCGCAACCCGCCGAGGGCACGCCAACGTCACCGAAGCCTTCATGAACGCCGACGCAGAGCAGGTCTTCCGGCGCGCCGAACGTCTGTTCGAGCGCGGTCACTACGACCAGAGCCGGCCCCTGTTCGAGCACATCGTCGAGGGCGACCCGGACGGCTACCCCGACGTGTACAACCGCCTGGGGATGATCCACCACTTCGGGGGCCGGGTGGAGGAGGCGGCGAACTGCTACGAACGGGCCGTGACCGTCAACCCGCGCTACACCGAGGCGTCCCTCAACCTGGTCGTTGCCCTGAACGACCTGGGGCGCTACGAGGAGGCCGAGCAGGTCTTCCACGACGCCGCCGGCCACGCGGACGGCGACGAGTCCCCGGCCCTGGCCGCCATGGCCAACCGGCACTTGGGACAAGGGGACGAGTACGTGCGGCTCGGGCGCCTGGAGGACGCCCTGCACGAGTACCGCCGGGCGCTGACCCTGCGGCCCACCTACGTGGACGTGATCTGCAAGGTGGGCTCGGTCCTGCGCCGGCTGGACCGGCTCGACGACGCCCTCAGGGTGCTGGAGCGCGCCAAGGAGCTGAACGGGCGCTACCCGGAGCCCTACGTGCAGTGCGGCCTCATCTACTTCCGCAAGGGCTTTCTGGACAACGCCATGACCGAGTGGCAGGCGGCCCTGGAGCTCGACCCCTCGCGCCGCGACGCCGAGGCCTTCCTGGCGACGGTCCGGCGCGCCCTCCTGCAGCAGTAGCCCCGTGCCCGGCCCCGCCACGGCCGACGGCGGGCCCCTGCTGAACGTCCGGGGCCTGGTCACCAGTTTCCGCACGCCCCTGGGCCCCGTGGCCGCCGTGGACCACGTGGACCTGACCGTGGGGCGCGGCGAGGTCGTCGGCCTCGTCGGCGAGTCGGGCTGCGGCAAGAGCGTCACCGCCCTCTCCGTCCTGCGCCTGGTGCCCGACCCGCCGGGGCGCATCGAGGGGGGCGAGGCGATCTTCGACGGGCGCGACCTCTTCACCCTGCCGGAGCGGGAGATGCGGGCCGTGCGCGGGCGGCGGATCTCCATGATCTTCCAGGAGCCGATGACGGCCCTGAACCCGGTCTTCACCGTGGCGAGCCAGATCGGCGAGTCGCTCCGCCTGCACCTCGGGATGTCCAAGGCCGAGGCGTTCGAGAAGACCGTCTCGCTCCTGTCCCAGGTGGGCATCCCCTCCCCGGCCGACCGGGCGCGCGAGTACCCGCACCAGCTCTCCGGCGGCATGCGCCAGCGGGTGATGATCGCCATGGCGATCGCGTGCGAGCCCGACCTCGTGTTCGCCGACGAGCCCACCACCGCCCTGGACGTGACGATCCAGGCCCAGATCCTGGCCCTGCTCGGCGACCTGGAGCGGCGCACGGGCATGGCCCTGGTGCTCATCAGCCACGACCTGGGGGTGATCGCCGAGATGGCCGACCGGGTGCTCATCATGTACGCGGGGCGCGTGGTGGAGTCGGCCCCCACGGCCAAACTGTTCGAGAACCCCCTCCACCCCTACACCCGGGGCCTGCTCATGAGCCTGCCCCACGCCGGCAAGGGCGGGCGGCTGGCGGCGATCCCGGGGGCGGTGCCGGCCCTGACCGAGCTGCCCCACGGCTGCAAGTTCCGCCCCCGCTGCCCGGACGCCTTCGCCGCCTGCGAGGGGCCGGAGCCGGCCCTCGTCACGATCGGGTCCGGGTCGGGGCATCAGGTCCGCTGCTACCTGCACGCGTCGGCCTCGGTGGAGGAAACGACCGCCGCGCGGGGCGGGGCCTGACGGATGGCGGAGACGCCCCTGCTCGAGGTCCGGGACCTGGTCAAGCACTTCCCCGTGGGGCGGGGCGGGTTCGGCTTTGGCGGCCCCAGGCGGGTGGTGCACGCGGTGGACGGGGTGTCGTTCGACGTGGGCGCGGGGGAGGTGCTGGCCCTGGTGGGCGAGTCGGGGTGCGGCAAGAGCACCACGGGGCGCCTGGTCCTGCGCCTGCTTGCCCCCACCTCGGGGAGCGTGCGCTTCCTGGGGGAGGACCTGTTCCGGGTGCCCTCCCGGCAGATGAAGCGTCTACGCCGGGAGATGCAGATCATCTTCCAGGACCCCTACGCCTCCCTGAACCCGCGCATGCGGATCGGGACGATCCTGGAGGAGCCCCTGGTCGTCCACCGGATCGGCACGGCGGCCGAGCGGCGCGAAAAGGTGCGCAAGTTGCTGACCCAAGTGGGCCTGTCGGACGACGTGCTGGACCGGTTTCCGCACGAGTTCTCGGGCGGCCAGCGCCAGCGCATCTCCATCGCCCGCGCCCTCATGCTGGAGCCGAAGCTGATCGTGGCGGACGAGCCGGTCTCCAGCCTGGACGTGTCGATCCAGGCCCAGGTGGTCAACCTGGTGCAGGACCTCCAGGCCCAGTACGGCCTCGCGATCCTGTTCATCGCCCACGACCTGAACATGGTCCGCCACGTCGCCCGCCGCGTGGCCGTCATGTACTTAGGGCGCATCGTGGAGACGGGCCCGGTGGAGGAGGTGTACCGGAACCCCAAGCACCCCTACACCAAGGCGCTGCTGGAGGCCGTGCCGGTGCCCGACCCGCACCGCAAGCGCGAGCGCCACCTGCTCTCGGGGGAGCTTCCGTCCCCGGTGGACCTGCCCTCCGGCTGCCGCTTCCGCACCCGCTGCCCGGAGGCCTTCGAGCGCTGCCCCGCGGTGGACCCGGGGCTCATGCGCGTGGGGCCGGACCACGAGGCGGCGTGCCTGCTGTACGGCGAGGTCCCCGCGCGGCCCGCCCCGGCGGCGGACGCGGCCTCCTGATTCCGCCGCGACAAACCGCCGCGAATTCTCATTCAATTCCGACTTTGATTGTGTTACATAGATGCCGCGCCCGCCGGGGCGACGGCTCGCCGGCGGGGAGGGGCGGGTGGCGGCAACTGGCCGCGAAGACGCGGAGCCGGAGCATTGGCCCTGTCCCTCATCGCCCCTGACGACCCCCCCATCAGCCGCGACCTGCCCGCGCCGCCCCGCCTCAGGCAAGGCATTGCCTGGATGCTGCTGTTCAAGGCCGCGGCGCTCACCCTGATCTACGTCGTCGGCTTCGCCCCCGAGCGCCGCCCGGTCACGCCGGAGCGGCTCGCCGACGTCCTCCTGTCCGTGCCGGCCGAACCCACGGAGAACGCACACCGATGACCGGGCTCGACGTCGTTTCCCTCTCCCGCCTCCAGTTCGCCCTGACGGCGCTCTACCACTTCCTGTTCGTGCCGCTCACCATCGGCCTGTCGCTGCTCATCGCCATCATGGAGAGCGTGTACGTGATGACGGGGCGCGAGGCGTGGCGCGAGCTGGCGAAGTTCTGGGGGGTCCTGTTCGGCATCAACTTCGCCATGGGGGTGGCCACGGGCATCACCATGGAGTTCCAGTTCGGCACCAACTGGGCCTACTACGCCCACTACGTGGGGGACGTGTTCGGGGCGCCGCTCGCCATCGAGGGGCTGATGGCGTTCTTTTTGGAGGGGACGTTCGTCGGCCTGTTCTTCTTCGGGTGGGACCGGCTCTCCAAGGTGGGGCACTTGGGCGTCACCTGGCTCGTCTCCATCGGCTCGAACCTCTCGGCCCTGTGGATCCTGGTGGCGAACGGCTGGATGCAGAACCCGGTCGGCGCCGCCTTCAACCCCGACACCATGCGCATGGAGCTGACCTCGTTCCGCGACGTGCTGCTGAACCCGGTGGCCCAGTCCAAGTACGTCCACACGATCGCGGCCAGCTACGTGACCGGGGCCGTGTTCGTCCTGGCGATCAGCGCCTTCTACCTCCTGCGCGGGCGCAACGTGGACTTCGCCCGGCGCTCCATCAGCGTGGCCGCCAGCTTCGGCCTGGCGGCCGCGATCTCGGTGGTGGCCCTGGGGGACGAGAGCGGCTACACGGCCAGCCAGAACCAGAAGATGAAGCTGGCCGCCATGGAGGCGGAGTGGGAGACGCAGCCGCCGCCCGCCGGGTTCAACCTGTTCGCCATCCCCGACGAGGCGGCCCGGAAGAACCGGTACGAGGTGAAGGTGCCGTGGGTCCTGGGGCTCATCGCCACGCGGCGGACCGACCAGGAGGTGCCCGGCATCCTGGACCTGGTGGAGCGGGCGAAGGAGCGCATCCGGACCGGCATGATCGCCTACCGCGCCCTGGAGCGGGTGCGCGCCGATCCGGACGACAAGGTGTCCCGCCTCACCCTGGAGGCCACGTCCGGCGACCTGGGGTACGCCCTGCTGCTCAAACGCGAGCGGGAGGACGTGCAGAACGCGACCCCGGAGCAGGTGGACCGGGCGGCGTGGTCCACGGTGCCGGACGTGGGGCTGCTGTTCTGGCTGTTCCGGATCATGGTGGGGATCGGGTTCTACCTGATCGCCCTGTTCGCCGTGGCGTGGGTGCTCATCTCGCGCCGGAGGTGCGCGGGCGCGCGCTGGTTCCTGTGGGTGGCCCTGTTCAGCCTGCCCCTGCCGTGGCTGGCGGCGGAGGTGGGATGGATCGTGGCCGAGGTGGGACGCCAGCCGTGGGCCATCGAGGGGGTGCTGCCCACGTTCCTGGCGGTCTCCCACGTGGGGGCGGGCAGCGTGCTCTTCACCCTGGTGGGGTTCGTGGCCCTGTACAGCGCCCTGGCGCTGGCGGACGTGTACCTGATGGTCCGCTACGTGCGCCTGGGGCCGGACGGGGCCCTGAAGCACGGCGGGGCGGAGCACGGCGCGCCCGCGCCGGAACAGGCATAGGGGGCTGACGATGCCGCTCGACTACGAGACGCTGCGGGTGATCTGGTGGCTCCTGCTGGTGGTCCTGCTGATCGGCTTCGCCGTCATGGACGGGTTCGACTTAGGGGTCGCCGCCCTGCTGCCGGTGCTGGGGCGGACGGACGCCGAGCGGCGCGTGATGCTCAACACCGTGGGGCCGGTGTGGGAGGGCAACCAGATCTGGTTCATATTGGGGGGCGGGGCCGTGTTCGCGGCGTGGCCGCCGCTCTACGCCACGGCCTTCTCGGGCTTCTACCTGGCGCTGTTCCTGATCCTGGTGGCGCTGATCCTCAGACCGGTGGGCTTCACCTTCCGTAGCAAGCTCCCCCACCCGGGCTGGCGGGCCCTGTGGGACTGGGCCCTGTGCGGCGGGGCGGCGGCGGCGACGCTCGTGTTCGGCGTGGCCATGGGCAACGTGCTCGTGGGGGTGCCGTTCCACTTCGACGCGCGGCTGCTGCCGATCTACGAGGGCGGGTTCTTCGGCCTGCTGAACCCCTTCGCCCTGCTGTGCGGGCTGGCGGCGGTGGCCATGATCGTCATGCACGGCGCCGGGTACCTGGCCGTGAAGACCGAGCCGGAAATCGCCGACCGGGCCCACGTCGTGGGGGCGCGGGCGGCGGCGGCGCTGATCGTTTTGCTCTTCGCCGGAGGGGCTTGGGTTGCTCTGGGGCTGAAGGGCTACACGGTGACGGGCGCGATCGATCACGGCGGGCCGTCCAATCCCCTCGCCAAGTCGGTCACGGCGGCGCCGGGGGCGTGGTGGGACTCGCTGACGGCCAGGCAGTGGCCGTTCCTCGTGCCCTTTGTGGCATTGGGGGCGGCGGCCCTGGCGCTATTGGGTCACAAGGCCCGTAGGGCCCGCACGGCGTTCGTGTGCGGCGCCGTGTCGGTGGCGGCGGTGGTGGCGATCCCGGCGGTGACGGCGTTCCCGTTCCTGCTGCCGTCGTCGAGCCACCCGGAGGCGGGGCTGACGGTGTGGGACGCGTCGTCGAGCCACTTCACGCTCTTCCTGATGCTGGTGGCGACGGTGGTCTTTTTGCCCATCGTCCTGGCGTACACGGCGTGGGTGTTCCACGTCCTGCGGGGGAGATTGGACAGCGCCCAGGTCGAGCGGCGCGACAACGCCTACTGACGAGGTGACGTGATGTGGTACTTCTCCGCGATCCTGGGGCTCGGCCTCGTGAGCTTCTTCGCGATCCTGAACGCCATGTGGATCGAGCTGGACTACGACGACCACATGGAGGGTCACCACCCGCCCGAGACGACGAAGACGGATCGCTAGCCGGACGCCTGCCTATCCGCCCGGATGCCGGGCCAGGTGCAGGAAGCGCCGGTGGCCGGGGGCGACCAAGTCCAGGTGGCGGTACACGGCGAGCTTGGCGCCGTCCTCGATGAAGACCCACACCAGGCAGTAGAGCCAGATCAGGCCGACGTAGGACCACGGGATCGGCGTCACGAGCCAGCCGAAGCCCACGATCATGGCCGCCACGGCCTGCGTGCTCCCGATGGCGAGGAGCAGCACCGGGGCGGGCCACGGTCGGCTCAGGAAGGGCCCGCGGCTGCGCGCCACCATGAGGGTCAGGTGCCCGGCCACGACGAGCTTGAGGAAGATCACCGACTGGAGCGCCCCGCCGGTGAGGCCGAAGAACGTGCGGGCGATGTAGAACAGACCGAAGGTCTCCATCACGCCCACGCCGCCCAGCACCGTGGCCATGGTGAGCACGCGGCGCATGTCCCACCGCACCGGCGCCGGGTCGAGACGGGTCTTGTCGTAGGCGACGGTCATGATGGGCAGGTCGTTGAGCAGGGCCAGGAGGATGACCATGATCGCCGTCACCGGGTAGATGCCGTAGATCAGCATGGCCAGCACCAGGAAGAACATGATGCGGATCGTCTCGGTGACCCGGTAGATGGCGTAGGAGGTCATGCGCTCGAAGATGCGCCGCGCCTCCTCCACCGCCCGCACGATCACCGACAGGCCCGGCGCCGTGAGCACCAGGTCGGCGGCGGCCCGGGCGGCGTCGGTGGCGCCCGCCACGGCCACGCCCACCTCGGCCTGCTTGAGGGCCGGGGCGTCGTTGACGCCGTCGCCGGTCATGCCCACCAGGTGGCCGCGGGCCTGCAGGGCGCGCACGATGGCGTACTTGTGCTCGGGGAAGACCTGGGCGAAGCCCTGGGCCCGCTCCACCTCGGCCCCGCGCCCGTCGCCGCCCGCCCGGGGCAGGCGGTCGGCGGGCACGATACCGGTGCCGAGGCCGAGCTGCGCGGACACCTCGCGCGCGATGGCCAGGTTGTCGCCGGTGACCATCTTCACGTCGATGCCGTGTTCCTGCGCGTGCCGGATGGTGGCGGCGGCGTCCTCCCGGGGCGGGTCGAACAGGGGCAGCAGCCCCAGGAACGTCCACGGGTTCCGGCCGTCGGAGCGGGCCACGCCCAGGGTCCGGTAGCCCTTGCGGGCGAAGTCGTCCACGTGGCCCTCGACCCGGGCCTTCAGGTCGTCGTCGGGGCGGCAAAGCTCCAGGATCACCTGGGGCGCGCCCTTGGTGACCCGGTAGCGCTCGCCGCGCGGGTCCACGACATGCGCCTCGGTGCGCTTGCGCACCGGGTCGAAGGGCACGAACCGCTCCTGCACGTAGCCCGAAAGCGCCCCCTCGCCGCCGGGCAGGCCCTCCAGGACCGCCTCGTCGATGGCATCCGGGTCGTCGGTCTTGGAGGCGAGGGCGGCGGCGCGGACCAGCTCGGCGGCGTCCAGGGCGCCCACGGGCACCGCCGTGCCGAGGGTCAGGCGGTTCTGGGTGAGGGTGCCGGTCTTGTCGCAGCACAGCACGTCCATGCCCGCCATCTCCTCGATGGACTCCAGGCGCGAGACGATCGCGCGCATCTTCGAGAGCACCACGGCGCCCACGGCCATCGTCACGCTCAGCACCGCCGGCATGGCCACCGGGATGGCGGCCACGGTGAGGATCAGGGCGAACTCCAGGACCTTGAGCACCGGCTCGCCGCGGTGGATCTCCACCAGGAAGAGGACGGCGACCAGCCCCAGGGTCAGGTAGATCAGGTAGTCGCCGATGGCGAGGACGGCGCGCTGGAAGTGGGAGACGGGCTTCGCCTCCTCCACCAGCTTCGCGGTGCGGCCGAAGTAGGTCGCCATGCCGGTGGCGGTCACGACGCCCTGCATCTCGCCCTGGCGGACGACCGAGCCGGAGTAGGCCGCGTCGCCGGCGTGCTTGTCGGCGGGCAGCGACTCGCCGGTGAGGGCGGACTGGTCCACGCTCAGGTAGTCGCCCTCGAACAGCTTGAGGTCGGCCGGCAGCACGTCGCCTAAGCGCACCCGCACGACGTCGCCGGGCACCAGCTCGCGGGCGTCGATCTGCGCCCAGGCGCCGCCCCGCCGCACCCGGGCCTTGAGGGCGAGCTGGCGCTTGAGCTGGGCGATGGCGCCCTCGGCCTCGTGCTCCTGGTGGAAGCCGACCGCGGCGTTGAAGACGAGGAGGACGAGGATGATGACCAGGTCCGTGTCGTCCCCCACCACGGCAGCGAGGGCGGCGGCGACCTCGATCATCCAGGGGATGGGGCCCCAGAAGTAGGACAGCAGCTTGAGGAGCGGGTGCTTCCGCTTCTCGGCGATCTCGTTCGGGCCGTGCTGCTTCAGGCGCTCGGCCGCCTCGGCGGCGGAGAGGCCGTCGGTGGTGGCCGAGAGCGCCGCGAGCACCTCGTCCAGGGGGGTGTCGGCGGCGGGCGGGGCTCCGGCGG